>NZ_JBHYWI010000002.1:0-227333 GCF_042751525.1 Kitasatospora sp. NPDC059408
CCACGGTGCGGTGGCGTGCGGGACCTCGCGTCGGGGGCCGGCCTCAGGCCGGGTAGGGCAGGTCGGCTTCCCGGGTGCCTGCCGGGCCGATGTGCAGGGCACCGTCCGGGCCGCCGATCCGCAGCTGCCACGGGTGCGGGCTGTCGGTGGTCACCTTGAGGCGGTCGCCGGTGCGGCGCAGGTGGAAGCGGGCGGTCTCGCCGGGGCCGTCGCTGCGCGGGATCACGACGGTGCGCTCGGCGCCGTCCGCGAAGGCGTGGACCCGCAGTTCGACGCCTTCCGCCCAGGCGGACACCGGGCGCTGGTCGTCCGCCGCGAGCGGGATGACGGAGTCCGGTCGGGCGAGCAGCGGCAGGGTGTGGAAGCCGTGCTGCTCGCGCACCCAGCGCGGGCCGGTGACCTGATCGCCGGTCAGGACGTTGGTCCAGGTCCCCTCGGGCACGTAGTACTCGACCGTCCCGTCCTCGGTGAAGACCGGGGCGACGAGCAGGTCGTCGCCGAGCAGGTACTGCCGGTCGAGCGTGCCGACGGCCGGGTCGTCCGGGAACTCCAGCACCATCGCCCGCATCACGGGGACGCCGGTGGCGTGGGCCTGCTGCGCCGCGCGCTGGAGGTAGGGCGCGAGCCGGTGCTTGAGCAGGGTGAACTCGCGGGTGACCTCGACGGCCTCCTCGCCGAAGTCCCACGGCACCCGGTAGGACTTGCTGCCGTGCAGGCGGCTGTGCGAGGAGAGCAGGCCGAACTGCGTCCAGCGCTTGAAGACGGCGGGGGTGGGGGTGCCCTCGAAGCCGCCGATGTCGTGGCTCCAGAAGCCGAAGCCGGACAGGCCGAGGGAGAGGCCCCCGCGCAGCGACTCCGCCATGGCGTTGAAGTGCGATTCGCAGTCGCCGCCCCAGTGCACCGGGTACTGCTGGCCGCCGGCGGTGGCGGAACGGGCGAACAGCAGCGCCTCGCCCTCCCCGCGCTCCTCCCGGAGCAGCTCGAACACCGCCTGGTTGTACAGGTGGGTGTAGTAGTTGTGCATCCGCTCCGGGTCGGAACCGTCGTGCCAGACCACGTCGGTGGGGATGCGCTCGCCGAAGTCCGTCTTGAAGCAGTCCACGCCGACGTCCAGCAGGGTGCGCAGCTTGCCGGTGTACCACTCGCGGGCGGCGGGGTTGGTGAAGTCCACCAGGGCCATGCCCGGCTGCCACAGGTCCCACTGCCAGACGCTGCCGTCCGGGCGCCGCACGAGGTGGCCCTCGCGCATGCCTTCGGCGAACAGCTCCGACTTCTGCGCGATGTACGGGTTGATCCAGGCGGAGATGCGCAGCCCCTGCTGCTTGAGCCGGGCCAGCATGCCGGCCGGGTCCGGGAAGGTGTCCGGGTCCCACACGAAGTCGCACCACTGGTACTCGCGCATCCAGAAGCAGTCGAGGTGGAAGACGCTCAGCGGGATGCCGCGCTCGGCCATGCCGCCGACGAAGCGGTTGACGGTGGCCTCGTCGTACTCGGTGGTGAAGGAGGTGGTCAGCCACAGGCCCAGTGCCCAGGCCGGGGGCAGCGCGGGGCGGCCGGTGAGCGCGGTGTAGCGCTCCAGGATCCGCTTGGGGGTCGGGCCGTGGACGACGAAGTACTCCAGCGACTGGTCCTCGACGCTGAACTGGACCTGCCCGACGGACTCGGAGCCGACCTCGTAGCCGACCCTGCCGGGGTGGTTGACGAACACCCCGTAGCCCCGGTTGGTGAGGTGGAACGGGACGTTCTTGTAGGCCTGTTCGCTGCTGGTGCCGCCGTCCGCCTGCCAGATGTCCACCACCTGGCCGTTGCGGACGAACGGGGTGAACCGCTCCCCCAGGCCGTAGACCAGCTCGCCGACGCCCAGGGCGAGTTGTCCGAGCATGTGGTGGCGGCCGTCGGCGTCGGTGACGAAGCCGGTGCCGCGCTCGCCCACCGAGGTCAGGACCCGCCCGCCGGCGGTGAACTCCAGCTGCCACGGCTTGGAGGTGTCCACCCGCAGTGTCAGTTCGCCGGCGCAGAGCTCCACGACGTCGCCGTCCCGGCGCACCTTCCCGCTGCCCTGTTCGGCGCCGGGCAGCGCGAACTCCGGCCCGCGCCGCACCGAGCCGGCGTGGTGGGTGGTGCGCACGCCGATCACGCCCTCGGCCGGGGACCAGCACTCGACGGTCAGCAGCGGGCTGTTGAGCGTGTCACCGCGGCCGCGCACGTGTTTGACGGGCGCGTAGAGGGTCATCCGGTCCTCGCCGGTCCGGACGTCGGCGACCTCGGTGGCGTAGCGCGCGGTGACGCCCGGGCGCATCAGCCAGTAGCCGTCGGTGAACTTCATCGGGCGGTTTCCTCCGTCCGCGCGCGGTGCGCGGTGATCAGGCCCCGGTACCAGTGGTAGCTGTCCTTGGGCGTGCGGGTGAGGGTGTCGTAGTCGACGCGGACCAGGCCGAAGCGTTGCTCGTAGCCGCGGGCCCACTCGAAGTTGTCCAGCAGCGACCAGACGTAGTAACCGCGCACGTCGACCCCGGACGCGATGGCGTCGGCGACGGCGGCGAGGTGGCCGGCCAGGTAGTCGGTCCGCTCCGGGTCGTGGACGCTGCCGTCGGGGGTGATGCGGTCGGCCTCGGCGGAGCCGTTCTCGGTGATCCAGAGCGGCGGGAGCCGCGGGTAGCGGGCGTGGAGCCCGGTGAGCAGTTCGGTGAACGCGGACGGGACGACGGGCCAGCCCATGGTGGTGAGCCGGGTGCCGTACGGGTTCGGTTCGGTGACGCCGATGTCCGTGGCGGTGCGCAGTTCGGGGTCGGCCTCGTGGTGCGGGGCGGCCGCGACGGTGACCGGCCGGTAGAAGTTGATGCCGACGAAGTCCAGTGGCGCGCCGATCGGTTCGAGGTCGCCGGGCCGTCGCCACGGGCCGTCCGCGAGTCCTTCCCAGGTCTCGGCCTCGTGTGCGGGGTAGCGCCCGGCGAACAGCGGCTCGGTCCAGACCTCGTTGTGCAGGACCTCGGCGCGGCGCAGCGCGGCGAGGTCCCCGGGCCGGTCGGAGGCGGGGTGGAGGCGGTCGAGGTTGAGCGCGATCCCGACCTCCCGGGCTCCCGCCGCGCGGAGCGCCCGGACGGCGAGCCCGTGCCCGACGAGGAGGTGGTGGGCGGCCGCCAGTGCCCCGCGGCCCTCCCGGGCGCCGGGGGCGTGCCGGCCCTCGGCGTAGCCGACGAAGGCGGAGCAGAACGGCTCGTTGAGGGTGATCCAGCGCTCGACCCGGTCGCCGTACCGGTCGGCGGCGAGGGCCGCGTACTCGGCGAACGCCTCGGCCGTCTCCCGGACGCGCCAGCCGCCCCGGTCCTCCAGGGCCTGCGGCAGGTCCCAGTGGTAGAGGGTGGCGGCGGGCGCGATCCCGGCGGCGAGCAGTTCGTCGATCAGGCGGTCGTAGAAGTCCAGGCCCTTCGGGTTGGCCGGGCCGGTGCCGCCCGGGACGAGGCGGGGCCAGGCGATCGAGAAACGGTAGCCGTCGACGCCGAGCTCCCGGAGCAGGGCGACGTCCTCGGGGTAGCGGTGGTAGTGGTCGCAGGCGGTGTCGCCGGTGGCGCCGCCGAGGGTGCGCCCGGGGGTGTGGCTGTAGGTGTCCCAGATGGACGGGCCGCGGCCGTCCTCGTCGTGGGCGCCCTCGATCTGGTAGGCGGCGGTGGCGGCACCGAACCGGAATCCGGCGGGCAGGTCCGGGAAGGCCGGGATGTTCACGTTCACAGCTCCGGCCCGAGGCCGCGCGCGTGCAGCCAGGCGAGCTGGGCGGGCGGGTTGGAGCCGCAGCCTCCGCTGTGGTCGGCGAACGGCCACACCGTCATCGTGCGGTCCTCGCCCGCGTAGCGGTTGAACGCGGCGTAGACCGTCGAGGGCGGGCAGACCGGGTCCATCAGGCCGACGCTGAACAGGGCCGGGGCAGTGGCCCGCCGGGCGAAGTGGACGCCGTCGAAGTAGTCGAGGGTGGCGAGGGCAGGGTCCACGCGGTGCCGGCTGTGCCAGCGCAGGTACTTGACGATCTCGGGGTACGGCCCCTCGCCGGCGATCTGGACGGCGTGGCGGAAGTGGCACAGGAACGGGACGTCCGGCATCACCGCCGCCACGGCGTCCCCGGTGAGCCCGGCGACGGCGATGGACAGGCCGCCGCCCTGGCTGCCGCCGGTCAGCACGATCCGGTCGGTGTCGAGACCGGGCAGCTGCGCGACGGCGTCGACGGCGCGCACGCAGTCGGTGATCAGCCGCCGGTAGTAGTAGTTCTCGGGGGAGTCGATGCCCTTGGTCATGAAGCCTTCGACCCACTGGGTGCCGTCGCCCATGCCCCGGTCGGGGGTGTCGTGGCCCTGGCCCCGGCTGTCGACGACGAGTTGGGCGTAGCCCGCGGAGGGCCAGAACAGGTGCTCGGTGGGCAGCCCGCGGCCGGAGCAGTAGCCGAGGTAGGTGACGACGACGGGCAGCGGCCCGTCCACGCCGCGCGGGCGCAGCAGCCAGGCGGCCACCGGCTCGCCGTTCCAGCCGGGGAACCGCACGTCGTCGACCTCGACGGTGCGCAGGGAGTACTGCGCGGTGACGCGTTCGGCCTTGACCGCCCCGCCGTGCGAACGGGCCTCGGCGAGGGTCTGCCGCCAGAACTCGTCGAAGTTCTCCGGGTCGGTCAACTCGGGCCGGTACCGGACGAGTTCGTCGAGTCCGAAGTCGGTGAGCGGCATGGGGGAATCCTCCGGGTGGTGCGATGACGAGCCGGCGTGGTGGGGCGTGAGCAGCGACATGGGAGCCGCCTCCGGGCGGCGGGTGGGTGGAACGGAGCGGAAGCGGCGCCGGACGGGCCTCGCCGCTTCGGGTCCTGGACGGAGATGGTGGGCGGCCCGTTCCCCCAACGGGCCGCCGGTCTGTGGGGCGGGAGGCGTCAGCCGGCCGCGGCGAAGCGGAACGCGGCGAGCCGGAAGTCGCCGTGCAGGGTCAGGATCACGTCCTGCACGCCGTCGAGCGGGGCGGCGAGTTCGGCGGTGACCGTCGTCCAGGCGTAGCGGTCGCCGGTGACGGGCACGTCGATCCCGGCCAGCAGGTGCCCGCCGGCCCGGACCTCCAGCCGGGCAGCTCCGTCCTCGCCGTGCTCGCGGGCCGTCTCGGCCTCGATCCGGACGGCCCCCGTCACGTCGCAGGCGCGGAACAGGAGCGCCGCGGGCTGCCCGGGGGCGGTGGGGGTGACGGCGTCGCCGTCGGCGCGGGTGGCGTCGACGATGGTGACGTCCGTGTGGTCGTCGAAGTCGACGGCCCGGACGGTCCGCTCGACGACGGCGCGGGGGGCGGGCGCCGTCCCGGTCACGGTGAGCGGCGTGACGAGGACCGGGTGCTCGGCGGAGCGCGCCACGACGACCTCGTAGTCGCCGGGGTCGACGGCGAAGGCGCCCGTGGCGACGTCCCAGTGGGCGAACCGCTCGGCCGGCAGCCGGAACGTCAGCTCGCGGCTCTCCCCCGGCTCCAGCCGCACCTTGCGGAAGTCGGCGAGGCGCACCCGGGGCGCCTCGTAGCGGGCGTCCAGGGCCCGGACGTAGACCTGGACCACGTCGCCGCCGGAGCGTCGGCCGCGGTTCTCCAGGGTGACCGTGAGGTCGACCTCGCCGTCCGGGCCGATCGACGGCTGCGACAGGCGCGGGTCGCGGTAGGCGATGTCGGTGTAGGACAGCCCGTGGCCGAAGGGGTAGAGGGTGGCGCCCTGGTGGTACTGGTAGGTCCACCCGGCCTTGATGATGTCGTAGTCGAGCGGGGCGGGCAGCGGGTCGTCGCCGCGGTACCAGGTCTGCGGCAGGCGGCCGGCGGGCTCGGCCTCGCCGAGCAGCACGGCGGTCAGCGCGTGGCCTGTCTCCTGCCCGCCGTGGGAGGTCCACACCACGGCGGGCAGGTGCTCGTCGGCCCAGTCGGCGGCGAACGGGTAGCTGCTCATCAGCACCAGTGCCGTCTCCGGGCGGGCTTCGGCGACGACGCGCAGCAGCACCTCCTGGCCCTCGGGCAGGTCGATGTCGGCACGGTCCTCCGTCTCGCGGCCGTTGACCATCGGGTGGTTGCCGAGGACGACGAGCGCCGTGTCGGCCGCCGCGGCGGCTTCGCGGGCCTCGGCGAGGCCGTCGCGCAGGAGTTCCCGCTGCCAGCGCTCGGCGGTCTCCGGGGTCTCGGCGGTGACGGTCACCCGGCCGTCGATCGGGTCCACGGCGGCGTAGCGGCCGGTGAACACGTTGTACAGCAGCACGGTGTCCTCGCCGGCCGGGCCGACCGGTTCGAGCCGGAAGGTCTCCTGGACGAACCAGGCCTTGATCACCTCCAGGTCGGCGGCGAGGGCGGCGTCCTCCTTGACGGTCAGGAAGCGGCCGGTGTCGGCGGCGCGCAGCGTGAGGGCGCCGCCGCCCCAGTCGGTGACGTCGAAGGAGGTCTTGCCGAGGAGGTCGCCGGTGGTGCGCGAGCGCAGGGCGATCCGGTCGGAGCCGTCCACGTGGACCACCTCGCCGCCGTGCGGGGCGAGGGCCGCGCCGAGGCCGGTGGCGAGGCCGACCTGGTACGGCATGGTGCCGCTGTACCAGTCCTCGAAGAGCGCGTCGGCGAGCGGGCCGATGACGGCGATCTTGGGCGTGCGGGCGGGGTCGATCGGCAGGAGGCCGTCGTTCTTGAGCAGGACGACGGATTCGGTCGCGGCCTGCCGGGCCAGCTCGCGGTGGTCGGCGCAGTCGATCACGTCGGCGCCGGTGGTGGCGTAGGGGTCGAGCTCGGGGTCGAACTCCCCGACACGGAAGCGGAGTTCCAGCTGCCGGCGGACGGCGCGGTCCACGTCGGCCTGGTCGATCAGGCCGCGTTCCAGCGCCTCGCGCAGCCGGCCGACCACGGTCGCGCTGTCCTGGCCGTGGTCGGTGAAGCTGTCGATGCCGGCCTTGAGCGCCGCCGCGTGGGACACCGCGTGGTCCTCGAAGTAGTGCTCCGGGTCGACCAGGTTGGACGGCGCCTCGGCGTCGCTCACCACGAACAGGTCGGGGCCGGCCGGCCCGGCCCAGCGGCGCAGCTCCGTCTCGATCAGCGGACTGACGTGGCACGGACGGCCGTTGACCAGGTTGTAGGCGGCCATGGCACCGGTCGCGACGCCGGCCTGGACGACGGGCCGGAAGGCGGCGAGGTCGTACTCCTGGAGCACGCGCGGGCGCACCCCGGAGGAGGTGGTGCAGCGGTCGTCCTCGTTGTTGTAGGCGAGGAAGTGCTTGAGCACCGGGGCCGCCCGCAGGTAGGTCGGGTCGTCGCCGGCGAGGCCCCGGCAGAACGCCTCGCCGATGCGCGCGGTGTGCACCGGGTCCTCGGAGTAGCCCTCCTCGTTGCGGCCCCAGCGCGGGTCGCGCAGCAGGTTGAGCACCGGGGCCCAGGCCTGGAGGGAGTTCGGTCCGTCCTCGGCCGTGCCGATCATCGGCGGGCGGTGGTAGTGGAAGGCCCGCAGCTCGGTGGAGACCGCCTCGGCGACCCGGCGCACCAGGTCCTCGTCCCAGGTGGCGCCGAGGCCGACGGCCTGCGGGAAGACCGTCGCCACGCCCAGCCACGAGACGCCGTGCAGACCCTCGGCGCCGGTGCGGAAGGGGCCGACCCCGAGGCGCGGCACGGCCGGCGCGTACTGGTGCAGCATCGCGAGCCGCTCGTCGGGCGTGAGCCGGCCGAGCAGGTCGTCGACACGCTTGCGCAGGGCGAGCGCGGGATTGCGGAAAGCGGGCAGGCCGGCTGCGGCTGCGGGCACGGAACTCACGTGGAATACCCCTCGGGCGGGCTGGGCTCGGTGGTCGTTCATCGAAGCGCTTCGACGCTGGCACGCTCCGGGAGCGCTGTCAACTCCCCAGGACACAAACGATTTTGCATTTGTTCAGCCTCTTGCCGAACCGGTAACGCGTCGTTAGTCTCGCCGAAACATCCAAGCGCTTCGACGCTTCGACGGAGAGGGGCCACGCCACCATGAGATCCGGGTTGAACCGTAGGAGCTTCCTGACCGGCGCCGCCGCGGTCGCGGGAGCCGCCGCGATGGCGCCCCTGCTGTCCGCTTGCAGCGGAGGGAGCTCGGGCAAGAAGGCCGGCGTCAACACCAAGGAGGGCCTGAAGGCGGCCCTGCCGACCTACGTGCCGAACGGCAGCGCCGTGAAGCCGGACATAGCCTCCGTGCAGGGCGGCGCCGACGCCGCGACCGATCCCGCCTACCTCTCCTACCCCGCGTCCCCGCCCACCAGCGTCTCCGGCATTCCCGGCAAGGGCGGCAGCTACACGGCCGTCACGCCGCTGTGGGGCACCAACCCGCCGGTCGACAACTCCTTCTACCAGGCGATGAACAAGGCCCTCGGGGTCCAGCTCACGATCAAGCCGGCTGACGGGAACAACTACAACACCATCGTCCCGACCATGACGGCCGCCAAGAAGCTGCCCGACTGGATCACCCTGCCGACCTGGTGGAACCCCAACTTCAACACCGGCGAGCTGGCCGGCACCCAGATCGCGGACTTGACTCCGTACCTGGCCGGCGACAAGATCAAGAAGTACCCGAACCTGGCCGCCCTCCCCACCGGCGCCTGGCAGGTCGGGGCCTGGGGCGACAGGATCTACGGGATCCCGACCTTCTCCAGCAACTTCTCCATCGCGGGGATGGTCTACCACCGCCGGGACGTCCTCGAAGCCCGCGGCATCACTCCCGACCAGGTGAAGTCCGCCGACGACCTGATGAACCTCGGCAAGGAGCTGACCGACGCCAAGCGGGGCGTGTGGGCCTTCGACGACGTGTGGACCTACATGTACACGGCCTTCGGCGCTCCCCTGAAGTGGAAGGTCGACAACGGCAAGCTGGTCCACCTCTTCGAGACCCAGGAGTTCCTGGAGGCCCTCGACTGGCACAACCGGCTCGCGACCAACGGCTACATGCACCCCGACGCGATGGCCGGCGACGACAAGGGCACCCAGCGCTTCTACAGCGGAAAGGTGCTCATCCAGGGCGGCGGAACGGGCGGCTGGAACCTGAGCGACTCCCAGTCGGGCGTCGCCGCGGACCCGAACTACCGGCGCGGCGCCCTCAACGTCTTCAGCGCCGACGGCAAGGGCACGCCCGTGCTCTACATGGGCTCCGCCACCGGCATCGTCAGCTACCTCAACGCCGACCTGAAGCCCGAGCAGATCGAGGAACTGCTCTCCGTCGCGAACTACCTCGCCTCGCCCTACGGCACGGCCGAGTTCACCCTGATCAACTACGGCGTCGAGGGTGTCCACCACAGCCGGGTCAACGGGTCGCCGACCTTCACGGACGAGGGCAAGAAGGACGTCCAGCCGACGACCTACGCGTTCCTGGCCAGTCCCCTCGCCGTGATCAGCAACCCCGGCGCCGACCAGGTCACCAAGGACTACGCCGCCTGGCAGGCCGCCAACGTCAAGGCCCTCACCAAGCCGCTCTTCTGGGGCGTGAACTACAGCATGCCGCAGGCCGTCGCCGCGGCCGAGGCCGCGCAGAGCGTCAACGACACCATCAAGGACTGCTACCGCGGCAAGAAGAAGGTCTCCGACGTCCAGGACGTCGTCGCCAGCTGGCGCTCCGGCCCCGGGGACCGGCTCAAGAAATGGATGACCGAGAACGTCCTCAACAAGTACGGCACGGGCCAGTGAGCACCGCACAGCAGGAGCGCCCCGCCAGGCCGGCGCGGCTCAACTGGCGGACCAGGCTGCGGCGGGACAAGTCCCTCCTGCTGATGACGGTCCCCGCCGTCGTCCTGCTCCTGGTGTTCAACTACGCGCCGCTGTTCGGCATCGTCACCGCCTTCCAGGAGTACGACCCGCTGGTCGGGGTCTGGCACAGCGACTGGGTCGGGTTCGACCAGTTCCAGCAGCTGTTCGGCGACCCGGCGTTCTGGGCCTCGATGAAGAACACGCTGTACCTCAGCTTCGTCCAGCTGATCCTCTTCTTCCCGATCCCCATCGCCCTGGCCCTGCTGCTCAACTCGGTGATCAGCGAGCGGATCCGCAACTTCTTCCAGTCCGTGGTCTACCTGCCGCACTTCTTCTCCTGGGTGCTGGCGGTCACGATCTTCCAGCAGATGCTCGGCGGCGCCGGCGTGCTCAACCAGTTCCTGCGCCAGCACGACATCGGCACCTGGGACATCATGACCAACCCGCACACCTTCGCGCTGCTGGTCACCTCCCAGGCGATCTGGAAGGAGGCGGGCTGGGGGATCATCGTCTTCCTCGCGGCGCTGAGCGCGATCAACAGCGAGCTGTACGAGGCCGCGGCCGCCGACGGCGCCGGGCGGCTGCGGCGGATGTGGCACATCACGCTGCCGGGCCTGCGCGGGGTGATCGTGCTCATGCTGGTCCTGCGGCTCGGCAACGCCCTGTCCGTCGGGTTCGAGCAGTTCCTGATCCAGCGCGACGCCGTCGGCCACGACGCCGCGGACGTCCTGGACACCTTCTCCTTCTACTACGGCATCGCCACCGGCGGCTACAGCTACGGCGCGGCGGCCGGGCTCTTCAAGAGCGTGGTCTCGCTGCTGCTCATCTGGGGTGCCAACAAGCTGGCGCACGCCTTCGGCGAGGACGGGCTGTACCGCAAATGACGAACGCACTCACCACCATGGGTTCGCGGGGCGAGAAGCGCCGCACCGCGGCAGCAGCCGCCCGGCGCCGGGCCCGCTCGGCCCGCCCGCCGTGGGACGAGCCGCCGACCACCGTCGGCCAGGCCGCCAAGGGCCTCACGCTCGGCGGGATGCTCGCCGTCATCCTGGTCCCGCTCTGGATCATCGTGCTGACCAGCTTCTCCACCCCCGGGGCCGTCAACCGGGCCGGCGGACTGGTGATCTGGCCGGACGGCCTGACCACCGAGACGTACCGCCAGATGCTCGGCGACCCGACGGTCGTCACCGCCCTGATGGTGAGCCTCGGCATCACGGTGGTCGGCACCGCGGTGTCCATGGCCGTCTCGATCCTGTGCGCCTACGGCCTCTCCCGGCCCCGCTCGCTCGGCCACCGCTTCGTCCTGATGCTGCTGATCATCACGATGTTCGTCGGCGGCGGCCTGATCCCGAGCTTCCTGGTGGTCACCGGACTCGGCGGCTACGACCAGTGGTGGGCGCTGATCCTGCCGAGCGCGGTCTCCGTGTTCAACATCCTGGTGCTGCGGGCCTTCTACCAGGAGACCTCCGGCGAACTCATCGACGCGGCCCGGATGGACGGCGCCGGGGACTGGCGCATCCTGTGGTCCGTCGTCCTGCCCACCTCACGTGCCGTCACCGCCGTCACCGCGCTCTTCTACGCCGTGGGCTACTGGAACTCGTTCTTCAACGTCATGCTCTACATGCCGACCGACAGTCAGAAGTGGCCCCTCCAATACGTGTTGCTCACCTACGTCAACCGGGGCATCGGCATCCCGGGCTCCGTCAACGCCGGCTTCGGGAGCACCCACGCGCAGACCGCACCGCTGTCCCTGCAGATGGCGGTCGTCGTCCTCACCCTGGTACCACTGGTGATCGTGTACCCGTTCGTGCAGAAGCACCTGCGCACCGGTGTCCTCACCGGAGCGATCAAGGGCTGAGCCGTCCGCACCGGTCCGGCGCGCCCCGCCGGACCGGAAACGGACCGGGAACGCGCCCCTACCGGAACCGACACGAAGGAAGCAGAGCGATGGTGACACTCGCCGATGTGGCCAGGCACGCCGGCGTCTCGTCCAGCACGGTCAGCTACGCCCTCAGCGGCAAGCGGCCGATCTCCGACGAGACCCGGACCCGCGTCGAACGGGCCATCACGGACCTCGGCTACCACCCCAACGCGGGTGCCCGGGCCCTGGCCGGCAAGCGCTCGCACATCATCGCCCTGGTGGTGCCGCTCCGCCCCGAGGTGCACGTGCCCACGATGATGGAGATCGCCATCGCGGTCACCGTGGCGGCCCGCGAACACGGCTACGACGTCCTGCTGCTCACCAACGACGAAGGGCCCGAAGGGGTCCGCCGGGTCGCCGCCACCGGGCTCGCCGACGGGGTCATCCTCATGGACGTCCGGCTCGACGACGACCGGATCCCGGTCCTGCGGGCCGAGGAGATCCCGGCCGCCCTCATCGGCCTGCCCGACGACCCGGCCGGACTCTCCTGCGTCGACCACGACTTCGCCACCGCCGGCGCCCTGTGCGCCGACCACCTCGCCGACCTCGGCCACCGCGACATCGCCTTCATCGGCTACAGCAGCGGCGTCTACCGGCGGCACGCCGGGTACGCCGAGCGCACCCTGAACGGCTTCCGCGCCCGTGCCGAACGGCGCGGCCTGCGCTTCCTCCACCGGCCCTGCGAAGGCACCTACGAGAGCACCGCGGGCACCTTGGCCCGCATCCTCGCGGACCGCCCGGACACCACCGGGTTCGTCGTGCAGAACGAGGCCGCGATCGGCCCGCTGCTCAGCCTGCTGCGCGCCAGCGGGCGGACCGTGCCCGAGGACGCCTCCGTCATCGCCATCTGCCCCGACGCGCTGGCCGAGCAGCACGCACCCCGGCTCACCTCCGTGACCAGTCCGAAGAAGGACCTCGGGCAGGTCGCCGTCGAACAGGTCATGGCGAGGATCACCGCGTCCGCCGCGGGCGACGAGGCGAAGGACCAACTCCTCCTGATGCCGCCGGAACTGGTGGTCCGCGAAAGCACCGCACCGGCTCCGCACCGCACTTGACCCCCCTACCGAAGGAACATCTCCCCATGGACATCCGCCGGCTCACCGACCGCCTCGGCGGCCTCGCCTTCGGCGGGGACTACAGCCCCGAGCAGTGGGACGCCGAGGTGTGGAAGCAGGACGACGAGCTGATGCGCCACGCGCGCGTCAACCTCGCCACCGTCGGCGTCTTCTCCTGGGCCCTGATGGAGCCCGAAGAGGGCCGCTACGACTTCGGCTGGCTCGACGGCCACCTCGACCGGCTGCACGCGGCCGGCGTCGCCGTCGACCTGGCCACCCCCACCGCCGGGCCGCCGCCGTGGTTCAGCCTGGCCCACCCGGACGCCCTGCCCGTCGGCCCCGACGGCACCCGGCTGACCCACGGCAGCCGCGACACCTACTGCGTCGCCGCCCCCGCCTACCGCCGGGCCGCCCGCCGCATCGCCGACGCCCTCGCCGAACGCTACGGCGACCACCCGGCCCTCGCCCTGTGGCACGTGCACAACGAGTACGTGTCCCTGTGCCACTGCGACCACGCCGGCGCCGCGTTCCGGGTCTGGCTGCGCGCCCGCCACGGCTCCCTCGACGCCCTCAACGAGGCCTGGGGGACGGCCTTCTGGAGCCAGCGCTACACCTCGTGGGAGCAGATCCTGCCGCCCCGCCAGAGCCAGTGGCACCGCAACCCCGGCCAGGCCCTGGACTACAGCCGCTTCTGGTCCGACGAGGCCCTCGCCGCCTACCGCGAGCAGCGCGACGCGATCCGCGCCCACAGCGACCGGCCGGTGACGACCAATCTCATGCTGCCCAGGTACCAGAACCTCGACCTGTGGGCGTTCGGCCGCGAGGTCGACCTGGTCTCCGTCAACCACTACCCCACCGGGCCCGGCGTCGAGGCCGCCGCCCACGCCGCCTTCGACGCCGACCGGGCCCGCTCCCTCGCCGGCGGCGCCCCCTGGCTGCTGATGGAATCGGGCACCAACACCGTCTACGCCGGCGACCGCGTCCTCCCCAAGGAGCCGGGCGACATCCTGCGCAACTCGCTCGCCCACGTCGCCCGCGGCTCGGAGGGCGCGCTGTTCTTCCAGTGGCGCCAGTCCCGGGCCGGCGCCGAGCAGTGGCACTCCTCGATGGTCCCGCACGCCGGGCCCGACAGCCGCACGTTCCGCGAGGTGACGGCGCTCGGCGAGCACCTCGCCCGGCTCGGCGAGCTCGCCGGCTCCACCGTCCGGGCCGAGGTCGCCGTGCTGCACGACTCCGACGCCTGGTGGGCGATGCAGGTCGACGGACTCCCGTCCGGCGAGCTCGAGTACTACCCCGCGCTGCGCCGCGCCCACCGGGCGCTGTGGGACGCCGGACTGACGGTCGACTTCGCCCACCCCGAGCACGACCTGAGCCGCTACCGGGTCGTCCTCGCCCCGGCCCTGTTCCTGCTCACCGACGCGGGCGCCGAGAACCTGCGCCGGTACGTCGCCGACGGCGGCACCCTGCTCCTCCAGCACTTCGGCGCCGCCGTCGACGAGCACCTGCACGCCCGGCTCGGCGGCTACCCGGCCGCACCGCTGCGCGAGGCGCTGGGCATCCGGGTCGAGGAGTACCGCCCGCTGGCGCAGGGCGAGGAGCTCGCGCTCTCCGACGGCTCGACGGGCTCCTCCTGGAGCGAGTCCCTGCGCACCGAGGGCGCCGAGGCCGTCGCCGCCTACACCCACGGCATGCTGACCGGCGGCCCGGCGCTCACCCGGCACACCTTCGGATCCGGCCACGGCTGGTACCTCTCCACCCGCCTCGACGACGCCGGCTACGCCACCCTGGTGGGGCGGCTGCTCACGGAGGCGGGCGTCACCCCGGACCTGCCCGGCCTGCCGGCCGGCGTCGAGGCCGTCACCCGCCACGCGCCGGACGGCCGGAGCTGGCACCTGCTGCTCAACCACAGCGCCGAGGCCGTACCGCTCCCCCAGCCGGCCCACGACCTGCTCACGGGCGCCACCCTGAGCCGGGTGCCCGCCGGCGGCTGCGCGGTCCTGCGCGCGTTGTGAGCGCTCACTTCACGCAGTTGTGAGCGCTCACCCTCCCCCTCCCTCCGCACGACCGAGGAAGGCCACCTGCTCGGCACCGACGTCCGCACCGAGGTGCTCTACCCGGCCTCCAGCCGGGCCACCGCCGCCTGGCACCCGGACCGGGCCGAACTCACCGTGACCCTGCCGACGGCACCGTCCGCCGTCCTGCTGCGCCTCACCAGGAGGGCCGCCGAAGGGAGTTGACCATGCACCGGGCGACCGCGCGCTCCCCACCGCGCCGGTCCGCATCCGTACGGAACACGCTTCGCGTCCGGGCCCGATCACACGCAGCCGCGCCGGGTCCGCCGTCCAGATCGCGGGAGTTCGATCCCCCACCCGAACACCACGTACCCCCACCACCCTGGAGGGACGCATGAACTGGTCAGCACAAACATGTCGTGATCGCGTCATCGCCGCCGCCGCGGCCCTGTCGCTCGCGGTCACCGGCGCGATCGCCGCCGTCGCGCCGCCCGCCCACGCCGCGAGCTCCGTGTCGGTGTCCGTCGACGCCGCCCTGCAGCTCGCCACCATCCCCGCCACCGGCGTCGGCATCAACACCGCCGTCTTCGACGCCACCATGAACGACTCCGCCACCCCCGGCCTGCTCCGCACCGCCGGCATGGGCGCCGTCCGCTACCCCGGCGGCAGCCACTCCGACGTCTACCACTGGCAGACCGGCACCGCCTCGGGCGGCGCGTACGTCGCCCCGAACACCGGCTTCGACGCCTTCATGGGCACCATGCACGCCGCCGGAACGCAGCCGATCATCACCGTGAACTACGGCTCCGGCGCGCCCCAGGAGGCCGCCGACTGGGTCAAGTACGCCAACGTCACCAAGGGCTACGGCATCACGTACTGGGAGGTCGGCAACGAGGTCTACGGCAACGGGGAGTACAGCAACGGCAGCGGCTGGGAGTACGACACCCACAGCAGCAAGAGCGCCACGACCTACGCGACCAACCTGGTCCAGTACGTCTCGGCGATGAAAGCGGCCGACCCGAACATCAAGATCGGCGCCGTGCTCACCACCCCCGGCGGCTGGCCGGACGGCGTCGTCGGCCCGGGCGACAGCATGGACTGGAACCACACGGTCCTGTCGATCGCCGGCTCCAGGGTCGACTTCGTGATCGTTCACACCTACCCCAGCGGAGCCAGCCCGGCCGACCTGCTCACCAAGCCGCAGGCCCTGATCCCGAACATCGCCGGCACCGTGCGCTCGCTGATCAACCAGTACGCCGGGACCAACGCCCCCAACGTCGGCATCGCGGTGACCGAGGCGAACACCACCACCTACCGGGACACCTCCCCGAACGGGCTGTTCGCGCCGGACACGTACCTCACCTGGATGGAGAACGGCGCGTTCAACGTCGACTGGTGGGCCCTCCACAACGGCGTCGACTGCACCGACCTGAGCCAGGTCGAGGGCGCCACCGAGTACAACGACTACGGCATGGTCTCCAGCGGCGCGAGCTGCGAGCCGCCCCTCAACACCCCCTTCCCCGCCTACTACGGCACCCAGATGATCAGCAGGCTCGGAGCGCCCGGCGACACCCTGGTCAAGGCCGCCGGCTCGTCCTCGCTGCTCTCCGCGCACGCCGTGCGCCGCGCCAACGGCGACGTGGCCGTCATGCTGATCAACAAGGACCCGAACAACGCGGCCACCGTGAACCTCTCGTACACCGGGTTCACCGCCTCCTCCGACACCCCGACCGTCTACTCCTACCTCAAGAACGGCAACTCGATCGGAACGGCGCAGAGCGGCAGCCCGACCACCCAGACCGTGCCCGCCTACGGCATCACGGTCGTGCAGATGCACCCGACCAGCGCGAGCTGCCGGGTCGTCTACAACAGGAACGAGTGGCCGGGCGGCGTGATCGGCACCGTCACCGTCGTCAACAACGGGCTCGGCCAGGTCAACGGCTGGGACCTCGGCTTCAACTTCGCCGGCGACACGGCGATCACCAGCAGCTGGAACGCCTCGGTGAAGCAGAGCGGCCCCAGCGTCAACGCCGGGAACACCTCCTTCAACGCCGCCATCCCGCAGGGCGGAAGCGCCCAGTGGGGCTTCAAGGCCACCTGGTCCGGCAGCGACGCGAACCCGACCGCCTTCTGGCTCAACGGCGCGACCTGCGCCATCGGCTAGCCCCGAACCGGTGGCGCCCCGGCCCCGACTTTCTCTAGGGCCCAGGGCCCGGGGCGCCACCCCCTCCCCCGAGCGTGAACCACCTCCTCACGAATCAGGAACCGACCACGTGTCAGACCAGCCCCAGCCCACCGGCACCGCGTCCAACCCGGTGATCCCCGGCTTCCACCCCGACCCCAGCGTCTGCCGCGTGGGCGACGACTACTACCTCGTCTGCTCCAGCTTCGAGTACTTCCCCGGCATCCCCGTCTTCCACAGCCGCGACCTGGTGAACTGGACCCAGATCGGCAACGCCCTGGACCGGCCGAGCCAGCTGCACCTTGCGCCCGAGGTGCCGTCCTCGGCCGGGATCTACGCGCCGACCCTGCGCCACCACGACGGCCGCTTCTGGCTCATCGTCACCATCGTCGGCGGCGGCGGCAACGTGATCGTCACCGCCACCGACCCGGCCGGCCCGTGGTCCGACCCGGTCCCGGCGCCCGGGGTGCCCGGCATCGACCCGGACCTCGCCTGGGACGAGGACGGCACCTGCTGGTGCACCGTCGCCGGCGTCTCCCAGGTGCGTCTCGACCCGACGACCGGCGAGACCTTCGGCGAGCCGCGGCGGATCTGGTCCGGCACCGGCGGCAAGGCCCCCGAGGCGCCGCACCTCTACCGGATCGGCGCGTACTGGTACCTGCTCATCGCCGAGGGCGGCACCGAACGCGGCCACGGTGTGTCGATCGCCCGCGGCTCCACGCCCACCGGCCCGTTCGAGCCGTGCCCGGACAACCCGGTCCTCACGCACCGCAGCACCGACCGGCCGATCCAGAACACCGGCCACGCGGACCTGGTCCAGGCCCCCGACGGCTCCTGGTGGATGGTGCTGCTCGGCGTCCGGCCGCGTGGCGGCACCCCCGGCTGGCACGTGCTCGGCCGGGAGACCTTCCTCGCTCCGGTCGAGTGGGTCGACGGCTGGCCGGCCGTCGGCCCGCTCACCACCGAACTCCCCGCCCCCGCCTGGCCGCTGTACCCCGCTGCCGCCGTACCGTCCCGGGACGACTTCGAGCAGGCCGAACTGCACCCCCAGTGGATCTCCGTACGCGAGCGCCCGGAGCAGCTCTGCACCACGAAGGAACGATCCGGCTGGCTGACCCTCCGGGCCGCCGGCGCCTCCCTCGACGAGAACGACGCGGTGTTCGTCGGCCGCCGCCAGCAGCACCTCGTCTGCCGGGCCCGCACCCTGATCGACCCGGCCGACGGCCGCGGCGGCCTGGCCGTCCGGCTGGACGAGGAGCACCACTACGAGATCGAGGCGGCCGACGGCCGGGTGGCCGTGATCGCCCGGATCGGATCCGTGCGCGCCGAGGTCGCCTCCCGCCCGGTGCCGGCCGGCCCGGTGGTGCTCGGCGTCGACATCGACCCGCTGACCCCGCGCGACGCGCGCGGCGGTCCGGACACCCTCTCCTTCGGCATCGAGGACGCGGACGGCACCTTCACCGCGCTCGCCACGCTCGAAGGCCGGTACCTGTCCACCGAGGTGGCCGGCGGCTTCACCGGCCGGGTCATCGGCATGTACGCCGCGGCGGGCACCGTCCACTTCGACCGGTTCGACTACGAGCCCCAACCGTCATCATGACCGGCCGTCAGCACCACCACACCACCCCCACCACTCACGAGAGAGATCACGCCATGAACGTCTCCCAGCGCAGCGCCCGGCCGCACGGCCGCCGCCTCGGCCGGTCGGCCGCCCTCCTGGTGGCTCTGCTCACCACGACCAGCGTGGCCGGCGGCACCGCCTTCGCCGACCAGGACCACCAGGGTGACCAGTCGGCATCGCTCTTCCGGCCGGCCCCCCGGGACCCGATGGCCGCCGTGGCCGCCATGCAGCCCAGCTGGAACCTGGGCAACACCCTGGACGCCATCCCCGACGAGACCTCCTGGGGCAACCCGCTCACCACCAAGGCCCTCTTCGACCACCTGCGGTCCCAGGGCTTCCGCAGCGTCCGGATCCCGGTCACCTGGTACACCCACCAGTCCGCCACCGCCCCCTACACCATCGACGCGACCTACCTGGCCCGGGTGAAGCAGGTGATCGACCTCGCGCTCGCAGACGGCCTCTACGTCGAGATGAACGTCCACCACGACTCGTGGAAGTGGATCGCCGACATCTCCACCGACCACGACAACGTGATGGCCCGGTTCAACTCGACCTGGCAGCAGATCGCCGCCGCGTTCAAGGACGAGCCGCGCAAGCTGCTCATGGAGAGCGTCAACGAGCCGCAGTTCAACAACGCGACCGACGCCCAGAAGACCACGTACATGAACGAGCTCAACACCTCGTTCTTCACCATCGTGCGCAACTCGGGCGGCGGCAACAAGGACCGTCTGCTCGTCCTGCCCACCCAGGGCTGCACCCCGTCCCAGCCCCTGATGGACGACCTGAACGCGGAGATCGCCTCCCTGCACGACCGCAACCTGGTCGCCACCGTGCACTACTACGGCTACTACCCGTTCAGCGTGAACATCGCGGGCGGCACCAGCTTCGACGCGAAGACCCAGAAGATGCAGGCCGACACCTTCGCCCTGATGCACAGCGAGTTCGTCAGCAAGGGCATACCGGTCTACCTGGGCGAGTACGGACTGCTCAGCGAGCCCAACTCCAACACCGTCGAGCAGGGCGAGCTGCTGAAGTACTACGAGGACGTCAACTACCAGGCCCGGCTCAACGGCGTCACCAGCGCCCTCTGGGACGACGGCAACTACCTCGACCGCACCGCCCTGAAGTGGCGCGAGCCCGACCTGATGGCCCTGGTCAAGACGTCCTGGACCACCCGCTCGGGCACGGCCTCCACCGACAACGTCTTCGTGCCGAAGTCCGGCCCGATCCCGGCACAGACCATCACGCTCAACCGCAACGGGCAGTGGTTCGCCGGACTGTGGCAGGGCGACATGCCGCTGATCCCCTACCTCGACTACACCCTGAACGGCGACCAGCTGACGCTGACCTCCGACGCGCTCACCCGGCTGGCCGGCGACCGCGCCTACGGCGTCAACTCGACCCTCCAGGTCCAGTACTCGCAGGGCGAGCCCTGGCAGCTCCACGTGATCTCCTTCGACAAGCCGGTGGTGTCCGCCGCGACCGGGACCAGCACCGCGCTCACCATCCCCACCCGGTTCAACGGTGACCAACTCGCGACCATGGAGGCCAAGTACGCCGACGGCACCAACGCCGGCTCGTCGAGCTGGACCGCGTTCCAGGCGTTCAACACGGCCTTCGCGCCGGACTACGCGGGCAACGCCCTGGTCCTCAAGCCGGACTTCCTCAACGCGCTCAAGGACGGCACGCCGGCGACGCTCACCTTCCACTTCTGGAGCGGCGCCACCGTCGGCTACCAGGTGACCAGGTCCGGCACCACGGTGACGGGCACCGCCTCCTGACCCCGGTCCCTCCCGCCCCGGCTGCCGCCTCCCGCCGGCCGGGGCCTCTTCACGTTTCCGAGGTGCACCCATGTTCCCGCTGCCCCCGCGCGTGCTGTTCGGCGCCGCCTACTACCACGAGTACCAGCCGTACGAACGGCTCAAGGAAGACCTCGACCTGATGGCCGGGGCGAAGTTCACCGTCATCCGGGTCGGCGAGTCCGTCTGGTCGACCTGGGAGCCGGAGAACGGCCGGTTCGAGCTCGACTGGCTGACCCCCGTCCTCGACGGCGCCCACGAGCGCGGCATCGCGGTCGTCCTCGGCACCCCCACCTACGCCGTGCCGCCGTGGCTGGCCCGGCAGTACCCCGAGATCGCCGGCGACCGGGCGACGGGGCAGCGCATGGGCTGGGGCGCCCGCCAGGAGGCCGACTTCTCCCACCCCGCCTTCCGCTACCACGCCGAACGCGTCACCCGGGCGATCCTCGGCCGCCACGCCGCGCACCCCGCCGTCATCGGCTTCCAGGTCGACAACGAACCCGGCCTCCGGCTGCCCCACAACCACGGCGTCTTCCAGCGGTTCGTCGACCACCTGCGCCACACCTACGGCGACGTGGAGACCCTCAACCGGGAATGGGGCCTGGTCTACTGGTCGCACCGGCTCTCCACCTGGGCCGACCTGTGGCACCCCGACGGCAACCAGCAGCCGCAGTACGACGTCGCCTGGCGGGCGTTCCAGGCCCGCCAGACCACCGAGTTCATCGCCTGGCAGGCCGCGATCACCCGCGAGTACGCCCGCCCCGACCAGTTCGTCACCACCTGCCTCGCCTACAACCACCCCGCGATGGAGGACGACGAGATCACCGACGCCCTGGACGTCACCGCGGGGAACCCGTACTACGACATGCAGGACGCCCTCGCACTGCCCGACACCACGCCCGACGACCACGAGCAGTGGTGGAAGACCACCGGCGTGTGGGCCCTGTACCAGAGCGCCGACCGGATCTTCTCCTCGCGCCAGGAACCGTTCCTCGTCACCGAGACCAACGCCCAGGCCATCAGCGGCACTTCGGAGAACCGGCCGGCCTTCGACGGCCAGTGGCGCCAGGCCGCCTGGGCACTCGTCTCGCGCGGTGCGCGGATGATCGAGTACTGGCACTGGCACACCCTGCACTTCGGCGCCGAGACGTACTGGGGCGGGATCCTGCCGCACAGCGGCAAGCCCGGCCGGATCTACGCCGAACTCGCCCGGCTCGGAGCCGAGTTCGAGACCGCGGGGCCGCTGGTCGCCGGGATCGAGCCCGATGCCGACATCGCGATGGTCTACTCGATGCCCAGCAAATGGCTCATGCAGAAGTACCCGCCGCTGGCGCGGACGAACGGCGATCCGGATCCGGCCTCCTACCACCGCATCTTCGACCCCTTCTACCGCGGCGCGTTCGAGGCCGGCCGCCAGGTGCGGATCCTGCACGCCCGACAGCTCCACGACGGCCTCGCACCCGCCGAGGCCGCGCGACGCCACCCCGTGCTGATCGTCCCCGGGCTCTACCTCGCCGAGGACTCCCTGCTCGACCGGCTCGCCGCCTACGCCGAGGCCGGCGGCCACCTCGTCCTCGGCCCCCGCACCGGCTACGCCGACCACGAGGCCCGGGCCCGCCACGAGACCGCCCCGCCGCGCCTCACGGCCGCCGCCGGCGTCCGGTACGACGAATTCAGCAACCTGACCTCGGGCCTCCCGCTGCGCACCGCCCCGGGCAGTCCGCTGGAGCTACCGGCGGGCGCCACCGCCACCCGCTGGGTGGAGGGCCTCACGGCCACCGACGCCACGGTGCTGGCCGGCTACGAGCACCCCCACTTCGGCCGCTGGCCCGCCGTCACCACCCGCCGCCACGGCGAGGGCCGGGTCACCTGCGTGGGCACCGTGCCCGGCCGCGACCTCGCCCGGGAGCTGGCCGCCTGGCTGGCTCCGGTTCCCGCGAGCGGCTGGCGGGACCTGCCGGCCTCCGTCACCGCGACGACCGGAACCTCCCCGGACGGACGCCGCGTCCACGTGGTCCACAACTGGAGCTGGCAGCCCGCCGACGTCCGGGCGCCCGTCGAGCTGACCGACGTCCTGGACGGCACCGCGGTGGCGTCCGGAGGGTCGGTCTCCCTGAACGCCTGGGACGTGCGGGTGTTCGTCGCCCGCTGACTGCTGAAAAAAAGGGGGCGGTGGGCTCCGCCGAGCCCACCGCCCCCGTTCACCACCCGACCGGGTGCTCCCGCTCGGGCACTCCTACTCCGGTACTCCCGCTCGGGCCCTCCTGCCCGGGCCCTCCTACTCGGACAGGAAGCGGTAGACCGTCATCGAGCCGTACTCCTCCCCCGGGCGCAGCACGGTGGACGGGTACTCGGGCCGGTTGGGCGAGTCCGGGAAGTGCTGCGTCTCCAGCGCGATGCCCGCGTAAGCGGGGTACGGGCGGCCGGAGCGGCCGGTCAGCGAGCCGTCGAAGTGGTTCCCGGTGTAGACCTGGAGCCCCGGCTCCATCGTGAAGCACTCGACCCGCCGGCCGCTGGCCGGGTGGCTCAGCACGGCGGCCTTCCTGAAGCCCCTCCCGCCGAGCACCCAGGTGTGGTCGAAGCCCTGGCCGGCCCGGCGGATCTGCGGGTGTCCGTCGGCGACGCGGTCCGCGGTCGTCCGGGACTCGCGCAGGTCGAACGGCGTGCCGGCGACGGGCAGGACGGGCCCCAACGGGATCAGTTCACCGTCCACCGGGAGGTACCCGGCGGCCTCGACCTGGAGCAGGTGGTCGAGCACCGTTCCGCAGCCCTCGCCGGCCAGGTTGAAGTACGCGTGGTTCGTGAGGTTGACGACCGTCGGCGCGTCCGCGGCGGCGCGGTAGACGATGAAGAGGTCCCCGGCCGGGTCGAGGAGGTACATCACCTCGGCGGTGAGGGCGCCCGGGAACCCCTGGTCGCCGTCAGGGCTGTGCAGCCGCAGCCGGACCCCGGCCCGACGGCCCTCCCGGACCGCCACGCCGTCCCAGAGCCGCGTGGCGAAGCCGTCCGGCCCGCCGTGCAGGGTGTGGCCGTCGTCCTGGACCGCCAGCCGGTGCCTCGTACCGTCGAGGGGCAGGACCCCGCCGGCGATCCGGTTGGCGTATCGGCCGACCGTCGCTCCGAAATACGCGGCCTCCCCGAGCAGGTCCTCGACGTCCTCGCAGCCGAGGACGACGTTGCACCGCCGCCCGTCCCGGTCCGGCGCGTGCACGGCCTGGAGGCGGGCACCCAGGCTCAGCACCTCCACCGTCACGCCCTCGGGCGCCCCGAAGGTCCATCGGGTGATCCGCCGACCGTCCGGCAGTGCCGCGGCGGGCTCCTGGGTCACCGTCACTTCGCCGTGGGATATGAGGGCGTCTCTCGGCACGGGTCCTACTCCATTGCGTTCGGTGCGGTGCGGTGCGGGGACGGCGACGCCCGCCGTGCGGGCGGGCGTCGTCGGCGGGGCCGCCGGGCGGCGGGGGGTCGGCGGGTCAGAACCCCTGGGCCAGGCGGTGGTAGGCCTGGTTCCAGCGGAGCTCCTTCGTGAACCGGCGGATGGACGTGTCCTCGTCGATCATCAGGAGCTCCACGCCGAGCATCTCGGCCAGGTCCTCCAGTTCCTCGGTGCCGAGCGCGCCGGAGAGCACGGTGTGGTGCGGCGCACCGGCCGTCAGCCACGCCTCGGCGGAGGTGTGGAGGTCCGGACGCGGCTTCCAGACGGCGCGGGCCACGGGCAGGTTGGGCAGCGGCGCCGGCGGCTCGACGACGTCGACGTCGTTCGCGACCAGCCGGAAGCGGTCGCCCAGGTCGGCGAGGCCGACCACGACCGCGGGGCCGGGCTCGGCGTCGAAGACCAGGCGGACCGGGTCCTCGCGACCGCCGATGCCGAGCGGGTGGATCTCGCAGGAGGGGGTGGTGGCCGCGATGCTCGGGCAGACCTCCAGCATGTGCGCGCCGAGGATCAGCTCGTGGCCGGGTTCCAGGTGGTAGGTGTAGTCCTCCATGAAGGAGGTGCCGCCGGCCAGGCCGGTGGCGGTCACCTTGAGGGTGCGCAGCAGCGTCGAGGTCTTCCAGTCGCCCTCGCCGCCGAAGCCGTAGCCGTCGGCCATCAGCCGCTGCACGGCCAGTCCGGGCAGCTGCCGCAGCCCGCCGAGGTCCTCGAAGTTGGTGGTGAAGGCCTTGAAGCCGCCTTCTTCCAGGAAGCCCCGCAGGCCGAGCTCGATCCGCGCCGCGTAGCGCAGCGACTCGTGGCGCTCCCCGCCGACCCGCAGCTCGGCCGCGAGGTGGTAGCTGTCCTCGTACTCCTTGACGAGTTCGGTGACCTCGGCGTCGGCCGTGGCGTCCACGGCCGCGACGAGGTCGTTGACGCCGTAGGTGTTGACGGAGACGCCGAAGCGGAGCTGGGCCTCGACCTTGTCGCCCTCGGTCACGGCGACGTCGCGCATGTTGTCGCCGAAGCGGGCGAGCTTCAGGCCGCGCAGTTCGGCGCGGCCGGCGGCGGCGCGGGCCCAGGAGGCGATCCGGGCGGTCACGGCGGGGTCGGTGACGTGTCCGGCGACGGTCTTGCGGGCGACGCCGAGGCGGGACTGGATGTAGCCGAACTCGCGGTCGCCGTGGGCGGCCTGGTTCAGGTTCATGAAGTCCATGTCGATGGACTGCCAGGGCAGTTCGACGTTCGCCTGGGTGTGCAGGTGGAGCAGCGGCTTCTGCAGGGCGTCCAGGCCGGCGATCCACATCTTCGCCGGGGAGAACGTGTGCATCCAGGCGATCAGGCCGATGCACCGGTCCTCGGCGTTGGCCTCCAGGCAGATGCGGCGGATGGCGGCGGCATCGGTGAGGACGGGCTTCCAGACGATCTCGACCGGCAGCGCGGGGTCGGCACCCAGTGCGCCGGCGATCCGCTGCGACTGCTCCGCGACCTGCCGCAGCGTCTCCTCGCCGTAGAGTCCCTGACTGCCGGTCAGGAACCAGATCTCGCGTCCCGCGAGTGACGTCATGGGGGTGACTCCTTACCGGGCCTTCGGGGGCTGGCCGTAGACGTTCTGGTAGCGGAAATTGAGGCTGTCGATGTCCGCCTGGGCGATCGGCAGCGGCTCGCCGAGCTGCCGGGAGATGTGGACGGTGCGGGCCACGTCCTCGCACATCACGGCTGCCTTGACGGCGGCCTTGGCGTCCTTGCCGATGGTGAAGACGCCGTGGTTCTGCATCAGGACGGCGGGCGAGCGGTGGCCCTTGAGCGTGTCCACGATGCCCCGGCCGATCGAGTCGTCCCCGATCAGCGCGAAGGGGCCGACCGGGATCTCGGCGCCGAACTCGTCGGCCATGGCGGTGAGGACGCAGGGCACGGCCTCGCCCCGGGCGGCCCACGCACACGCGAACGTGGAGTGGGTGTGGACCACCCCGCCGACCTCGGGCATGTGGCGGTAGACGTAGGCGTGGGCGGCCGTGTCGGAGGAGGGTGAGTGGTCGCCCTCGACGACGTTGCCGTCCAGGTCGCACACGATCATGTTCTGCGCCGACAGCTCGTCGTAGGGGACGCCGCTCGGCTTGATCACGAGCAGGTCCTCGCCGGGGATCCGGGCGGAGACGTTGCCCGCCGTCCAGACCACCAGGCCGTAGCGGACGAGTTCCTGGTGGAGCTCGCTGACCTGCTGGCGGATGAGGTCGGTGGTCGCGTTCACAGGGCCTCGCTCGATGGGGTGAGGGCGGCGTTGCGGATGGCGCGCAGGCGGTGCAGGAGCTTGTCGGCACCGAGGCCGAAGTGGTCGTGCAGGGCCCGGTACTCGGCGAAGAGCCGGTCGTACACGTCGGCGGAGGTGTGGTCCGGCCGGTACGCCGCCGTGCGCACCCGGCCCATGGCGGCGGCCGCGGTCCGGACGTCGGGGTGGGCCCCGGCGGCGACGGCGGCGTGGATCGCCGAGCCGAGTGCCGGTCCCTGCTCCGACTCCGCGACCGACACCGGGCGGCGCAGCACGTCGGCGTAGATCTGCATGAGCAGTTCGTTCTTCTTGAGGCCGCCGGTGACGACGAACTCGGTGACGGGGACGCCGCCCAGCTCCAGGGCCTCGACGATGACGCGGGTGCCGAAGGCGGTGGCCTCCAGCAGGGCGCGGTAGATCTCCTCGGGGCGGGTGGCCAGGGTGAGCCCGGCGATCACTCCGGAGAGGTGGTGGTCGACCAGGGTGGAGCGGTTGCCGTTCATCCAGTCGAGCGCCACCAGGCCGTGGGCGCCGACGGGTTGGGCGGCGGCCTTGCGGGTGAGGAGCTGGTGCGGGTCCTCGCCGTTCCGCTCGGCCTCGGCCAGGTAGTCGGCGGGCAGGCCCTGGCGCAGCCACCAGGCGAAGATGTCGCCGACGGCGCTCTGGCCGGCCTCGTAACCGTAGGAGCCGGCGACGATGCCGTCCTCGACGACGCCGCACATGCCGGGGACCTCCGCCAGCGTGGCGCCGTTGACGACGTGGCAGGTGGACGTGCCCATGATGGCGAGGAGCTGGCCGTTGTCGACCGCCCGTGCGGCGGGTGCGGCGACGTGGGCGTCGACGTTGCCGGCCGCCACGGCGATCCCCTCGGGCAGACCGGTCCACTGCGCCGCCTGTGCGGTGAGGGAACCGACCCGGGAGCCGAGCGGGGCGAGCGAGTGCTCCAGGCGGGTGCGCGCGAAGTCGCCGAAGCCCGGGTGGAGCGCGCCCAGGAAGTCCTCGCTCGGGTAGCTGCCGTCCTGGTGGATGCCCTTGTAGCCGGCGGTGCAGGTGTTGCGGCTCTCGGCTCCGGTGAGCTGCCAGACGATCCAGTCGGCGGCCTCGATCCAGCGGGCGCAGGCGGCGTAGACGGCCGGGTCCTCCTCCAGGACCTGCAGGGCCTTGGCGTACTGCCACTCGGCGGAGATCCGGCCGCCGTACCGCGAGATCCACTTCTCCCCGCGGGCGTGCGCCAGGGCGTTGATCCGGTCCGCCTGGCCCTGGGCGGCGTGGTGCTTCCAGAGCTTGGGCCACGCGTGCGGGTACGGCGCCCAGTCGGCCGTCTCCGCCAGGGGGGTGCCGTCGGCGAGCACCGGAAGGACCGTGCAGGCGGTGAAGTCGGTGGCGATGCCGATGACTTGGGCGGCGTCGATGCCGGCGTCGGCGAGCGCCGCCGGAACGGCGGTGCGCAGCACGGCGCGCCAGTCGGCGGGGTGCTGGAGCGCCCAGTCGGGCGGGAGCGGCCGGCCGGTGCCGGGCAGCTCGCGCTCGATGACGGCGTGCGGGTAGTCGTGGACGACGGTGCCGACCTCTTCGCCGTCGCGCACGCGGACCACCACGGCGCGGCCGGAGAGGGTGCCGAAGTCGACGCCGACGACGTATCCCTCCGAGTCCCGGGCGGCAGGAATCACGGTCACTTCCTCATCCTTCGTGCGGGAGGGCGGTGTTGTCGCCTGTCGCCGGTGCGGTCCAAATCCGGGGCAGGGCGGAGCGCACCGGCGACAGGCTCCGTTCCGCCGGCTCCGTCGGAGGAGGGCGGAAGGAGGACCGCCGGCGGACGGACGGAGGCGATGTCGTTGCCCGCCGGCGGAGTTGAGGAGCACTGTTTGTTAGCGCTCACAGGAATTGTTAGCGTTAACATATGCGCTGTCAAGGCAGGTTTCATCCGCAGGGCCGGGAGCCGAGGGGCGGTCGAGCGCACGACCGCGCCCCGGCGTGGTGCGCCGCCCCTCGCTCCGGCTACCGGATCACCAGCGCCCGGCGGGGCCGACGCTATGGCGCAGCACCATCTCCGGGGCGATCTGCACATGGGTCTGGGAGGGCGCCACGCCCTCCAGCTCCCCGACGAGCAGTTCCAGGGCTTTGCGGCCGAGTTCCCCGAAGTCCTGCCGGACGGTGGTCAGCGGCGGGGTGAAGTAGGCGGCCTCCGGGATGTCGTCGAAGCCGACCACGCTGATTTCCTCGGGGACCGACCGGCCGGCCTCGTGCAGGGCGCGCAGCAGGCCGAGGGCCATGTGGTCGTTGGCGCAGAAGACGGCGGTGACGTCGTGCAGTCCGGCGATCCGCAGACCGGCCTGGTAGCCCGAGCGGGCACTCCAGTCGCCGCGTTGCACCTCCGGCACGGGGGCCCCGGCGGCCTTCAGCGTGAGCCGCCAGCCCTCCTCGCGGTCCTGGCTCTCCAGCCAGTTGGCCGGCCCCGCCACGTGGTGCACGGTGCGGTGGCCGAGGTCGAGCAGGTGTCCGGTGGCCTCGCCGGCACCGAAGCGGTTGCTCACCGACACCATGGGCACCTGCGTCTGATTGCCCGACCCGACGGCGACGAGCGGCACGGAACTGGAGAGCCGGGCCACCGCGCTGACGGCGGAGGTCTGCGGCGCGATCACGACGACGCCCTCCACTCCCTGGTCGCGCAGCCGGTCGACGGCCTCCTGGACCGAACGGCCGTCCAGGGAGCGCAGGCTGGTCACGCTCACGAAGTACCCGGCGCTCCGCGCGGCGCGCTCGATCCCGTCCAGCATCGACGCGGGGCCGTAGAGGGTCGAGTCGAAGCTGACCACGCCGAGCGTCTGCGAGCGGCGGGTGACCAGCGCGCGAGCGGCCGAGTTGGGCCGGTAGTCCAGCTCCCGTATGGCCGCCAGCACCCGGTCCCGGGTGTCGGGCCGGACGTGCGGAGCGCCGTTGAGCACCCGGGACACCGTCTGGTGGGAGACACCCGCCAGTTTCGCCACGTCCGCCATCACGGGCTGGCGCTGTTCAGTCCCGGTGCTGTCGGTTCCCACTGGCAGTCCCCTCCTCGGCTCTGGACCACAGTACGCGACCAGGTCCAGGCCAATCCGTCACCTTCGGTTCGACAGGCGGCTCCCCTTCATACCAGCCCTTCAGGGCGCCGACACCTGCCGATACTGCCAAGTTAGCGCTCACAAGCCCGCCATGGAGGCAGATGCCGCAGATCGTCGCCCTATCGGGTCGGCCGGTCGCGTTCGGTGACCGAACGCGCGAAGTCGTGCGCAGCCCGGATCGGCTTCGTCGGTATCGGCCCCGACCGTTACTGCTGTGCCATGGCTGGATGCAGGTAGGTCGTGACGAGACGAGCCGCAGAGGTGCCTAGGCCGGTCGGTCCGGCAGGGAACGTGAGCCGGGGCGAACGGGCGAAGTGCCGGGGCAGATTCTCTGCCCGATAGCGGCCGGTGGCCAGGTGCCAGGTGAGGGTCGCGGTCATGGAGTCTTTGAGGAGCTCGATCTGTTGCTCCACTGCGTCGCGGCTCTGCTGGTCACCCTCGAAGCCGTCCAGCAGAGCCGGCAGTTCGTTGGCCAGGACGTGCCGGAACTGGCCGACTCTGGAGTTCATCAGGTCGTTGACGATGGTCAGCGCAGCCGGGGAGTCGCAGTTGAAGAAGGACTGCACCACGATCAGAGAATTGTGGAAATCGCCCTCGTACTCCATTTCCTTCTGGTAGGAAAACATGTCGTTGAGCAAGGCCCCGTAGTCGGCTGCCGATTTCTCCAGCTCCTGCATCGTGGAACTGCAACGGATCTCCTCCGGCACTTCCCATTTTCCGACCAGCCGGGGCATGGTCAGGGTCAGCTCGGAAGCGACGGTGGAACGGCGCATCTCCAGGTAGTCGACCGGATCGGGAATCCGATGGTGGACTCGGTTGGCCACCTCCCACAGCCAGCTCTCCAGCATGACCACGATGGTGGAACGCAGCTCCGCTCGGGCTGCGGCTTCCATGCCGGCCGCCGTCCGGGGCCAGGCGTCGGCCAACCCACGTTCCAGCGCGTTCGCGGGAGCCGGCACCGTGGCTGCGGGGTCGAGCGGCATCAGGGCGAGCAGCCGTTCGTGGCACAGTCGGGCTGCCACCAGGTTCCCGGTCAGGCCGAACATCGCGGGATAGTAGTCGTCGGCGTACAACCCCCAGGCCATCCAGATCGAGGCGAGGCCGAGCTCGTCGGCGCCGGCGTCCGACAGGATGCCGGCCATGAAGAGGGCACCGTCGAACTCGCGCAGTTGCTGCTCGTCCCAAACGTATTCTCCTGGAACACCGGGCGCCGCGTCGAACAGCCGGACCCGGTGCGCCCAGTCGATCACGTTCGCGCGGGCAGCGTCCAGGTTCGGGTTCATCCTGGCCGGGAACGGCATCGGGAGGTCCGGGAGTTGAGAGGGCCCCACCTTCTGGAAAGGCACGTGTGAACGGCTTCGGAGACGCACCGGGCTGCTCAGCACACCGAGTGTCCGGAGGGCGGCGGCCGACGTCCCGAGGCCGCCCATTCCGAAGGTCCCGGTGCCGATCGTGGCGGATGAAGCGGAGCCGCCCGCGTTCATGTACCGGCTGGACCGCAGGTGCCATTCGTGACCGCCGGACTGCCAGTCCTGCAAACCCTTGACGTAGGCCAGCACAGCCGCGCAGGAAGCGGCGTCCAGAGCGTGTTCGGCGAAGAGCGGGGCGAGTTCCGTGAGCGCGGTGTGCTCGAACTGCTGAAGCCGCGAGGTGATCAGGTCGTTGACGGCATCGGCGGCCTGCTGGGTGGTGGTTCCCAGGAAGGTCTCCAGTACCAGCACGCCGTTGCTCAACTCCCCCTCCTGCTGCGTCTCCCTCTGGTACGAGAACAAGTCGTTGCGCAGATGAACGGCATCGGAGAAAGCGTCCCTGAGCACCCGCAGGGGCCGGGTGCCTGCCACCGCTTCCGGGACTTCGGCACCGGCCGCGAACTCGACCAGCCCTGCCGACCACGGCGCGCCACCGACCTTGCGACGCATCTCGATGTATTCCACCGGGTTCGCGATGCGCTGCCTACGGATGTTGGACAGCTCCCAGAGCGACTCGTCGAGAAGACTGCCGGTGGACTCTGCGAAACGCGCCGTCCACTGGCGCGACATCGCGGGTACGGTCCGGGCCCACAGATCCATCAGGCCGGCTTCGACCGGGTTGGTCGGCTCGGGGAATCCTGCCGCCAAGTCCATCGGCATGAACGCCCGCAAGCGCTCCAGGTACTCCCTACCGCCCTTTCGGTCCCGGGTGCGCTTGAAGGTCTCCAGGAAGTGGTCGTCGAAGAAGAACACCCACACGTACCAGTCCGTCACCAGCGACAACACTGGGCCGTCGCAGTCCGGGTGCGTGTAGGCACAGAGCAGCGGGTAGTCGTGGGAGTCGAGGTCGTGTTCCTCCCAGACCCCAGCGCCTTCCAGCATCCCCATCTCGCGGGCCCACCGCTTGGCATGGGCCCGGGCTTCCTCCAGATGGGGATTGAGCCGGGCCGGGTAAGGCAGATAGAACACGGGAAGCTTGAAAGGCTGCGTCATACGGGGCTTCTCCTACTGGGCCACATCCGCCGGAGCGGTAGCGATGGCCGCTCCGTCATTCGGACTCAGGCTATGCACTCAGGCCTGCCGCCCCCGGCGAGTCGGGGTTTTGTCCCTCGATCGGGTGGAGACGGCAGCAGTCCTCGGGGACGATGCGACTGCGCTGCTCGACCCGTCTGCCGTGCCGATCGACCGGGACCGCACCGATCAGCGGTCGAGGCTCGCGCGTCGCCCGCCTCGGGGCGGTGACCGGGATCGACGGCGTGGTGGTTGTGACGGCTGCGACCGGGCCGGCGGCGGGAACCAGCGCGAGGGCGAGAGCCGCGACGGAAGTGGCGCTGCGGCGTCACCAGGCCGAAGTGATCACGCGGTAGGAGGTAGTACTCCAGAACACCGTCTCCCTCCCAACTGCGGACCTGCCCTCGTCGGTACCCGCGAAGAACTCGCCGCTCGGGACGCCGCGACCCTGCCCGCGAACCCCGAGGCCTCCGGCACCGACCGCTCCACGAGCTGATCTTGGTTCTCACCACTGACGCGGACCACGCCGGGCTGCCGGAAGAACTGGGGCCGCACTGCCTGCGCCCGACCCGAACCGGCCGCCGCATTGGACGTTCCCCCGCCCGGCCGGGCCCGGGCTCCGGGGGTGCGCGGACGCCCGTGCCCGGGCTCCGGAGGTGCGCGGAGCCCAGGCCCGGCCGGGGTGGGTGCTACCCGAGGGTCCACTTCTGGTTGTCGCCGCCCCAGCAGGTCCACAGCTGGACGGCCGTGGCATCGGTGACGGCCGCCCCGGCGACGTCCAGGCACAGGCCGGACGGGACGCCGGTGACGCTGCCGTCGGCGTTGAAGCGCCATTGCTGGTTGGCACCACCGTTGCAGGGCCAGGTCACCGCCTTGGTGCCGTCGGTCGTCCCGCCGCCGTACGCGTCCAGGCACAGCGTGCTGCCGGCGACGTTCACCGTGAGCTGTCCGTCGGCGGTGCGCGTCCAGCTCTGGTTCGCCCCGCCCCAGCAGGTGTAGATCTGCGCCTGCGTCCCGGCCGTGGCGGAGGCGTTCGGGACGTCCAGGCACTTGCCCGAGCCGGTGCCGCGCAACGCCCCCGTGGTGGCCGTGGAGTTGGCGTATCCGGCGGCGACGATGTTGGCCTGGACGGCGTTCTCGGTGGCCTCCGACGGGTAGCCCGAGGTCATCACGCCCTCGTAGAAGGTGCCGCGGGCCCCCTTGCTGTTGTCGCCGCCGATGCCGAGGATGATCGCGCCCTCCTTGTGCATCGGGTTGTAGCCCGCCACGTTCGGGCGCGGTCCGGAGTAGAAGGTCGACAGGCCGCCGGACTGGGCGTCACCGGCGCGGATCGCCCACTGGTTCGGCGCGCCCTTGACCATGGCCGTCAGGTAGCGGTGGTTCACCGTCGGGTCGTTGGCGTTGTAGCCCGCGCCCTCCCCGGAGAACAGGCCGTTCTCCAGGTCGGCCATCACCCAGGGGCCCGGACCGGTGCCGTAGCCCCAGACCTTGATGTTCCCGAAGTAGATGGCCTCCATGTGACCGTTGCCGGTGTCGTTGCTGCTCGTCTCGGCGTTGCCGTAGTCGAAGCAGCAACCGCCGTTGTAGTGCGTGCCGTCCAGGATCGCGTACATCCCCTCGGGCTGGTCGCCGGTCGCGATGCCCGAGGTGTGGTTGTTGCGGTAGCCGGTGCCCGGCGCCACGTACACGCCGTAGGCCCGGTGACCGTTCAGCGTGGTGGGCGTCAGGGTCGCGTCCGCGAGGTTGTCCGGCCCGGACGCGGCCCCGCCCCCGGGCGCCTGGGTGAGGTGGTTGCGCCGACCGCTCTGGTCGTAGATCACGGTGATCACGCAGGCGGTGCCGGCACAGAAGGCGTCCTGCGCGGCCGCGTCGGCGTAGCCGCCGGTGCCCAGCACGCCGATGTCCCGGAGCGCCTGGTCCGATGCGCGCCTGACCTGGTAGAGCGGCCCGCCGTAGCCGGAGTACAGCGCGCGGGTGGTGCTGTGCGCGGCCACGCAGGGCGTGCCGCCGGCGGCGTACACGTCGCACGGGCCCTGTGCGGCCGCCTGCGCCACACCGCTCGTCGCGGTGGCGCCGGCCAGAGCGCCGACGAGGACGGCGAGGGCCGCCCCGGCTCGGGCGAGGCGGCGCAGTGCACCGCTTCCTCGGGTCGTCCTGTTGTTGTCACTCATGGGGTCTCCCTGCTCATCGTTGAGCGCGGCCACAGGAAAGTGAGCGCTAACAGTCCCGCCCGCAGCGACACACTTCAGCCCGGGCGGGAGGTGGAGGGTTCCTGGACCGGTGACAGTGCCCTCACCGACCGAGCCCCGTCAAGGGTTTCGACGGATTCAGACCAACGCGATCGGCACAGCCGGGGCGTGAACCGACGGATCGTCATCCGTCAGCAGCTGCACAGTGGTTGACGCTGGGCGATGTGAGCGCTCACACTCCAACACCGGTACACCTGATCGTCCGCGCGGACTCGCCGCGCCTCCCACCGGCTCTCCCACCCGCCGGCAGAGATCGAGAGGAACCATCCATGCGCGCACCCTTCCGACGGTGGTCCAGAGCCTCCCGCGTCGCCTCCGCCGCGGTCGTCGTCCTGGCCCTGGCCGTAGGCTGCAGCAAGCAGGGCGCCGGTGGCCCCGCCGCCGGCGATTCCGGCGCTTCCGGCGCCGCGCCCGCGATCCAGGGCGACATCACCTTCAACGACGACAACCTCGGCCGCCTCGACGCCGCGCTCAAGGCCGCGCTCCAGGGCAAGGACCTGTCCAAGCTGGACCTGGCCATGGTGGTCAACGTCGCCGTGGACTACTGGAACGCCGGGAAGGCCGGCTTCACCAAGGGGCTCGCCGACCTCGGGGCCAAGGGCACCTTCCAGGCCCCGGCGAACGGCCGGCTGGACCAACAGCTGTCCATCCTCCAGACCCTGCGCGGACAGGACATCTCCGCCTTCTCGCTCTCCGCGATCGACCCGACGGCCGTCAAGTCGCCGATCCAGTCCGCCGCTTCGGCCGGCATCCCGGTCCTCGCCATCGACTCGCCGCTGCCCGCCGAGGACGGCGCCGCGCTCTACCTCGGCACCCCGAACTACCAGGCCGGCAAGCGGGCCGGCGAGGCGATGAAGGCCGCACTGGGCGGCCGGGGCAAGGTGGTGGTGCTGGTCGGCTCCCTGACCGCCTCCAACGCCGTCGAGCGCATCCAGGGCTTCGAGGACGCGCTGAAGGGCACCGGCATCGAGGTGGCCAACAAGCTCGCCGACAACATGGACGCGGCGAAGGCCCTGACCAACGCGCAGACCGCCATCCAGACCGACCCCGGCGTGACCGGCCTCTACGGCGTGTACTCCTACGACGGTCCCTCGGCCGCCCAGGCGGTGCAGGCGGCGGGCCGGACCGGCAAGGTCAAGGTGATCTCCGACGACAGCGACGCCCAGACCCTGACGTTCATCCAGCAGGGCGTCATCCAGGCCACCGTCGTCCAGTCGCCCTACCAGCAGGGCTACACCGGCGCCTACCTGCTGGCCGCGCTCAAGGTGCTCGGCAAGGACGCGACGACGGCCGTCGTCAAGCCGTTCCTGGAATCCGACGGCAGCACCCTGAGCTCCGGCGTCGGCGTCGTCACCCAGGGCAACCTCGACGCCTTCCGGGCCAAGCAGTCCCAGCTCGGCATCACCGGATGACCAGGGCGACCGACTCCACCGGCGGCGGGCCGGCCGCGTCCCTGCGCGCGGTGCGCAAGAGCTACGGGCCCGTCACCGTGCTGGACATCCCCGAGCTCGACCTCCAGAGGGGCCAGATCACCTGCGTGGTCGGGGAGAACGGCGCCGGGAAGTCGACCCTGATGGGCGTGCTGTCCGGCACCGTCTCCCCCACCGCCGGGGAGGTCCTGATCGCGGACCGGCCCCTCCAGCCGGGCCGCCCCGACCACGCGAAGGCCCTCGGCGTCAGCCTCGTGGCCCAGGAGTTCCCCCTGGTCGGACGGCTGAGCGTGGCCGAGAACCTCCTGCTCGGCCGACGCACCCGCGCCAGGCAGGGTACGGGGACGCTGCGCGGGGCCCTGTTCGACCGCGCCGGCACCCGGCGCGAGGCCCGTGAACTGCTGGCGGAGATCGGAGTCGAGGGCGTCGACGTCGACCGGCCCGTGGAGCGCCTGCCCGTCCCGCTGCGGCAGATGATCGAGATCGCCAAGGCCTGGGGCAACCGGCCGCTCGTCCTGGTCCTGGACGAGCCGACCTCCTCGCTCGGGCCGGTCGAGGCCGGAAAGGTCCTCGCCCTCGCGCGGCGGCACGCCGCGGACGGCGGCGCGGTGCTGTTCATCGGCCACCGTCTGGACGAGGTGCGGGACATCGCCGACCGCGTGCTCGTGCTGCGCGGCGGAAGCCTGGTCGCCGACCTCGGCCCGGCCGAAGCGACCGAGGCGCGGATGATCCGCAAGATGGTCGGCGGCGAACTCGCCCGGGAGACCGCCGCGCCGGCCGTCCCGGCGACGGCCCGCACCGTCCTGACCGCACGGGGGCTCACCGCGGACGGTCTCGGCCCGCTCGACCTGGAACTTCGGGCCGGCGAGATCGTCGGCGTGGCCGGGCTGATGGGCTCCGGCCGCAGCCGGCTGCTGCACACCCTGATGGGTGCGCAACCCCGCACGGGCGGCGAGGTCGAGTTGGCCGGACGCCGCTTCCGCCCGCGTCACCCGGCCGACGCCGTCGCCGCGGGCGTCGGCCTGGTGCCGGAAGACCGCAAGGAGCAGTCCCTGCTGTTGTCGCACCCGGTGCGCTGGAACGCCACCCTCGCCACGTTGCGGCGCGACTCCTGGCACGGCGTGCTCACCCCCGGCGGCGACCGTGCACGCTCACAACGGATCGTCGACGGCCTGGGAGTCCGGCTGCACACCCAGGAGCAGCCGATCGGCGACCTGTCCGGCGGCAACCAGCAGAAGGTCGTGTTCGGCCGGTGGCTGCACGCCGCCCCCGACGTCCTGCTGCTCGACGAGCCCACCCGCGGTGTGGACGTGGGGGCCAAGGCCGAGATCTACCGGCTCGTCGACCGGGCCGCGGCGGACGGTCTGGCCGTCCTGGCCGCCTCGTCCGAACTGGAGGAACTGCTCAGGATCTGCCACCGGATCCTGGTGATGGCCCACGGACGGATCGTCGCCGACCTGCCCCGCGACCAGTTCGGCAAGGAACGCATCATGACGGCGGCCACCAGTCGGCCGCAGCCGTCGGCGAGCACGGAGGGACACGCATGACCACCGAGACCGCCCCCGCCCGCGAGGAGACGCCCGCACCGGCCCGGAACCGGCTGCGCGTCCTGGTCGACACGCCCGAAGTGGGAGTCGTCCTCGCCTGCGTCGCCGTGTTCGCGGCGCTCGCGCTGGCCCGGGACACCTTCGCGAGCGCGGTCAACCTCCAGGGCATGGGCGCCGACCTGGCCCAGTACGGACTGATCGCGATCGGCGAATCGCTCGTCATCCTGACCGGTGGAATCGACCTGTCGGTGGGTGCCCTGCTGGGCACCAGCGTGATCCTCATGTCCTGGTTCGACGTCCGGGCCGGCCTGCCCGCCGGAGTGGCGGTCCTGGCGACCCTGGCCGTCGCCGGACTGGTCGGGCTGCTCCACGGCCTGGCCGTCACCCGGCTGCGGATGCCGCCGTTCGTCGTCACGCTGGTCACGTACACGGTGGCGCAGGGCGTGACCCTGGCGATCACCTCCGGGACCTCCATCGTCGGCATCTCCCCTTTCTTCGGCGACGTCGGCCAGAGCTACCTGGCCCAGATCCCGGTGCCGCTGGTGCTGTTCGCGGTGGTGACCGCCGCCGTGTGGTTCTTCCTGGAGCGCACCTACGCGGGACGGCAGGTCTACGCGGTCGGCGGCAACCCCGAGGCGGCCAGGTTGGCCGGCATCCGCGGCGGCCGGCGGGTGGTGTCGATGTACGTGGCTTCCTCCCTCGTGTCGGCCTTCGCCGGAATGCTCGTGCTGGGCCGGATGGGGGTCGGTTCCGCCAGCGGTGTCGGCGTCGGCTGGGAGCTCTCGGCGATCGCCGCCGCGGTCATCGGCGGGGTCAGCCTGACCGGGGGGCAGGGCCGCGTCGTGGGCATCGTCGCCGGTGCCGTCCTGCTGGAGCTGATCAACAACGGACTGACCACCCTCCAGATCAACTCCAACTACACCAACATCGTGCTCGGTTGCGTGCTCGGCCTGGCCATCACGGCCGACCGCCTGCGCGCCGGACACGTGGCGAGGCGCTCCTGAACCTGCCCCGGACCGCCGACGGTCCCCGGCGTTCCCCGGGCGTCCCGGCGCACCCCCGGCCCAGGCCCGGCGGGGGTTTCGCCGTGTCCGCGGAGCGAAGCACCCCAGCCCGCGGGCTGAGCGCTCGCACCACGCACGGGTCCCGCTGGGCCGGCAGGCCCGGTACCCCGCCCCAGCGGCACCGTCCCCCAGGCCCCAGGCACCGTCCCCAGGCCCCCGGCCCCGGACCCCGGGCTGGATGTTTGCGTTAACATTCAACTAGCGTGATGCCGTCAGCGCCGGACAGCACCCTGGGGCCAGCACCTGTGTATTCCACCGTTTCCACATTCCGGCCGCGCGTTCTCGTCGCGGAGGACGACACCGGAGCCGCGGACATGCTCACCACCGGCTTGCGGTTCCTCGGATTCGATCCGCACGCCGTGGCGTCCGGCGAGCAATGCCTGACGCTGGGCCTGGCGCGGATGCACGACATCATCCTGCTCGACGTCCTGCTGCCCGATCTGGACGGCTTCGAAGTCTGCGACCGGCTACGGAAATCCGACGTACAGACCCCCGTGGTGTTCCTCAGTGCACGGACCTCGGTGGGCGAAAGGATCCACGGCCTCACGCTGGGCGGTGACGACTACGTCACCAAGCCCTTCGACCTGAACGAGGTCGCCGCGCGGCTCCACGCATTGCTGCGCCGTTCACTCGACTACACCGCCCCGCGCCGTCTGAAGGCGGGCGGCGTCGAGATCGACCGCAAGAGCCACGACGTCTGGCTGCACGGAGTGCCCGTCCGGCTGACGGCCACGGAATTCCTGCTGTTGCGGTACCTCATGGAGCACCCCGAGGAAGTCGTGACCAAGGCGGACATCCTCACCAACGTCTGGGGCCACGGCTTCGAACGCGACACCGGCGTCGTGGAGACGTACATCTACTACCTCCGGCGGAAGCTCGGCGACACCGGCCAGACACTCATACGCACGGTGCGCGGCGTCGGTTACGCGCTCCGCGCCGACCACGCCCGGCAAGCGGAGTGACGGTGACGACGACGCCCGAAGCGTCCGGAGACGAAGGCCGGCGGGGAAGGCGGCCCGACGAGGAGCTGCGCGACCTCCTGGCCACCGTCAGCCACGAGCTGCGCGCACCGCTCACCACCATCGCCGGCTACGCCCAACTGGGCCTCCTGGGCGGGCTGGACGACCACCGGGCCCTCCGCCGGGCCATGGCGAGGGTGCAGGCGGAAGCCCATCGGATGACCGCCCTCGTCGACGAGTTGCTGCTGTTCTCCACCCTGGGAGAGCGGCGGCCCCTGGAACGCGTCGCCGTCGACCTGGCCGAACTCTGTACCGAGCTGGTGGCGGACACCCGGGTGAGCCACCCGGACCGGCCGGTCTCCTGCGTCATCGACGAGGGGCGTCACCTGGTCCAGGGAGACCCGCACCGCCTCCGGCAGGTGCTGAGCAACCTCCTCGTCAACGTGCACCATCACACACCCCCGGGCACTCGCACGACGGTGAGGCTGCGTCACGAGGCGCACTGGGCCTGCATCGACGTGGCCGACGACGGACCCGGGATTCCCCCGGCCCTCCATGACCGCGTCTTCGAGCCCTTCTTCCGCGCCCACGGCTCACCGGCCGGCCACGAGGACGGGAGCGGGCCCCACGGGGCGGCCCCCGGCAGCGGGCTCGGCCTGAGTCTGGTCGCGGCCTTGGTCGACGCCCACGGCGGCACCGTGCGGATCGAGCCGTCCGAACGCGGCGCGCGGTTCACCGTTCGACTGCCGGCCCGGCCGCCGATCGAATCCTGAGGTGATTCTGATCGAACTCTGAGATTAATCCCCGCCCGCCCGTGATGTAATCGGTTCGCGGACACAACGCAGGGGCTCTTCCGGTCACGCCGGTTCCATTCCCGCATTCCCCCCGGGCTGGAAAGGCATGGCAGCCGTCTTCCCCCGGACGGCGGCCGGAAGAGCCTTGCCGCGTTCCTGAAATCCCCCAGTGGCCCGGAATTGAGACTTCGGTCCCGCCCTCCGAATCTTCACCCGGAGGATTCACGTCCCTCCATTTCCCTGCCGTATAGTTCTGCGGCCATGGAGTTGGAGTTTCGTCATCTCAGGATGATCCGGGCCATCGGCGATGCCGGCAGCGTCACCAAGGCGGCGGACCGTCTCGGACTCGCCCAATCGGCGCTTTCCACCCAGCTGAAACGCATCGAGAACGCCCTCGGCGGTCGGCTCTTCGAGCGCGGCAGAGAGGGCGTGCGGCCGACCGCACTGGGCGTCCTGGTACTGGAGCGCAGCCAGGTGCTCCTGCCCGCCATGCGCCAACTGCAGGAAGATGCCGTCCGCTTCGCGAACACGGCGCGCGAGACGGGCGGCCTGCGCGTGGGAGCGACCCACGGGCCGCTCCTGGGCGCCCTGGTCGACCGCCTGGCGGCGGCCAGGCCCGAGATGGCGTTGAGCACCCAATCGTCCAGCTCGACATCGGACTTGGTGAGCCGGGCGGTGGAAGGGCGGCTGGACCTCGTGCTGACCGGACTCTGCGGGCACCAGAAGGTGATGGGCGACGAACGGCTGGAGTGGCGGGAGGTCGCCGTCGACCCGGTGTTCGCCGTACTCTCCCAGGACCATCCGCTGGCGCGGGCACGTGAACTGGACCTCGGGCAACTCGCGGGTGAGCGCTGGGCGTTGCCGCCCGGGGGCGGCTGTTTCACGGAGTGCTTCGCGGCCGCCTGCGTGCGGGCGGGCTTCCTGCCCCCGCCGGTCTACGAGGCCGATGCGGCCTCGTGCCTCCACCTCGTCCGGACGGGCCGGGCCGTGTCCCTGTGCCGGGCGACGTTCCCGCCGACCGACGGGGTGGTGACGGTTCCGCTGGATCCGCCGGAGCTGAGCTGGCGCCAGGTGATCGGCTGGGTGCCGTACTCGCCGACGTGGGGACTCGCGGACGAGGTGGTCGGCCACGCCAGGGCGGTGCACGCGGACGCCGCGGCGCTGAATCCGGCGTATGCGGCATGGCTGCGACGAAGGGCCCACCTGGCACCCTGACCCGACGTGGCCCCGCCTTCACCGGCCCGTCGAATTCACCGGTCCGCCGAATTTCACTGGTCCGCCGAACAGGTCCATAACGCCGACGCAGGGGGTTTTTGACATGTCCCGAACTTATGCGTCCGCACCTTAGAGTTCCGGCAACCCCCACTCCGAGGAGACCCCAATGCTCCGACTCCGCGCGGCCGTTGCCGCGTGCTCCCTGACGGCCGTCGCCCTGGTCGCCACCGTGGCGCCGGCGGGCGCCCACCCGAACGGGACCGCGATAGCCGCCGCCCTGGCGGCCCCTCAGGGCGGTGCGGCCCCGCCCGCCGCACCCCTGCTCCGGGCACTCCAGCGCGACCTCGGCCTCACCCCCCAGGAGGCCGGCGCCCGACTCGCCCACGAAGCCCGCGCCGCCTCGGTGCAGCAAGCGCTCCAGCAGGCGCTCGGCGAACGCTGGGCGGGCGCCTGGGTCAGCGGGTCCGACGCCACCCTCACCGTCGCCACCACCGACGCCTCCGCGGCCCGCGAGATCACCGCCCACGGCGGCAGCGCCACCGTCGTCCGGCACAGCCTCGCCGCACTCGACGGCGCGAAGGACGCACTCGACCGTGCCGCGGGCAGCACCACCCCCGAGGCATCCCCCCTCTGGTACGTGGACGTCGCCGCGAACACCGTCGTCGTCCAGTCCACCGACACCGGCCGCACCGAGGCGTTCCTCCGCGAGGCAGGTGTCGACCGCGCCCTCGTCCGGGTGGAGCCGGCCTCCGACTCCCCCGCGCCGCTGGCGGACCTGCGCGGCGGCGACGCCTACTTCATCGACAGCGCGGCCCGTTGCTCGATCGGCTTCCCGGTCACCTCGAACGGCCAGCCCGGCTTCGTCAGCGCCGGCCACTGCGGCCAGGCCGGCTCCAGCGCCGCCGCCCCGGACGGCTCCTCCATCGGCACCTTCCAGGGCTCGACGTTCCCCGGCAACGACTACTCGTGGGTCCAGGCCGATTCGAGCTGGACGGCCCAGCCGCAGGTGAACAACTACGCGGGCGGCACGGTGACGGTCTCCGGATCCGCGGTCGCCCCCATCGGCTCCTCGGTCTGCCGGTCGGGCTCCACCACGGGCTGGCACTGCGGCACCGTGCGACAGTACAACGCCACCGTCAACTACTCCGAGGGCTCCGTCTCCGGGCTCACCCGCACCACCGTGTGCGCCGAGCCCGGCGACTCCGGCGGCTCGTTCATCTCGGGCAGCCAGGCGCAGGGCGTCACCTCCGGCGGCTCCGGCAACTGCACCTCCGGCGGCACCACCTACTTCCAGCCGGTCAACCCGATCCTCCAGGCCTACGGCCTCTCCCTGGCCACCGGCTGACCGCCCCTCCGAGCGGGTGCCCGCCTCCCGTCCGCCGGCGGGAGGCGGGCACTCTTTTGAGGCCCGCTTTGAGGCCCGCTTTGAGGCCCACCTTGAGGCCCGCGCGAAACCAAGCATTCACTCAAAATTCACACCCCGGCCATCCGGACAACTCTCCCTCCAGCGGTGGGCGTTCACACGGAGCGGCCAACGGGGCACTGCGATCCAACGGTGATCCGGAGCCCCTTGACGCCACCGTTGTGAGCGTTAACACTACATTTCACGCCAGGCCGGAGCCCTGCGGATCCACTTCCCTCGGCACGAGGACCGCTCCCGGCCGGCTCCCGCTCGACCGCGCCCGGCCGCCCGGCTGCCGGGCGGCGCCGTGCCGGTCGCGGAACATCACTGGAGGAACTGTGCGGAAGCTTTCAGCGGGCCTCGTCGCCGCGGGTCTCGCCCTCTCCCTGGCAGCCTGTGGCCAGAGCGCCAACGGCGTCGGTGACGGCGCGGGCAAGGGCGACGCCAAGGGCGGTCTCGTCGGCATCGCCATGCCGACCAAGTCGTCGGAACGCTGGATCAACGACGGCGACAACATGGTCAAGGAGTTCCAGGCCAAGGGCTACAAGACCGACCTCCAGTACGGCGACAACGTGGTGGAGAACCAGGTCTCCCAGGTGGAGAACATGATCACCAAGGGCGCCAAGCTGCTCGTGATCGCCGCCATCGACGGCTCCTCGCTCACCAACGTGCTGCAGAAGGCCGCCGACGCGCACATCCCGGTCATCTCCTACGACCGGCTGATCCGCGGCACGAAGAACGTCGACTACTACGCGACCTTCGACAACTACAAGGTCGGCGTCCTCCAGGGCGGCTACATCGTCGACAAGCTCGGGCTCAAGGACGGCAAGGGCCCGTTCAACATCGAGCTGTTCGCGGGCTCGCCGGACGACAACAACGCCACGTTCTTCTTCAACGGCGCGATGAGCGTGCTCAAGCCGTACATCGACCAGAAGAAGCTGGTCGTGCAGAGCGGCCAGACCGACTTCAACCAGGTCGCCACGCTGCGCTGGGACGGCGGTCTCGCCCAGTCCAGGATGGACAACCTCCTGAGCAAGGCCTACACCTCCGCCCACCTCGACGCCGTGCTCTCGCCGTACGACGGCATCTCGATCGGCATCCTCTCCTCGCTCAAGAGCGTCGGCTACGGCACCGCCAAGTCCCTGCCCGTCGTCACGGGCCAGGACGCCGAGCTGGCCTCGGTGAAGTCGATCATCGCGGGCGAGCAGACCCAGACCGTCTACAAGGACACCCGCCAGCTGGCCAAGGCCGCCGCCCAGATGGGCGACGCGGTGCTGACCGGAGGGAAGCCCGAGGTCAACGACACCAGCCAGTACGACAACGGCGCCAAGACCGTCCCGGCGCAGCTGCTCCAGCCGGTGAGCGTCGACAAGGACAACTACCGGCAGGTCCTGGTGGACAGCGGCCAGTACACCGCCGACCAGCTGAAGTAGTCCGGCGGGCCCGCCCGGCGGGCCCGGCTCCCGACCGGCGGTGCGGGGCCGGAGAACCCGTGGCCACCGCACCGCCCCCGAACGATACGGAAGCACAACCATGGCTGGACCCGTTCTCGAAATGCGGTCGATCAGCAAGTCGTTCCCCGGCGTCAAGGCACTCTCCGAGGTCAACCTGGCCGTCGCCGCGGGCGAGGTGCACGCCGTCTGCGGCGAGAACGGCGCCGGCAAGTCCACCCTGATGAAGGTGCTCAGCGGCGTCTACCCGCACGGCGACTACGAGGGCGAGATCCTCTTCGAGGGCGAGCCCTGCCGGTTCAAGGACATCCGGGCCAGCGAGCAGCGCGGCATCGTCATCATCCACCAGGAACTGGCCCTGGTGCCGTACCTGTCCATCGCCGAGAACGTCTTCCTGGGCAACGAGCACGCCACCCGAGGCATCATCAGCTGGCACCGGACGCTCACCCACGCCGCCGACCTGCTGCGGCAGGTCGGCCTGGACGAGAGCCCGCACACCAGGGTCGCCGACCTCGGTGTGGGCAAGCAGCAGCTGGTCGAGATCGCCAAGGCCCTGGCCAAGAAGGTCAAGCTGCTCATCCTGGACGAGCCGACCGCCGCGCTGAACGACGAGGACAGCCGCAAGCTGCTCGACCTGATCCTCGAACTCAAGGCCCAGGGCATCTCCTGCATCATCATCTCGCACAAGCTGAACGAGATCGCCCGGGTCGCGGACGCCGTGACCATCCTGCGCGACGGGCGGACCATCGAGACCATCGGGATCGGCCCCGGGGACATCTCCGAGGACCGGATCATCCGCGGCATGGTCGGCCGCGACCTGGAGCACCGCTACCCCGAGCGGACCCCCGACATCGGAGAGGTCGCCTTCGAGGTCGAGGACTGGAGCGTCCGGCACCCGATCGACCAGCAGCGGATGGTGGTGGACGGCGCCTCGCTGACCGTGCGGCGCGGCGAGATCGTCGGCATCGCCGGCCTGATGGGCGCCGGCCGCACCGAACTGGCGATGAGCGTCTTCGGCCGCTCGTACGGGCGGTGGGCCGCCGGCCGGGTACGGCTGCACGGCCGGGAGATCCGTACCCGGACGGTGCCCGAGGCGATCGCGCACGGCATCGCGTACGTCACCGAGGACCGCAAGCACTTCGGCCTCAACCTCATCGACGACATCAGCCGGAACATCTCGCTGAGCGCGCTCGGCAAAGTCTCCAGGAACGGCCGGGTCGACCGGCACGAGGAGGCGAAGGTCGCCGAATCGTTCCGGCGCACCATGAACATCAAGGCCCCGACGGTGTTCACCCGGACCGGCACGCTCAGCGGCGGCAATCAGCAGAAGGTCGTCCTCAGCAAGTGGATCTTCGCCGAGCCGGAGGTCCTCATCCTCGACGAGCCCACCCGGGGCATCGACATCGGTGCGAAGGCGGAGATCTACACCGTCATCGCCGAGCTGGCCGCCGAGGGCAAGGCCGTGCTCGTCATCTCGTCCGAACTCCCCGAACTCCTGGGCCTGTGCGACCGGATCTACACCATGGCCGAAGGCCGGATCACCGGTGAGGTGGCCCGGGCCGACGCCACCCAGGAATCCCTCATGCGGCTCATGACCATGAGCGCCGCATCCAGCAACGAGCAGGTGTGAGGCATGGCCCCGACCGAGATCATCCCGGATTCGTCCCCGAAGGCACCGCAGGCCGGTCCCGGCCCCTCCCTCGGCGGCGTGCTGGCCCGCGCGCTGCGCGGCAACGTGCGCCAGTACGGCATGCTGGTCGCTCTCGCGCTGATCGTGCTGCTGTTCCAGGTCTGGACGGACGGCATCCTGCTCCAGCCGCTCAACATCACCAACCTGATCCAGCAGAACGGCTACATCCTCATCCTGGCGATCGGGATGATGATCGTCATCATCGCCGGGCACATCGACCTCTCGGTCGGTTCGCTGGCCGCCTTCGTCGGGGCCGCGGCCGCGGTGATGATGGTCAAGCACCACCTGCCGTGGCCGGTGGCCATGCTGGCCGCGCTGGTGGTCGGCGCCCTCGCCGGCGCCTGGCAGGGCTTCTGGATCGCCTACCTCGGCATCCCGTCCTTCATCGTCACCCTGGCGGGCATGCTGCTGTTCCGCGGCGGCACCCAGATCCTGCTGCAGGGTCAGTCGGTCGCGCCGTTCCCCAAGGGCTTCCAGAGCATCAGCAGCGGCTTCCTCCCCGAGGTCGGCCCACACACCAACTACCACAACCTCACCCTGCTGCTGGGCCTCGCGGTACTGGCCGTCGCCGTCCTCCAGGAGGTGCGCGGCCGCCGCCAGACCGCCTCGTACGGGCTGGAGGTGCTTCCGCTCGGGCTGTTCCTGGCCAAACTCGCCGTGATCACGGCGGCCGTGCTCGTGTTCACCCTGCTGCTGGCCAGCTACCACGGTGCGCCGATCGTCCTGCTGATCCTCGGCGCCCTGCTGGTCGGTTTCGGCTACCTGATGCGCAACTCGATCATCGGGCGGCACACCTACGCCATCGGCGGCAACGAGGCCGCGGCCAAGCTGTCCGGGGTGAAGAGCAAGCGGGTCGTCTTCCTCGCCTTCACCAACATGGGCGTCCTCGCGGCGCTCGCCGGGCTGGTCTTCGCCGCGCGGCTCAACGCCGGCACCCCGCAGGCCGGCATCAACTTCGAGCTGGAGGCGATCGCCGCCGCCTTCATCGGCGGCGCCTCCGCCAGCGGCGGCGTGGGCACCGTGATGGGCGCGATCATCGGCGGCCTGGTGCTCGGCGTGCTGAACAACGGCATGTCGCTGGTCGGTGTCGGCACCGACTACCAGCAGGTGATCAAGGGCCTGGTGCTGCTCGCAGCGGTGGGCTTCGACGTCTACAACAAGCGCCGGGCCGGTTCCTGACCCGGGCCGGGGCGAGAGGGCGGGCGCGGTGTCCCACACCGCGCCCGCCCTGCCACGTGTCCGTAACGCGGCGGGAACGTGGCAGGACGGGCCCCGGTGCAGACTGGTTCCGGATCCGCACGGGAGAGAGTTCCGGATCCGCGCAGGAGAGAGGCAGACCAGGGTGATCGCTGCTGAGCAGGGAAACCTGCCCGCCCCCTTCACCGGCTTCGTGGGCAGGCATCGGGAATTCGACGAGATCCGCCGTCTGCTGGACACCCGGCGGTTGGTCACGCTCACGGGCATGGGCGGTGTGGGCAAGACGCGGCTGGCACTGGAGGTGTCCGCCACGGTCCGTACGGCCTTCCCGGACGGGGTCTGGCTGGTGGACCTCGCCCCGGTGAGCGGTCCCTCCGCCGTGGCGGCCGTGGCGTCGAGCGCGCTGCGGGTACCCGACCTCGGCGCCCTGCCCGCACTGGACCGGCTCGCCGGCTACCTGGCCGAACGGCGGGCCCTGCTGGTGCTCGACAACTGCGAGCACCTCATCGACTCCTGCGCCGAGCTGGCCACCACACTCCTGGCCGCCGCTCCCGAACTGCGCATCCTCGCCACCAGCCGGCACACCCTGGACGTCCGGGGCGAGCAGGTGTTCGCGCTCACACCGCTCCCGGAGGACGAGGCCGTGGAACTCCTGCGGGACCGCGCCACCGCCGTCCGACCGGACTTCCGCGCCGACGAGGCCGACCGCCCCGGGCTCGCCCGCCTGTGCGCGGACCTGGACGGGCTGCCACTGGCGATCGAACTGGCCGCGTCCCGCCTGCGCACGCTCACCGTCGGACAGCTGACGGACCGGTTGGAGAACCGCTTCGCGCTGCTCACCGGCGGCAGCAGGACGGGCCCGGCCCACCACCGCACGCTGCGCGGAGTGATCGACTGGAGCCACGAGCTGTGCACCCCGGCCGAGCGGCTGCTGTGGGACCGGCTGACCGTCTTCGCCGGAGGGTTCAGCCTGGAGGCCGCCGAGGTCGTCTGCTCCGGCGACGGCATCGCCGAGGCCGAGGTGCTGGACCTCCTCGACCGGCTGGTCGCCCAGTCCGTCGTCCTGACCTACGAGCGCGACGGCCTGCCGCGCTACCGGCTGCTGTCGACCATCCGGGAGTACGGCCGCGAGCGGCTCGCGGAGTCCGGCGAGCAGGACGAACTGCGCTGCCGGCACCGCGACTTCTTCCTCGCCCTCGCCCGCGACGTCGACCGGACGTGGTACGGGCCGGGCCAGGCCGAGAAGCTGGCCAGGCTGCGCGCCGAGCACACCAATCTGCTCGCCGCCCTCGACCACGACGGCGATCCGCGGCCCCGGTTCGCCCTGGTCGCCGCCCTGTGCTGGCACTGGTGCACCGGCGGCTTCCTCAGCGAGGGGCGCCGCCAGTTCGAGCGGGCGCTCGCCACCTCCGCCGAGCCCAGCCACGAGCGGGCCCGCGCGCTCCTCTCCGCCGTCTGGGTGGCGCAGACCCAGGGCGACCTGGCGACGGCCGACCGCTGGCTGGACGAAGCCGACGCGCTGGGCGCGTCCTTGGACGACCCGTGGGTCCGGAACCAGGCGAGCGGCCTGCGCGGGGTCTCGGCCCACTACCGGGGGCGGCCGGACGAGAGCATCTGCCGGTACGAGCGGGCCCGGACCACCGCGACGGCACTGGGCGACGAGCGCGAGGCCGCCTCCTGGCTGCTCGCGCTGGCGGGTGTCCAGGCGTACGCCGACGACCCCCGGGCAGCGGAGACCGGGGGTCGGGTCATCACCGCCGCCGAGGCGAGCGGTGAGCGGTGGGGGCGGGCCCAGGTGCAGATGGCCCTCGGCCACCACGCCTGGGACCGCGGCGACCGGGAGCGGACCGAGGCCCTGGTCAGGGCCGCGCTGGAGAACATGCGGGGTTTCCACGACCACGCGATGCTCGCCAGGATGCTGGAGCTGCTCGCCTGGGCCGCTGCCGCCGGCGGCACCCCCGAGCGGGCTGCCCGGCTGCTCGGGGCGGCGGATGCCCGGTGGCGCGACGCCGGCAGCTCGATCGCGGCCTTCGGACCGCAGCTGGCCGAACAGCACGCGCGGTGCGAGCGGGCCCTGATCGATGCGCTGGGCGAGGCCCCGTACGCGAAGGCCTTCGCCGAAGGCGGCGCGCACAGCACCCCCTGCCAGGCGGTCGGCTTCGCCCTGACCACCGCCGGCACCGACGGCAGCACCGAGCCCGGGGCGGACGCCCCGACCGCCCTCGCGGAACCGGGCCACCAGGGGCCAGGCCCCGGCACGCTCCGGTTCGGCGACGTCGTGTACTGCCCCGCGTCCCTGGAGGTGTACCGCGACGAGCAGCGCGTCCACCTCACCACCACCGAACTGAAGTTGTGGCGCGAATTCGTCGCGTCCCCCGGCCGGGTGCTCACCCGGGAGGTCCTGCTGGAGCGGGTCTGGGACATCGCCTGGGCGGGCGACACCCACGTGGTGGACGTCCAGGTGATGCGCCTGCGCACCAAGGTCGGCCGGGAGCGGATCGAGACGGTCCGCGGCTTCGGCTACAAGCTGCGCGGCTGAACGCGGCTGAACTACGCGTCCGGCGCCAGGAGTTCGGTCACCAATCCGACCGCCGCCAGGCGCCGCCCCAGGTCGGACAGTTGCTCCGGCGCATCGTCGACGAGCAGGAGTAGGGCCGGCTCACCATCGGCACCGGCGCCGTCCGCGTGGCCGGCGAGGACGCCCATGAGGACGCCCAGGGCTGCCGGTTCGTCGGCCAGGAGGGCACCGGCCTCCCGGACGACGACGGTCGCCGGCCCGGACGCGCCGGTCGTGCCGGCCCTCGGCACCACGTCCCGCAGGCAGTCGTGGAAGGCGTCCCAGTTGCCACGGAAGTACTCCGGGAAGCCGAGTGCGGCCGCCCATTCGGCGAACATGCCCTGAACGGTGCGGCAACGGGAGCCTTGTACGGCCCTCCGCGTCGCACCGGACGGCAGGTCTTCCGTCAGCGGTCGGATCCAGGCTGCGGTTTCGGTCATCCCATCGTCTCTCTGTGATGCAGCGGGGCGGTGCGGCGGGGCGGTGCGGCAGAAGCCTCCCGGACTTCCGCTGCACCGCCCCCTGTTCTGCCGGACTGGCCGAGGGCCTAGAAGTTGCCCAGGTAGTAGAACGTGTTGTAGTGGTCGAACGTCACGTAGGTGTGACCGGTGTTGGGGTTGCGGACGATCCGCCGGTCGCCGCGGCCGCCCGCGGGCCTCGTGTTCGTCCAGGAGTCCATGTCGTACTCCACGTAGGGAGACCGGTTCCCCGTGCCCCCGTACCCCGGGGTGGACCAGGCCTGCGAGGAACCGACGCCCCGCGCCCGCTCGAAGCCCGTGATCTGGCCGGCGTAGTCGTTGAAGGTACCGCCGTAGTAGATGAACCGGTCCGCGCTGACGTCCGCCTCGAAGTACGCGTACCACGTCCCGCCGTAGACCTGGGCAGGCCACCCGTGACCCCACTGCGGGGAGACGTCGTAGTAACCGAAGGTCGTGTGGCCCCAGTCGATGTTGTAGTTGCCCCAGAACGCCGCCGCGCTGTTGGCGTCCTGCCACTGCCCCCAGTTGATGCCGTTCGGAGGAGTACGGATCTGCCAGCAGTTCTGCGGGCAGTAGACCGACTGCGGCACCGTCGCGGACGCGGTGTCGACGGTGGTGCCCAGGAGGGCGAGCGCCATACCGGCGATGGCCAGGACGCTGCGGTGGCGCCTCCAGGCGCGGGGCTTCTTCTGGCGTTCCGCGGCGGGCGCGGGCGCCGGGTCAAGGGCGGTGGACATCACGTGCTCCTTGGTTCGTTCAGGTGTGTCCCGGGGCCTTTCGCCCCGGTGCCCCCAAGGAAATCGGTCGCCCGTATCAGTGGGCTCACCGTCGGATCGCAGCTGTCCGGCGGGCGAAACTGACACCCGGTTGTGAGAAAGGCGGCCGTGAGAAAAGCGGTCGCGAGAAATGCCGGAGGGGTGCCTCTCGGGAGAGGCACCCCTCGGTGGACGGTCGTTCGGGTGTTCAGTGAGCGGGGATTCAGCGGGCCAGGAGCACCAGGACCAGCACGACCAGCGCCGGCACGGTCTGCACGAAGAGGATCTTCCGGGAGGACGTCACGGCGCCGAAAACCCCGGCGACGGCGACGCAGGACGTGAAGAAGACCCGCGTCTGGAACCCGACCGGGTCGGAGGCGAACGCGCCCCAGAGGAGCCCGGCCGCCAGGAAGCCGTTGTAGAGGCCCTGGTTGGCGGCCATCGCCTTGGCCGAGACCGCGAACTCCTCGGACGTCCCGAAGGAGGCCCGGGCCCGGGGAGTGGTCCACAGGAACATCTCCAGGACCAGGATGTAGACGTGCAGGAGGGCGAGCGCGACAACCGCAATCACGGCAACTGTGGACATACCGGGCATCTTACGCTGCCACGGCAAGGGCCTGACCGGCCGTGAGGCAAAGCGCGCACCTGCCACGGCGAGGTGACATCCGATCAGGCTTCGAAGGAGGCATCCTCCAACTGCCGTGAGACAGAGGAGCCTTGATCTTCACAGCCGAGCGCCCTGCGGTCGTACTCCACCTGGTGCGCGCGGATCGCGTCCGTGTGGGCGACGGTCCAGGCGTACAACCGGTTGAACGGTTCCTGCAGGGATTCCCCGAGCGGTGTGAGCGAGTACTCGACTCCGACCGGCGAGGTCGGCAGCACCCTGCGCATGATCATTCCGTTGCGCTCCAGCCGGCGCAGGGTCTGGGTCAGGACCCGCTGGGTCACGCAGTCGATGCGGCGCTTGATCTCGTTGAACCGTCTGGGCTCGTCGAGGACCGCCATGACCGTCATCGACCACTTGTCGGTGAGCTGGTCGAGGATCGGGCGGCAGGGGCCGTCGGACTGGTGGACGGCTCGTTCGGTGGTCATGATCCCCCAACGTTCACGGGGCACAGCAGCAGCCGCGCGAGGATTGCGGGTAACCCGGGCTGCGCGTGATGTGCGGGATGTGCGGGATACGCAAGATGCACCCGATGCGCTCGATGCACCTGATGTGACCATGATGTTCGCGATAACAAAGCGCTGTCAATCCCAGAGCCCGAAGACGCCGTCGCCCAGGTGCGAACCGGTCACGCGGCATCCGGCAGCCGGTCCGGCAGGGCGAACAGCAGGTCGTGCAGCGGCCGGCCGGTGCCGTGCCAGATGGACAGTGCGTAGACACTGATCGGGAAGTCGACCCAGCGCGAAGGCGCCCACACCGTGCCGCGCACGATGGTCCCCTGGTTGCTCGCGTCGAGACCCGACGGCACGTCACCGGACTCGACGAGCAGGTCCCACCCCCGCCTCGGGACGGCGAACTCCGCCTCGGCGATGTCACCGCGCAGACTCGCGCGCAGGATCGTCGTCGCCGCGATGTCGAGGGTCAGCGCGCTGTCGACCAGAGCCCGGTCGACCTCGTGCCCGGAGCCGGCCAGCCAGGCGCACAGGTGGTCGACCGCCGCGTCGAGCAGGTCCGCGGTGGCGCGTTCGGTGCGGACGGCGCGGCACAACAGCGCCTGGTAGTGCACCTCTTCGGGCACGACGGCCTGACTGCCGATGATCGTCTTGAGCAGCGCCACGTCCAGGACGGACGGGTCCCGGTAGACCGCGGAGACGTCGCGGGCGACGGCGCGCATGAACGGGTCGGCACAGTGCTCCAGCATGAACGTCCAGAGTTGCTGGCACAGTTCGACCATGCGAACGCCCGTGGTCGAGTGCAGGACGCGCAACGCGCAGCGCAGCAGGATCTTCTGGAACAGCGTCATGGACACCCGGAACTCCATGCCCCGCACCCACTCCTCGGTGGTCATCGCGGAGTGTCCGATGACGACGTCGGCGACGAGTTCGGGGTTGGTGATGTCGGCGGGCATCCAGCGCGTCTTCAGCTGCTGCTCGTCCTTGAAGGCCTCGCGCGAGTAGTCGGTGTTGTTGAGCAGCAGCAGGGGGTAGATGACCGGGGATCCGCCGGCGCTGAGCACCTCCTCGATGCCGTCGAGGTACGTGGCGAACGTCTCGCCGGGCAGGCCCCAGATCAGGTCGGTGTAGGTGGGGATGTCGAGTTCGCGGAAGCGGGACAGCAGCCGGCGGTAGTGGTTGGTGCGGATGTTGGCCCGGTTGGCGATCTTCAGCACGTCGGCGTCGAAGGACTGGGCGGACAGCGTGATCGCACCGGTCAGGTCGGCGGCGTGCAGCATGCTCGCGATCTCGACGATCCGGTCGTTGCTGTTCTTCGCCCAGTTGGTGCTGATGATCAGCCGCTTGTCGTAGCGCTCGCAGAGTTCGACGATGCGCTCGGCGATCTCCCGGTCGCGGGCCAGGATGCCGAAGTTCGCGTCCGCGATGAACAGCGTCGCGTCCACGGGCATCAGCCGGATCAGCCGGTCCAGCTCCGCGAAGATCCGTTCCAGGTCGAACCGGCGGACCTTGGAGTTGGTCGCGCCGCCCCAGTAGCAGAACGCGCAGCCGTACGGGCAGCCGCGGTTGGTCTCGTAGACGATCATGGACGAGCCGGTGATCTCCTCGTCGGAGTAGACCGGCGTGAGGATCGGCGAGACGACCTGTTCGAGGTCGGTGATGCGGTCCGCGTCCAGGTTGGTGACGACGGCGCCGTCGGACCAGTAGCTGATGCCGGGCACCGCGGCGAGGTCCCCGTCGGTCAGGAAGGTGTGCAGCAGGTCGCGGAAGCGCAGTTCGCCCTCGCCGTGCACCAGCACGTCCAGCCAGGGCGCCTCGGCGAACAGGGGCTCCTGCTGGTAGCTGACGTCGTTGCCGCCGACCACGACGCGGCAGTCCGGCCAGCGTTCCTTCACCTGGCGGGCGAGCTCCAGGGACTGGGCGCGGTTCCAGAAGAACACGGTCAGCGCGACGACGAACGGCTCGTCCCAGGTGTCGAGCAGTTCCTTCGTCGCCTGCTCACCGCCGCTCTGCTCGCGCACGCTGATCCGGAAGTCGCAGGCCGCGTCGAGGGCGGGGTCGGCCATCGCGGTCGCCTTCAGGTACCCGAGGGTGACGCTGTACCGGACACCCTGCATGGCGGTGAACTCGACGAGCTGGACGGATCTCCGCCGGTCGGGCGCCGGCTGCCCGCCGGCGTCGGCAGCAGCGTGTGTGTCGATGGTGGAGGTCATGGCTACACATCCATAGAAGTCGTTCATGATGGACATTGCGCGCCGGAACGACCCGCTCGTGCGCCCATGGAGACCACACCCGTGTTCCTCCGCCGTTCACTTCGGCGCAAGGCCACGGCCGCATAAGCCGCCAGCGGATGCCAACATTTCCAGCCCCGAATAGCGACGTCAATAACGCACTCCCAGCACCGTAGGTATCTCCGAGGATACCGGGGGATTTGAGCTTTATTTGAGCCCCGATCCCGAATGCTGGTCGTTATTGACGACCCTGGTGGCCCGATGTAGCGTCAGCGGCGAAACACCCGGTGGCGTGCCGACAGGCCCCGGAGTGATCGGGTGACGAACCCCCGAGATTCATCTGGTGGAAATCCGGCTGCTATAGGGAGTGTGGTATCGGTGCGCTTCGGGCTTTCTTTTCTTCCCGACTGTACGCCGGAGACGAAATCTCCGCAGGACTATTTCAGCGATGCGCTGGAGTTGTCGGTCCGGGCGGAGGCGGGCGGTCTGGATTCGGTGAAGATGACCGAGCACTATCTCCACCACTACGGCGGCTACTGCCCCAGCCCGCTGGGCTTCCTGTCCGCGGTGGCCGCCCGGACGGACACGGTCAGGCTCATCACCGGATGCGTCCTCCCGGTCTTCCACCACCCCATCCAGCTGGCGGCGGACGCCGCCCAGCTGGACGCGATCAGCGGCGGCCGGCTCGACGTGGGGTTCGCCCGGGCGTACCTGCCGGACGAGTTCGACTCGCTCGGCGTACCGATGGACGAGAGCGTCGACCGCTACCGCGAGACCATCCGCGCGGTGCGGCGGATCTGGACCGAGGAGAAGGTCAGCGAAGAGACGCCCTTCTTCTCCTACCGCGACGTGACCGGCCGGCCCCGGCCCACCCAACAGCCGCATCCGCCGATGTGGGGCGCCGCGGTGCGCACGCCGGAGAGCTTCACCTGGCTGGGCACCGAGGGGCTGGGGCTGCTGATCACGCCGATGATCTCGCCGCACGAGTTCCGCGACCAGCTGACCCTCTACCGCGACGCCTTCGAGGCGGCGCACGGCGCCTCCGGGCTGCGGCCCCGGGTCGCGGCCAGCCTGCCGCTGGTGGTCGCGGAGACCGACGAGCGTGCGGAGGAGATCGCCGAGACCTACCTGCGGCGCTACCTGGACGTCTGGGCGGAGGCCGTGAGCCCGTGGGACCGGCGGGAGTCCTCGGCCTACCGCGGCTACTCCGGCTTCGGCTGGATGCTGCGCGGCCTGCAGCCCTCCAAGCTCTACACCGAAGGCGGCGCGATCGCCGGCTCGCCGGCCACGGTCATCGACCGCATCCGCGCCTTCAACGACCACATCGGCGGCGTCGACCAGATCCTCTGGCAGATCGATTTCGGCGCGATGCCGCTCCCCGAAGCTCGGCAGACCCTGGAGCTCTTCTGTGACCAGGTTCTGCCGGAGGTGAAAGCACTCTGACCGTCGGTGCCCGCCCGCATTGTGGGAGCGGGCCGGCACCGGCCCCACGTAGGAAGGGAGGTGAAAGACATGGAGAACTTCGACAACCTGGTGCTGGACGACAGCGCCTTCGAGCTCGTCGAGCTCGGCGAGGTGGTTCCCGCTTCGGTGACCGCCGGCTACGGCCTGACCGAGCTGTCCGCTTCCAAGGGCACCAGCAGCTGCTGCTGCTGCACCCCGTGCTGCTCCTGCACCTGATCCGGTGCGCCCACTGATCGATCCCAGAGAGGAAGGGAGGTGAAAGACATGGAGAACTTCGACAACCTGGTGCTGGACGACAGCGCCTTCGAGCTCGTCGAGCTGGGTGAGGTGGTTCCCGCTTCGGTGACCGCCGGCTACGGCCTGACCGAGCTGTCCGCCTCGAAGGGCAGCAGCTGCTGCTGCTGCTGCACCCCGTGCTGCTCCTGCACCTGATCCGGTGCTGATCTCCCGGCACATGTGCTCTAGCCGGTGCGTGCGCGCGTCAGAGGACCGGGTGGCTCTCGGTCCTTTCTACTGACCAGTCATCAATGCATTCTCGAAGAAGCGGTGGTCATGGAAGTGAACGTCGATCAGGTACGGCCTCGGCTGCGTGGGGACGTCTACGTCATGCGCGTGCCGGAAGGCGCCTACATCCGCAGCAATCTGGGCGGCTCGATGCTCAAGGGCGCGTCGACGTACGAGTGGATCCAGCGGATCGCACCGCTGCTGGACGGCACCAAGACCCTCGGCGAGCTGTGCGCCTCGGTACCGGAGCCCAGCCGCGCCGCGCTGGCCAAGCTCGTGCTGCTCCTGCTCGACAAGGGGTACGTCAAGAACGCGCTGGACGACCGTCCGCACACGCTGTCCGGCGAGCTGGTCACCACCTACGCGGCCAACATCTCCTTCATCGAGTACTTCACCGACTCCCCCGAACGGCGCTTCGAGGCCTACCGCGACAGTTCCGTGGTGCTGACCGGATCCGGCCCGCTGCTGCAGGCCCTGGTCAACTCGCAGCTGCGCGCCGGCGTGCGCACCGTGCCGCTCGCGCCGTTCGCCGAGTCGCCGTTCGACCGCGACCGCGTCGCCGAGCACCTGGGCGCGTCCCGTGCGCAGGACCCGGAGCAGCAGATCGTCTACCGGGACGCCGACGCCCAGCGGCTCGACCTGGTGGCCGCCGACGCCACCATGGTGCTGCACGTCGCCGACCGCCCCATGATCGAGCGGGCCCGGCAGCTGCCTGCGGCGGCGGCCGCCGCAGGCGCCGCGTTCGCGCAGGCGGTCGTGTCGGGCGACGAGGCGTGGGTCGGCCCGGTGATCGGCGAAAACGACGACCCCACCGCCTGGGATTCCGCGTGGCGTCGATTGTTTGCGCTCACATCCGACCTCGTCGGCGCGGACCTGCGCGACCACCCCGAGGTGGAACCGAGCGAGTTCCTGCGCGGCCCCACCGTCGCGCTGGTCGCCAACCAGCTGTGCTTCGCGGCGTTCCGCCATCTCGCCGGCATCGACAAGGGCGCAGGCCCCGACCACCTGGTCCGCTTCGACCTGGAGACCCTGGAGACCTCGAAGCACACCTTCCTGCCGCACCCGCTCGCGCTGCCCGCCGTTCCCGACGACCCGGCACGGCTGGCCGCGCTGGTGGCCGCGAAACCCGTGGACGACGAGGAACTGGCCCGGCGCGCGGTGGACTTCGTCGACCCGCGGACCGGAGTGTTCGCCGAGGTCACCGAGCGCGACTACGAGCAGCTGCCGCTGTTCGTCAGCGAGGTCGTGGTCTCCGACCCGGTCGGCCTGGCCGGTGGCTCCTTCCCGGTCCACGGCTGTGGTGAGACCGTGGTCGAGTCCCGCGAGCGGGCGGTCCGGCGCGCGCTCGAAGGCTACGCGGCCGTGATGGTCGACTCCCGCAAGGGCGACCGGCTGTACGGGCTGGACGTGCTGACCGGCGAGCCGGTCGAGGTCGACGCCGCCGAGGTCTTCCCCGCACGGACCGCGGCCTCCGGGACCGACTGGTCCGACGCCGTGCGCGCCGCCGTGGTGGCGGCGGTCAACGACACCGCGGTGGCCGCCCTGTCGACCGCGACCGAACCGCTGCCGCAGCTGGACCCGGACGCCGCCGAGCTGACCCCGCGCGGTGAGCGCTACCTGAAACTGCTGGGGATCGTCGAGGAGTCGTTCGAGGTCCACGACCTGTCCGGTCTGCTCGGCCTGCCGACCTTCGCGTTCACCACCCCCGCCGGCACCGTCGCCTACGTCAGCGGCCTGGACGTCGCCGCCGCGCTGGAGGAGGGGCTGGAGCGGACGCTGCTCGCCTACCAGGCCCGGGCCACCGGTCAGCCCGGCTACGCGCCGGCCCCCGTGCCCGACCTGCCCGAGTGGCTGCGCGGCTCGGCCGCCGGGGGCGCGACCGGGGCGGGGCCCCGTTCGGTGACGCTGGACGAGGTCGTGGCCGGGCTGACCGGGGAGGGCGGCCGGGTGGTCGCGGTCCCGCTGGACCACGATGCCTCCCTGGCCCGGCTGTCCCCGTTCGTGGTGCGTGTCGTGGTCCTCCATGGCTGACCAGCCGCAGGTGCTCCTCGAACCGCACCAGGTGGTCGTGGGGCCGTCGGCGCCGGGCTGCCCGGAGTGCCTGCACACGCGTCGCCTCGCGGCGGCGTCCGCCGAACGCGCCGCCGAGATGGCCGCCGGGGCGTCGGACCGGGAGCTGCCGAGCTTCCTGGCCGACACCGTCGACGGATTGGCCGCGGCGCGGCCCGGCGCCCGGCGGTTCTGGGTCGTCGACACCGCCACGCTGGAGCTGTCCCGGCACGCCTTCCTCGACGACCCGCACTGTCAGAGGTGTTCGGAGGTGCCGGAGGACAGCGAGCAGGGCGCACGGGTGGTCCGGGAGGCGCGGCGCAAGCTGTCGCCCGAATCCAGCCGCGTCCGGCGGCTCGACCGGGGCGCACTCGCGGCGACCTACGTCGACGGGCAGGCCGGCCTGATCCCCACGGTCACCTCCTACCCGGGGCACGCGTTCCCGTTCAGCGGGGCCGTCCTGGCCGCACCCGGTGCCCCGGCGGAGCCGGCCGGCTACGGCCGCACCCGGGACTTCACCTCCGCGTGGTCCATCGCGGTGGCCGAGTCGCTGGAACGGCTCACGGCGTACGCGCCGGCCAAGCGCACCGCCGTCCGGGCCGGTTACGCCGAGGTGGCCGGTGCCGCGATCGACCCCCGCACGCTCGGGCTCTATCCCGACGACCGGTTCCTGATCCCGGACTTCCCGTACCGGAAGTTCACCGAGGACGCGGTGACCAACTGGGTGTGGGGCTACTCCTTCGGCCAGGGCCGGCCGGTTCTGGTGCCGGAGAGCTTCGTCTACTACCGCCTGCCGATGCCCGCCGGCGAGCCCAGGTTCGCCGGCGAGATCTCCAGCGGCAACGCGCTCGGGGGCTGCTACGAGGAGGCCGTGCTGCACGGCATCCTCGAAGTCGCCGAGCGCGACGCGTTCCTGATGGCCTGGTACCAGCAGACCCCGCTGCCCGAGATCGACCCGGCCACGGTGCCCGACCGCCGGATCCCGCTGGTGGCCGAGCGGATCGAGCGGCAGGGCTACCGGGTGCACGTCTTCGACAGCACGCGGGAACACGGGATCCCGTCGTTCTGGACGCTCGCCGAGGACGTCACCGGCGCCGCGCGGCCCAGGGCCGTTTCGACCGGCGGCAGCGGGCTGCGCCCGGCCGAGGCGATCCTGGCCGCGCTGCACGAACTGAGCCAGACCGTCGAGTACCTGGCCATCCTGGCGCTCGATCCGGACTGGCACGACCGTGCCCGGCACCTGGCCGACCATCCGGACGAGGTCGTCTCGATGGCCGACCACCTGCTCTGCGCCGCCAATCCGGCCACCTTCGACCGGTACTCCTTCCTGCTCGACGACCCGGCGACCTCGACCTGGGAGCAGCGGCTCGGACGCTGGCACTGGCCGAGCACCACCGACATCGGCGCGGACCTCGACGAGGCCGTCCGGCGCTTCGCCACGGCCGGCATGGACGTCGTCGCCGTCGACACCACTTCCACAGAACAGACAGCCGGAGGCTTCACATGCGTCAAGGTGATAGCACCGGGCTCGGTGCCGATGACCTTCGGACACGCGGCCCGGCGGGTGACCGGACTGCCCAGGCTGTCCGAGGTACGCAACCCGCACCCGCATCCCTTCCCGTGACCGGGGGTGCCGTGACCGAGCGCGGGGGCGCTGTCGGCCGGGAGTTCCTGCGGGTCAGCCTGGAGGACCTCGCCGAGGCGATGGAGGCCCGGCAGTCGGAGTACGCCAACCCGGACGAGCCGCTGAAGTTCAAGATCTACCGGGGCCGGCCCCGACGCCCGCTGACGACCAGGGTCCCGCAGGAGTTGCGCGAGGTCGAGGCGTTCGACGAAGCGGCGCTGTCGACGCTGCTGCGCTACGGCTACGGCCTCTCCCGGCAGGAGTTCGACACCAACGGGACCTGGCCCTACCACCGGACGGTCGCGTCCGCGCGCTGCCTGTTCGGTGTCCAGCTGTACGTGGTGCTGCCCGAGGGCGTCTACCACTACGACGTTCCGCACCACGCGTTGGTGCTGCTGCGCGACGGAGACCACCGGCGGCTGCTGGCCGGCGCGACCGGCACCGCGGGTGATTCGCCCCAGGCCGTGTTCGTGCTCTCCGGGCTGTTCTCCAAGGTCGCGTACATCTACCGCGACTACGCCTACCGCCTGTGCACCCAGGAGGCCGGACTGCTCACCGGGAACCTCGACCTGGTCGCCCGGTCCATGGGCCTGCGGGCGCACGTGCACCACCAGTTCGTCGACGAGCCGGTCAACAAGCTGCTCGGACTCGACCCCGACGAGGAGCCGGCCCTGGTGGTCCTGCCGCTGCACCTCGCCGACGCCGGCGCCGGCCCGCGGCGCGACCCGGTCCCGCGGACGGCCGCGGCGCTCGCCGCGACCATCGACCCGATCAGTCCGACCGTGCTCCCCGGCGGACTGAAGGCTGCTCAAGCCTGCCCGGCGCTGACGAAGGTCAACCGCGCGTCCTTGCGCACCGACACCGCGAGCTTCGCAGCGGCCGAACCGGTCGCGCCCACCGTGCCCGACACCGAACCGCTGCCCCTGCCCCGGGCCGAGGCCGGGGAGATCGACCTGGCGCAGGTGCTGCGGGTGCGTGATTCGGGCCCCGGGCTCTTCAAGCCGGTCGCCTCGCAGGTCGACGGGGTCGAGCTGTGGGCGCGGCTGGCCCGGATCCGGGCCGGGGTCGCCAGCGACGCCGTCCCGGCCGGCGCGCCGGTCCCGTTGGAGATCTACCTGACCGTCGGCGATCTCATCGGAATTCCGGCGGGTTCCTACCGGCTCGACCAGAACACCGGCGCGCTGCATCCGATCGTCCGCGCGGACGCCGACACCGACGCCGTCACGGCGATCGAGCGGGTCACCATCCCCGGACCGGTCTTCCGGAACATGAACGCCATCGTCCATCTCGTCGGCGACGGCGACTGGGCGTTCGACACCTTCGGTGACCGCGGCTACCGCGTGCTCAACCAGGAGGCCGGGCTGCTCGCGCACCGCGTGTGCGTCGCGGCCGCGGCACAGGGCATGTCCGGCCGGATCGTCAACGCCTACCACGCCGAAGGGGTCCGCGCGGCCCTCGGACTGGCCGAGCAACGGCACGCCCCGGTCTTCCAGATCATGCTGGCCAGGACCGGCCCGGGCGGACGCATGATCGTCCCTGTCGAGCCGGAGGGGGTGGAGTGATGGACAGGCTGCGAGAAGCCGGCCCCGCCCCGCAGCGGTACGTGCCGGGGTCGTCCGCCGTGGTCCGCCTCGCCGGCAGCCCGGTCGCCGCGCTGGACGGACTGCGCTGCGCGCGGAGCTGGCACACGGCCGGCGAGCTGGTGCGGCTGCGCGGCGAGATCACCACGGCGGCCGGCGAGCTGTCGGACCTGCTGCACACGGTGATCGGCGCCACGGGCGACGGCGAGCTCAAGGCCGGGCTCGTCGCGGTGCGCCGGGCAGTGCACCGCGGCCGCCACGTCCATCCGGCGCGATCGGCCGACGTCCCCGCCGAGCTGGTCGCCCCGCTGCGGGAGTGGGAGGAGCGGCTCGCCGAACGCGACCGCCTGGTCGCGGCACTCCCCCAGGAACTCGAACAGGACCGGGCGGAGAGCTACGAGTCGCTGCTCGCCGCGGCCGGGCTGCCCGCGTTCCAGCTCGGTCTCGTGCACGCCAACCCGGACCTGTTCCTGGCCCTGCGGAAGTGGGTGGAGACCGGACACGCGCCGCAGCGCCAGACCGTGCTGCGCCTGGCGCAGTACCTGGCCCGCTCCGCCGCGAAGACCAGCCCGTACTCCACGTTCACCAGCAGCGGCCTGGCCGCCTGGGGCGAGGCCGAGGACATCGTCGAGCCGGCCGCGGGGCGGCCCGCCGCGGCGACCGCGACCGAGGTCAGCGTCGGATCGCTGCACCGGATCGCGCGCGCCGTCTGCGAACGCCCGGAGCTGGTCGGCGGCTGCCCGATCCGGATCAACCCCAGCGCCACGGCCGTCGACGACGCGCTGCTGTTCCTCGGCCGTCGGCCGGTCGAGCACGTGCACAGCCTCGCGCTCACCCCGACCCTGCGCCGGGTGCTGGAACTGACCACCCCCCGACGCACTTCCGATCAGTGCACCTTCGACGAGCTGCGGGACGCGCTGCTGGCCGTCGCGCCCGACGGGCGCAAGGTCGACCTGTTCCTGCGCCGACTGGTGACGCTGGGCCTGCTGGAGCCGGTCCCGCCGCTCGCCGACCAGTCCGCGGACCCGGTCGGCGACCTGCGCGCCTGGCTGCGCCGGCAGCCGGGCCTGGAACGGCTGGACCGGACCCTGCACGGGCTGGCCGAGGCGCTGTCGAGCTACCCGACCATCACCGAACCCGGCGACCGGGTCGCCGTCCGCGAGGCCGTGGTCCACGGGCTGGACGCGGCACTGCGCGAGGTGGGCGACCACGCCCACGCCGGCAGCCCGAAGATGGCCCAGGAGTTCGCCCGGTACAGCTTCTACGAGAACGCGGTGCACCCCGGCACGAGTGCCGTGCTGGACCGGGCGAGCTGGCGACCGCTGCTGGACGACCTCGACGCGGTGCGCACCCTGCTCGGCCTGATCGGGCCCGACCTGCCGTTCAAGCTGACGCTCGCCTCGCTGTTCTGGAGCCGCTACCCGGTCGGGGCGCAGGTCCCGCTGATGGTGTTCTACCGGGACGTCCTGGCCGAACAGTCCGCCGGCGCCGCGTCGGGCCCGGCCGGGCGCGGGCCGCGCCTGGCGCACAGCCGGTTCGCCAGTGCGGACAGCCCGGTCGAAACGGTGCGCGAGCTGCACCGCCTGCGCACCGCCGGCAAGCGCCTGCTGGGCGAGCGCACGCCCGACCGGGACGGCGTGGTCCGCATCGACCCCGACGAGGTGCGCAAGCTGGCCGCACAGTGGCCGGACTGGGTCCGCACACCGACGTCGCTCGCGGTCTACTGCCAGCTCGCCCATGCCGCGCACGGCCCGGAACTGGTCGTCAACAGCATCGGCGGCGGCTTCGGCCGCGGCCGCAACCGGGTGCGGCACATCCTGGACGTGCTCGACCTGCCCGCCGGCGTCCCGGACGAAGCGGGGCTGGCCGCGGGCCGCGACGACGTGCTGTTCGCCGAGTTCGAGGCCGTGGCCCGCTCCGCCGTCAACGTCAGGAAGCCGAGCGTCCGGCTGGTCGTCGACTACCCCGGCGTCCGCAGCACGCGCGAGGACGAGGACCGGGTGACGGTCAACGACCTCCATGTGCAGTACGGCGAGGACGGGTTGCTCACGCTGGTGTCGCGCCGGCTGGGCAAGCGGATCTGCCCGGTGCACCCGGGCCTGGGCGCCGACCGGCTGCTGCCGCACGCCGCACGCTTCATGATCGAGGCGTTCGGCGAGTCCAACACCTGGTTCGACGCGTCCACCGAGCTCCGGATGACCTCGGACCCGCGCGCGGACAGCGGAGTGCGCCACCTGCCCCGGCTGATGGTGGGCAACGTGGTGCTGCGCCGCGCCATGTGGCTGACCCACGCCGACCAGGTGCCCCGGCGGGCCGACGCCCCGACCGGCGAGGCCTGGGTGCTGAGGATCGTCGGCTGGCTGGCCGAACACGGCATCCCCGAGCGCTGCTTCGTCACCGTCCTCGACCCGGCGTCACTGAACCAGGGCGAGAACGGTCAGGGGCCGAGCAACGACACCAAACCCACCTACGTGGACTTCGCCAGCACGCTGCTGCTGCTCGGTCTGGAACGCCGGCTCACCGCGCCGGACGCGATCGTGCAGATCAGCGAGATGCTGCCGGATCCCGGCCACGTCCGCGGTGAGCACGTGGCGGAGTACATCGTGGAACTGAACGAGCCCGGAGTCACCTATGTCTGAGTACAGCTGGGTCAGCGCCCACCTCTTCTACCACGGCGACCAGGACGCCGTGATCGTCGGTGTCGTCAGGCCCGCCGTCGAACGGCTGGGCCGGGCCGGACTGGTCGACGGCTTCTTCTTCCTCCGCTACTGGGAGGGCGGCCCGCACGTCCGGCTGCGGGTGCGCACCTGGCCGGAGCACGTCGAGGAGGTCCGCTCGGTCATCGAGGAGACGGCCGCGGAGTTCTACCGCACCTCGCCGTCGCAGTCCGCGCTGACCGAGCAGGCCTACGCCGAGTCCGCGGCCGAGCTCGCCGGGCTGGAGCGGATGGACCACTACGACTCGTTGCACCCGGACAACTCGATCGCGTTCATCGACTACGTGCCCGAGACCGACGTGTACGGCACCGGCCGCTCCCTGGCCGCCGTCGAGAAGCAGTTCATGGCGGCCAGCGTGCTGGCGGTCGAACTGATCGCCCGCGGTCGCACCCCGGGTCAGCGCGCCATGGACGCCTTCGCCATGCTGGCCGCCAACCGCACGGTCTTCACCGGCATCCTGCCCGAACTCGCCTACCAGGCACGGTTCATGGTCGAGAGCGGCGGCGCCGCGGCGGAGCTGCTGCAGTCGGCGGCGTTCGAGCGGTACTTCGACGCGAACAAGGCCCGGCTGCGCACCAGCCTGGAGGCGGTGTTCGCGTCGACGAGGGGCGTGGCACTGCCGGACGCGTCCGTGGAGAGCAGGTGGCTGGCCACCGTGCGGGAGGCCAACGACACCCTGGTCGAACTGGAGCTGCTGGGCAAGCTGGACGCCTACTCCGACTTCGAGGCTCCGGCCGACGTGCTGCAGCACATCAACCACCTGGTCCCGCAGCTGATCGTGGAGCGGTTCACGCACCTGATGTGCAACCGGCTCGGCATCAACCTGGCCCAGGAGTCCCACCTGCGGCTGCTGCTGACCAGGACCGCCTTCGACCTGTGCGCGGTGTGAGCCATGAGCAACGACGCCACGCACTACGTGGAGAACGTGCACACCCCCACCGAGGTGGTGAACCAGACGGCGTTCCGGCCCCTGGTGGTCAAGACCTACCCGGGCGCACCGCGCCACCCGCTGCCGTGGCCGCCGGAGAGCTCCGAGCACCGGCTCGGCAGGATGCTCGCCGACCTCGGGGGCATCACCCGGTCGCAGTGGCTGACCCCGCTGGACAAGCTGCCCTTCACCGACAGCTTCGAGGCCATCCCGGACTCCGATCCGCTGCAATGGCTGGTGACCCGGCGCCCGACCCCGTCAGGGGGCGCCCGGTACAGCGCGGAGTGGTACGTGATCGCCGGTCCCGACTCGGAGGTGCCGCCGGGCGTCTACTACTACGACCCGGCCCGGCACGCCCTGGTGCTGCTGCGCTCGGGCGACTACCGGAGCTGGGTCGCGTCCCGGCCGGCCGCGACCGTCCTGGTGCAGACCAACGTGTTCTGGCGGCTGGCCGCCAAGTACGGCGAGATGTACTACCGGCTGGTCTGCCTGGAGGCCGGGATCCAGGTGGCGCAGGCGCTGGTGGTCGCGGGCGACCAGGACGCCACGGCCCGGCTGTGCTTCCCCGACGCCGACGTGACCGAGCTGCTGGGGCTCGACCCGAGGAAGGAGGGGGTGCACGCGGTGATCGAGCTGGTCCCGCCGGTGCCCGCCACCTACGGCGGCCCGTCGCTGGCCTCCTACCCGCTCGCCTCCGGCGCGCACTCGGCGGTGCTCGCCCGAAGCCGCCCCCGCCCGGAACCGCTGCCGGCCGCACCCGTGGGGGAAGGCACGCGGATCAGCCTGCCGCATGCGGAACCGGACCTGCCGGCCGGCACCCGGACCCGTCACGCGGCCATGCGCGGCTTCAACGGCGAAACCATGTCGATGGGCACACTGGCCACGATCCTCGCCGGCTACGGCCGGCAGGAGGGCTGGGACGTGCCGGCCAACCTGGTCGAGTTCCACTGCGTCATCGCCGACGTGACGGGCATCCCGTCCGGTGCGTACCGCTACCTTCCCGACGAGCACCAACTGGAGCTCGTGGCCGAGGGCGATCCCCGGCAGCGGCTGCGCGAGGCCGCGCTGGCCGCGCTGCCCCAACAGGGCGCCCGCACGGCGAACGTGTGGCTGCTGCCGGTGGGGGACGGCGCGGCCCTGGAGGAGCGGTTCGGCACCCGTTGGTACCGCGTGCAGCAGGCGGCCGCCGGTGCCGCACTGCACCGGGCCTGCCTCGCCGCCGCGGCCATCGGCGTGGCGAGCCGGATCCAGAACGACGTGCTCACCCATCTGCTGGACACCTGGTTCGGCCTGGAGGGGCGCAAACGGAGCCTGCTGGTGGCGCAGTTCGGCACCGAGCACCCCGCCGGCCTGCGCCCCGAGTTCCGGCTGACCTGGTGAGGGGAACGGACGTGACAGACACCGTACTCGGCAAGGGCCTCCTGGCCGCTGCCATCGCCCGGCGTCCGCCGGCGGCCCTGGTGGTGGCGCACGACGGCTGGGACACCGGCGACTGGGCGGCGGTGCACGACCGGGGCGAGCCCTGGTTGCCGGTGTGGACCGAGCTCGACCGGGTCGTGGTCGGCCCGCTGGTGCGGCCCGGCGAGCCCGGCTGCGTCTGGTGCCTGCAGAAGTGGCGGGCCGGCGCGCCCGCCCGGGCGCCGTGGAGCAGCCGGCTGCGCGCGGACGACCGGATCGCGAGTCGGCCGTCGGACTGGCTGTCCGGCTTCGCCGCCGAGGCCGTCTCCGAACTCCTGCACGCGGGCGCCGCCGAGGACTGCTGCTGGTTCCTCGACCTGCGCGACCTGTCGCTGAGCCGGCACACGTTCCTCCCGGACCCGCTGTGCGCGGTCTGCGGCGCGCTGCCCGAGGACACCGCGGCGGCGGCCGCGATCGAGCCCCGGTCCCGGCTCAAGCCCCGGGCCCGCTCCAGCCGGATCGGCGAGCTCTCCGAATCCCGGCTGACCGCGCTCTACGTGGACGCCGAGACCGGTGTGGTCGCCCCGCCGCGCGGCATGCGCGACTCGCTCGTGCCGCTGACCGAATCGGTCCTGACCGAGTACGGCTACCAGGGGGAGGCGGGGTTCGGGCGCACCCTCGACTTCGCCTCCAGCCGGGCCACCGCGGTCGCGGAGGCGCTGGAACGGCTCGGCGGCCAGTGGCCCTGGGGCAAGCGCACCACCGTGCGCGGCAGCTACGCGGACCTGGCCGGGCACGCGCTGGACCCGCGCTCGTTCGGCCTGCTCTCCCCGGAACGCTACCTGGAGCCGGACTGCCAGTACCAGCCGTTCACCGAGGACGCCGTGGTGTCCTGGGTGTGGGGGTACTCGTTCGGGCAGGCCCGGCCGGTCCTGGTGCCCGAGACCCACGCCTACTACCGGATGCCGTTCCAGCCGGGGACCCTCGCGGACAAGCCGTTCACCTTCGAGATCTCCAACGGCTGCGCGCTCGGCGGCTGCCTGGAGGAGGCGATCCTGCACGGGATCCTGGAGGTCGTCGAGCGCGACGCGTTCCTGATGACCTGGTACGCCCGGATGTCCGTGCCGGAGGTGGACCTCGCCCGGGCGCCGGATCCGCGGATCGGGCTCCTGGTGGAGCGCATCGAGCGCACCGGCTGCCGGGTCCGGGCCTTCGACACCACCCTGACGGAGGGGATCCGTTCGTTCTGGGTCCTCGCACAGGACACCACCGGTGACGACAGCCGGCCGAAGGTCGTCTGCACCAGCGGCTCCGCGCTGGACCCGGTCGCCGCCGTGCTCACCGCGCTGGGCGAACTGGCGCCGATCATCGAACAGGAGCAGGTCAGGTACCCGGCCGAGGCCGAGCGGGCCAGGCGGATGGCCGCCGATCCCGAACTGGTGCGGATCATGACCGACCACGCGGTGTGCAGCGCGACGCCGGAGGCCTTCGACCGCTTCTCGTTCCTGCTCGACGGCGACCGCGTGATCGGCTGGGACGAGGTGGTCACCCGCAGCCCGTGGCCGCTCCACGCCGACCTGCGGGACGACCTCGCCGAGGCCGTCGGCCGGATGCTGGCGGGCGGCATGGACGTCGTGGTCGTCGACCAGACCTCGCCGCTGCACGAGGCCGCCGGCCTGCACTGCGTCAAAGTGATCGCGCCCGGCGCCCTGTCCATGACCTTCGGCCACCGCAACCGGCGGACCGACGGGCTGACCCGGTTGCGGGAGGTACCTCACCGGCTCGGTCACGCGCCGCGCCCGCTGGCCGAGGCCGACCTCAACCCCCACCCCCACCCGTTCCCATGAGCAGCCACGCCACCACCTTCGGAGTACGCGTCGCGGGCCTGTCCGCCGACGTGGCCGACCGGCTCGCCGACGACCGGCTGCGTCACGAGCTGGTCGCGCTGTCCCGTACGGCCGCAGGCCTGACGGCCGACGCCGCGACGCTGTCCGACCGCTGCCACGACGTGATCGGCGCGCTGTCCGAGCCCTCGGCCAAACCCAAGCTGGTGGCGCTGCGCCGGGCCGTGCACCGGCTTCGCGATCCCCGGCGACTGCTCGCCGAGCCGCCGGTCGCCTCGGCACTGGGCCCCGAACTCACCGAGGACATCGCGGAGTTCGGCCGCAGGCTGGGCCAGTACCGCGCCGACCGTGCGCGGTTGCCGGGCGTGCTGGCCGAAGCCGCCCGGTCCATCGACGGCCGTCTGCGCGAGATCGGCGCGGATCCCCGGTTCGACCAGGGCCTCGCCCATGCCAGCCCCACCCTGTACGAGGTGCTCGGACGCAGACCCGGGCGGCAGGAACTGATCCGGCTGGCCGTCTACGCCGCCCGCGCCGCCGTCAAGACCAGCCCGTTCAGCACGTTCACCGCGAGCGGCCTCGGCCGGTTCGTCCCGGACGGGCCGGCCCTGCGGTGGGCCGCGACCGGGCCGGCGCGGTCGATCGTCGAACTCGACCTTTCGGTCCTCACCCCGCTGGCCGCCGGCTCGGCCGAACCGACGGTCCGGGTCAGTCCCAGCGCGCGCCTGGAGGCCGGCACCGTCCGCTTCCTCGGCCCCGCGCCGGCGGAGGACCTCCTCGCCCTGCCGCTCACCGCCCCGCTGCGGCACTGCCTGCGCGCCGCGGCCGGCCGGCCGACGCTCGCCGAGCTGACGGCGGCCTTTCCCGCGCCGCCGGAGCAGACGGCCGGGTACCTGCGCTCCCTCGTGACGAGCGGACTGCTCCTGCTCCAGCCGGACTTCGACGACCACGGCATCGATCCGATGCAGCAGGTGACCGAGCGGGTTCCCGCGCTGGTCCCGGTCCACGAGGGGCTGCGCGCGTATGGGAGCGCTAACGGGGCCGACCGGATCGCGCTCGGGGCGCTGCTCCACGAGCAGCTACGGGACCTCGGCATCACCGGCAAGCTTCGGGACGTGCTGACCGAGCAGTCGGTCATCCCGGGCGTCGTGGCCGAGGCGGGCCTGCCGTCCTGGCGGGACGCACTGGACGACCTGGCGACGGCTTGCCGGCTGCTCGCGGTCTTCGACTCCACGCTGCCCTACAAACTGGCGGTCGCCGCGTTCATCCGGGAGCGCTTCGGCACGGAGACGCCGGTGCCGTTCGACCGGTTCTACGCCGAACTCGTCCGCGACGGTCACGAGGCCAGGCGGCTGCACCCCGCCGCAGTCGCCTTCGACATGACCGGGCTGACCGGCACCCTGGCGGCCAGCCCGGTCGCGGAGGTCCGCCACCTGGTGGACCTGATCGCCGAGGTCCGGCGCGCGCTGCCGGACCGGCAGCGGATCGAGGACGTCCTCGACGCGCTGCCGGCCTGGGTGCGCCCGGTCGGCTCGGCCGCCGTATACGTCCAGCGCGACGGCGACGAGGTGATCGTCAACGCGGTGAACTCCGGCTTCGGCCGGGCCCGTTCACAGGTGCGCCGACTGCTGTGCCACATCGTGGACGACCCGCTCCCGGTCGACGCGGTGTACCCGGACGCGCCGGCGTACGCGGAGTTCCCCCACACCCTCGCCACCTCGCTCAACCAGCGCGAGCTCGCCCTGCCGGACCGGCTCGACTACCCGCCGCCCGCCGGGCTGACGGTCGGCGTGGACGGCGACGGGCTGCCGGTCCTGTCCGACGACGGATCGGTCGTCCGCCCGGTCCACGGCGGACTGTCCTACGAGCGGCAGTTCCCTCCGGTCATGGCGCTGCTGGTCGAGGCGTTCGGCGAGAACCCCCTGCTGCTGCGCCCCGACCAGCCGCTCCGGCACGACGCGAGCGCCGGGAACGGGCAGGGCCGCGTCCTGCACGCGCCGAGGCTGAGCATCGGGCGCGTGGTGCTCCGGCGGGCCACCTGGGTGGCGCAGCCCGGCACCCTGCCACGCCGCGCGCCCGGTCAGTCCGACGCGGACTTCCTGCTCGCGCTGACCGACTGGCTGGCCGAGTACGGCCTCCCGACCCGGTTCTTCGTGTCCGTGCTGCGGATGCGCGCGATCTCGGTCGGTTCGACCACGGGCGACCGCAGCCGAAAGCCGCTGTACGTCGACATCGGCGCACCGCACCTCGTGCTGGCCTTCGAGCGGCTCGCCAGGGACCCGGCCGGTGCGGCGGTGTTCTCCGAGGTCGCGCCCGGGCCGGAGACCGCGCTCCTCGATCACCAGGGGGTGCCGAGAGTGACCGAATACGTGATCGAGCTCAACTGCCGAGGAGACCGCAAGTGACAGAGCCCCTGTGGCGCACGGTGAACGTGTTCCACCATGACACCGACCGCACCGACCTGCTGCTCGACGCGGTCCGCCCGTTCATCACGGCGGTGGCCCCTTCGGCGCTCCGGGTGTACTACCAGCCGCACTGGCGGCGCGGGCCGCACGTGCGCATCCCGATCCAGGCGAGCGCCGAGGCCTTCGAGGAGGTCGTCGCCCCGGCCGTGGCCGGCGTGCTCGATCCGTACCTGCGGGCGCACCCTTCGACGGTCGTCCTCGACCAGCAGGCGGCGCACGCGGAGCACCTCCGGCTGGCCGCGCTGGAGAGCGAACGCGGGCCGCTGACCCGCTGGGCGGCCAACAACACCGTCGAGGTCGGGCCCTACGACCGGCGCGAGCACGTGCTCGGCGGACCGGCCGCCGCGGACCTGCTCGCCGACTACTACGTCGACACCAACGGCATCGTCTTCGACATCCTCGACCGGGTCCGCGGCGGCGGTTCGAAGATGGCGCTCGCGGTGGACCTGTTCATCGCGGCCGCGCACCGGTTCCTGCCGCCGGTGACCTACGGCTACATGTCCTTCCGCGGACACGCCGACGCCTTCCTGGCGAAGATGCCCGACGGCCTGCGCGCGCGCTTCGACCACGTCTACGAGGCCAACGCCGAGACCTTCCGGCAGCGCGTCGTCGAGATCACCGCAGCCGCGGACTACCACGACACCGTCCGCTACGCCGCCCTGCTCGACGCGCTGCTGCATTACCGCAACCAGGCCAACGGGCTGATCGCGACCGGTGAGCTGGCGATCAACGCGGACGAGCAGGGCGAGCCGGAGGCCTGGGGCTCGACCTGGAGCGCATGGTCGGACCGCAGCCCGTTCCACCAGGTGCTCGGCGGCCACCGGGGGGCGGCCGACCAGCTCGGCGGCTGGAACGTCTTCCAGCAGTACCGGGTGGTACTCAACTGGCTCTACCTCAACATGTACCGGATCGGCATCGGCGAGCTGGAACGCAACCTGATCTGCCACGTGGTCTCCCGGGCCGTCGAGGACGTACACGGGGTGACCGCGATGAGCCGGATCGAGGACCTGATCGAGTTCGTCGACGGCGGCGGCCGCCTGTGACCGGCTCACCCGCCCGAGGAAGGACGAACCCATGACTCACGCTGTCACCGTCAGCGAACTCGTCAAGCGCTACCACCCGCACGCCCCGGCGGCCGTGGACGACCTGAGCTTCACCGTCGAGCCGGGTGAGGTCTTCGGACTGCTCGGCCCGAACGGGGCCGGGAAGTCCACCACCGTCGGCGTGCTGACCACCCGGATGCGGCCGACCTCCGGCCGGTGCCTGGTCTTCGACACCGACGTGGTGGCCCGACCGGCCGCCGCGAAGCGGCTGCTCGCCGTCGTGCCGCAACGCCAGAACCTGGACCGCTCCCTCGACGTGCGGCAGAATCTGCTCTTCCACGCCCGCTACCACGGCGTCGGTCGGGACGAACGGCTCGGCCGCGCCGACGAGTTGCTCGACCTGATGGGGCTCACCGCGCAGGCCGGCCAGCGGGTCGAGCGGCTCTCCGGCGGGCAGGCCCAGCGGGTCGTCATCGCCCGGGCGCTGATGCACGCACCCAAGGTGCTGTTCCTGGACGAGCCGTCGACCGGCCTGGACCCGCAGTCCCGGCTCTTCCTGCACGAGCGCATCCGCGAACTGCGCGAGCACGGCGTCACCGTCGTGCTCACCACCCACGACATGGACGAGGCCGAAAGCCTGTCCGACCGCATCGGCATCGTCGACCACGGCAGGCTCCTCGCGCTGGACACCCCGCGCGCGCTGACCGGGGCCCTCCCGGGCGGCACCACGATCAGCGCCCGGGTCCGCGGTGCGCAGGTGCCGAGCTCCGAGATCCTGGCCGCGCTGACGGAGCTGCCTGGTGCCGGTGCCGTCGAGCACGACGGGCCGCAGGCCACCGGGGGCAGCCAGTGCTTCCGGGTGCGGACCGAGAAGGACCCGTCGGTCCTGCTGCCGGACGTGCTGCGCGCCATCGTCGACCGGGGGGTGCAACTGGTCGACCTGTCGATCGCCCGGCCGAGCCTCCAGGACGTGTTCATCGATCTGACCGGAAGGGAACTGCGGTGACCACTCCGACCCAAGGCGCCGGTACCACCGAAGCCGTGGAGAGCGCCGAAGCCGTGAAGACCGCCGAAGCCGTTGAGACCGCCGAAGCCGCCGACCCGGGGGCGCGGCACGACCTCGGGCCCATGACGCGGACCTTCCTGGCGGTGCTCTGGCGCGACCTCTACACCACCACCCGACGGCCGACCGCCTTCCTCCTCCAGGTGATCGTCCAACCACTGCTGCTGTTCTTCGTCTTCGGCAAGGTGCTCGGCGAAGCCGGCTTCACCAAGGGCGACTTCGGCGCGACGCTGCTGCCCGGCGTCATGGCGCTCAACGCGTTCCTCGTCGCCCTGGAGAACACCGCGATGCCGCTGATCATGGACCTCTCGTGGTCCGGCGAGATCGAGGACCGGCTGCTCGCACCGATACCCGGCGAGCTGGTCGCCGTCGCCAAGTCGGCCTACGGGACGCTGTGCGGCCTGTTCGCCGGGCTGGTCATGGCACCGGTCGGGTTCCTGGTGCTCGGCACCACCGGCTGGCCGCTCACGGCCTGGCCGGGCGTGCTGCTGATCCTGGTCCTCGGCGCGGCGACCGGCGCCGCCCTCGGCCTGATGCTCGGCACGATCGTCTCGCCGGACCGGATCGGCGTCACCTTCGCGATCGTCATGGCCCCCGTGACGTTCACCGGATCCGTCCAGTACCCGTGGTCGTCCCTCGGCCACCTGCGGTGGTTCCAGGTGATCTCCGCGATCAACCCGCTGACCTACGTCAGCGAGGGCCTGCGAGCCGCGACGCTGTCCGGTCCGCCGTCGTCGATCCCGCTGTGGCTGGACGCACTGGTGCTGCTGTCGGCCTTGGCGGTCACCGCCGTGATCGGCATCAGGGGATTCATGTCCAGGGCGATCGGTTGAGAGCGCTCACCGGAAGCGCCCGACCCGGAAAAGAGTCCGGAAAAGAGGAGGACGAATGAACAGGAACCTCAGGACCGCCGCACCCATGGTCTACGCGGCGCTCGTGGTCGGCGGCTTCATGATCGACTCGTCGATCGGTGTCGGCGTCTGCGTGGTGGGCGGGATGCTGCTCGGCGCCCTGTACGCGACCACCAACGGCGGCCGCCGCGACCGGGACCACGACCGCTGACGGGCACCGTTCAGAGCCAGCCGCGGGTGCGCGCGATCCTGGCCGCCTCGGTCCGGTTGCGCGCGCCCAACTTGGCCATGGCACTGGAGAGGTAGTTGCGGACGGTCCCCTCGGCCAGGCACAGCCGCGCCGCGATCTCGGCGTTGCCGGCCCCTTCCGCGACCGCCCGCAGCAGCTCGCGTTCCCGCCCCGTCAGCGGATCGGCCGCGTCCCACGCGGCCACCGCCAGCTCCGGCGAGACCACCCGCTCACCCGCGTGCACCCGGCGCAACGCGGCCGCCAACTCGCCGATCGGCGCGTCCTTGAGCAGGTACCCGGCCACCCCGGCGTCGACCGCCCGCCGAAGGTAGCCGCTGCGCGCGAACGTGGTCACGATCAACACACGGGTGCGATCGCCGAGGCGGTTCAGCTCCACGGCCAGGTCGAGACCGGTGCGGCCGGGCATCTCGATGTCTGTCACCAGCACGTCCGGCCGGTGCTCGCGCACCGCGGCCAACGCGTCGTCGCCGTTGGTCGCGGTCGCCACCACCGTGATGTCCGCCTGCAGGTCCAGCAGCGACGCGAACGCGCCCAGCACCATGCCCTGGTCCTCGGCCAGCACCACCCGGATCATCTGCCCGCCTCCGTCGGCACCGTGATGACCAGCGTCGTGCCGGCCGAGCCGGAGCGCTGCACGGCGCCGCCGAGCTTCCCGATCCGCTCCCGGAGGCCGGTCAGCCCGGTGCCCTCCGGGGCGCTGCCGCCGACCCCGTCGTCCGCGATCACCAGGCGCACCCGTTCCCCGTCCGTGTCCAGTCCGATGCGGCAGGTGGAGGCCCGTGCGTGCCGGGCCACGTTCGTCACCGCCTCGCGCAGCGCCAGCCCCAGCTCGTGATCGGTCGCCGCGGGCAGGACCGGCTCGTCGTCACAGCTCACCTGCAACGCCACCCCGGTCCCGGCCAGCGTACGCCGCGCCACCTCCAGCTCCACGCGGATGCTGGTCCGCCGCCAGCCGGTGACGGTGCTGCGCACTGCGGCCAGCGCCTCCCGCGCGTTGCGTTCGATCTCCTCGGACTCGGCGCGTGCCCGCTGCGGATCGGCGAGCACCAGCTCCTTGGTCAGCTGGGCGCGCATCACCACCGCGGTCAGCGAGTGCCCGAGCAGGTCGTGCAGGTCGCGCGCGATCCGTTCGCGTTCGGCCAGGGTCGCGAGCAGTTCGACCTGCGCGTTGCGCAACCGCTGATTGTCGAGCTCCTGCTGCCGGTCGCGCTGCCCCAGTTCGAGCAGCCCGACCACCCAGATCATGACGAGCGCCGACGCGAAGCCCAGCAGCCGGTAGGACATCGGCACCTGCGACAGCAGGGCCGTGGCGCAGTCCAGCACGGTCAGGCCCGCGAACCACCGCCGCGCGACCGGCCACGGCAGCGTGTTGGCCACGGCGGCCGCGGCGTAGATGTACAGCACGCTCGCGGCGGCGTTGAACGGCGTGGCCAGCGCGCCGATCGCGGCCATCGGGACCGCCGACGCCCACACGCTCCACGCGGACGGGCTCCGCAGCAGCGCCATCGCGTACAGCACGACGGTGAGCGCGCACACCGCGACCGCCAGCGGCCACTCCCACCACGCCGGATCCGGTGAGAAGTACGGCTGCGCCGGCATGAACAGCAGGTACCCGAGGTGGACCCACTCCCAGGTCCACAGCCGCTCGGCCACGGACCGGGGAGCAGCGCCGTCGAAGCCGGTCGTCACCATGTCAGATCCGTGCGTGGCGGTAGGACACCGCAGCCGCGCCGGCCGCCACGACCGTGGTGACCACCAGGGCGAGCACGTGGATCGCGGAGGAGCCGTCGCCGAGTTGGGCGAGCCCGAGCTGGGCGAGGTGGTACGTGGGCAGGAATTCCGCGATCCGCCGCACCACCGAGGGCAGGAAACGGATCGGGATCCACAGCCCGGACAGCACCGCGAGCGGGAACAGCACCGCGTTCAGCAGCGCGATCGCCGCTCCCGTGCGGAGCCGGAAGCCGATCGCGACGCTGAACAGCGTGAACGGGACGCTGCCCAGCAGCAGGGCGGCGGCCACCCGCGCCAGTGCCCAGGGCGAGGCGTGCAACGTGCCGAAGGCCGCGGCCGCCACCCCCATCAGCACCAGCACGCCGATGCCGTAGAGGAGCGCGGCGGTGGCCTTCGCGGCCAGGCCGATCCACACCGGCACCGCGGACACCCGCTTCATGCGCAGCCAGCCGAGGTCCCGGTCCTGGGCGACTCCGATCCCCGGCTGCACCGAGGCCACCGTGATCACGCCGTAGGTGCCGAAGGTGGCCACCATCGCCGTACCGGCCGAGAGGCCCTGCACGGTGTCGTGGCCGTACAGCAGGTTGAACAGCACGAAGAACCCGACCGGCATGAGGATGCCGAAGAACAGCGAGGTGGGTTCCCGCACGATCGCCCGGAGTTCGTCCCGCAGTTCGGCCCAGAAGACTCGTCCCACCATCACGTTCACGCCGCGGGTCCTTCCTGTGCGCACTCCGATGGTCCACGGTCGCCTGTGAGCGCTACCACGGCCTCCTCCAGGCCGGCGTCCTGCACCCGCAGATCCGACAACCCTGGATCCCGGTCCAGCAGGACGCGCAGCAGATCCTCAGGCGAGCGCGTCTGGATCGTCACCAGGTCGCGCTCCCGCCCGACCCGGAGCACGCCCGGCAGCCGTTCCAGTGCGTCCCGGTCGAGGCCGGTCCGGACGGTCACCGTGCGGTCCGGTAGCCGGGACACGAGGTCCTCGGGCGGCGCGTCCGCCAGGATCCGACCGCGGTCGAGCACCACGACGCGGTCCGCGACCGCGGCCGACTCCTCGATCAGGTGCGTCGTCACCAGCACCGCGGCGCCCTGCGCCCGGCGCCGCGCCAGGATCTCCCAGAAGTGCCGCCGGGCCCGCGTGTCCAGGCCGACCGTCGGTTCGTCCAGCACCAGCAGAGCCGGCTCGGTGACCAGGGCCATCGCCAGCTGCACGCGCTGCTTCTGGCCGCCGGAGAGCTTCGAAACCCGTCGGCGTGCCAGCTCGGTCAGCCCGAGTTCCTCCAGGATCGGGGCGGCCGCGGCCGCCCACAGCCCACCGCGGACGGCTGCACCCTTCACCAGCTCGTCCACGGTCAGCGTGTTGGGGAATCCCAGGGTCTGCAGTGCCACGCCCAGCCGCCGGCGGGTCGCCGCGCGGCGCGGATCGCCGCCCAGGATCCGCACGGTCCCCTGCTGCGGCGCGAGCATGCCGACCGCGAGCGCCACCAGTGTCGACTTCCCGGCCCCGTTGGGCCCGAGCAGCGCGACGCACTCCCCCGGGCCGACCCGCAGGTCCACGCCGTCCAGCGCGACCGTCTCTCCGTACCGGTACCGCAGGCCTTCGGCCGTCAGCACCGTCTGTGTCGTTGCCATGGCTACCAGGCTCCTGTCCGGTGACCGTGCGCGGCAGTGATGCCCTGTCACCAGCCCGAGATGACAAAAGTCAACTTCTGCACACCCGGGAAACCCGGGGAGGCGGGATCTTGGGTGCTCGAACTATAGCCGGGAGGCGTGAACCGGCAAGAACACTTTGTTAACGCTAACAGAACTTTCTCGGGAGACTTGGCATGGCAACTTAAATGTGCAGGTCAGAGGCAATTTAGGGGTGTCCTGGCCGGGTTGACGCGCTCATGGTTCGCTCATACGCTCCGGGGCACCGGATCCCGTCGCCGTACTCCGATCGGAGCACACCGATGTCGAAGTCCCGCCTCCGCCACACCCTCGTCCGCTCCCTCCTCGTGAGCGCGCTCGGCACGGCCGCCGCGCTCGGCGGCCTGACCGGCGCGCCGGCCGCGCACGCGGACACCGGGGGCGGGTCGTTCTCCGTGCTGACGTACAACGTCGCCGGGCTTCCGCAGCCGGTGAACAGCGCCCCGACGGAACGGCAGAGCAGCACCACCGCCATCGGGCAGCGGCTCGGGCCGTACGACGTCGTGCACGTCGAGGAGGACTTCAACTACCACGCCGCGCTGTACGCCGCCGACACCCACCCGTACCGCACGGCCACCAGCGGCGGGGCGGGCATCGGCAGCGGCCTCAACACCCTGTCCGGACTCGCCTACGACACCGACGACTTCGAGCGCGTCAAGTGGAACGACTGCCAGCTGGACTCCGGTGACTGCCTCACCCCCAAGGGCTTCACCTTCATGCGGACCCGGCTGGCCGAGGGCGTGTACGTGGACTTCTACAACCTCCACGCGAACGCGGGCACGAACCCCGGCGACGAGACCGCCCGCGCCGCCAACCTGGCGCAGCTCACCGGCTACATCAGGACCCACTCGGCCGGGAACGCCGTCGTGGTGATGGGCGACACCAACACGCGCTACACGCGCGCCGACGACACCATCGCCGCCTTCGCCGCCGACAACCGGCTGACCGACGCGTGGGTACAGCTGGAACGCGGCGGCGTGGCGCCGACCCGTGGCGCCGACCCGCTGCTGTGCGACCAGAACGCGCCCACCGACACCTGCGAGATCGTCGACAAGGTCCTGTACCGCAGCAGCGCGCTCGTCTCGCTCACCGCGACCTCGTACGCCAACAAGCACACCGACTTCCTGGACGGCGCCGGCAAGATGCTCTCCGACCACGACCCGGTCGCCGTGGGCTTCACCTGGAGCCGGAACCCCGCCTACCTGGCGAGCGATCAGTTCGGCGGCCCGCACGGCGACTTCTACGACGACGTCGACCGCGTCGCGCCCGCTGCCCGGGTCACCGCGGTCGGCCTGCGCTCCGGCGCCCGGGTCGACCAGGTCGGGCTGACCCTCGCCGACGGCACCACGCTCACGCACGGCGGCTCCGGCGGCACCGCCTCCTCGCTCACCCTGGGCAGCGGCGAGTATGTGAGCGCTGCCACCCTCTGCCAGGGCTCGCGCGACGGTCACACCCGCATCTTCTACGCCTCGTTCAGCACCAACCTGGGCAGGTCCCTGGCCGGCGGCACCACCACCGCGGACTGCGTGACCCGCACCGCGCCCGCCGGCTGGCAGATCGCCGGGTTCCACGGACGCGCCGGCGACGAGGTCGACAAGCTCGGCTTCCTGTTCACCCGCCGCTGACCACCCCGCACTTCCCCGGCCCGGGCCGCCACCCGGGCCGGGGAACCCCCGTCGTTCCCGAGCACCGTTCCGCCCGCCGGGCCCACCACCGCAGGAAGACCAACGTGAACGATCACCGCACCCTGGACCGCCGCCGCTTCCTGCGGAACTCCGCCGGCACCTCGGTCGGCATTCTCGCCGGGCCCACCGCCTTGAGCCTGCTGGTCACCCCACAGCAGGCCGCCGCCGCGCCGGCCGGCCCCGCCCAGGGCGCCGCCTTCGTCGACTCCTACGCGACCAACACCATGGCCGACCTCACCCCGGAGGGGAACGCGGCCGTACGCATCCTCACCGGGATGAACCGGGTCTGGCACACCGGCGCTTCCTGGAACGACGGCTCACCGCTGCTCGCCGACGTCCTGCGCGCCAATGTGCGCTACTGCGTGCAGGTCACCACCGAGCGGACCGACGCGGAGGCCCGCGAGGCCTTCATCTACGACCGCCAGCACCAGAGTTACGCCGTCATCGCCGGCCTCGGCCCGCTCGCCGACCTGTACCGGACGGGCGCCCGCGCCGTCACCTCGATCACCACGGCGCCCGACTCCACCCCGCCCGCGAAGGTCGACGACGCCGTCCCCGCCGACGCGCCCGCCGGCTCCGCACTCGGCCCCGGGGCCGTCGACTCGGAGCTGGGGCAGGTGGTCACCCTGGTCAACACGGTTCGCGGACCGTACGCCTCGGGCAACCCCGCCAAGTACGCGTACCGGTACCCGCGTCCCTGGCGCCTGAACGAGGACAGCGCAGTGGTCGACACCGGCGCCACCGACGCCCTCGGCTACCCGGTCTACGACACGGACGTCGTCGTCGCCCCGCAACTGCTGCGCCAGCGCGGCACCTCCGCGGTCGACGACGGCGGCTTTGTGAGCGGTCACACCAACGCCTTCCACCTGGCCGCGCTGGCCCTCGCGTACGCGGTGCCCGAGCGCTTCCAGGAGCTCGTCACCCGGGCGTTCGAGCTCAGCCACACCCGGATCACCGCCGGCATGCACTCCCCGCTCGACGTCATCGGCGGCCGGACGCTCGCCACGGCGCTCGCCGCCGCCACCCTCGCCGACCCGCGCAACGCCGCCCTCAAGGCCGCCGCCCGGAGCCAGGCGGCCGCGTACTTCCGGTCGAAGACCGGCACCACGGCCGACACCCTGTACGCGTTCGCCCACGGAGCCGATCCGGCCGAGGACCCGTACGCCGACCGCGAGGCGAACGCCGAGCAGGTCACCCCGCGGCTGACGTACGTCCTGCGCCGTAGCGGCCCGAACGTCCCGATGAGCGTGCCCAAGGGCGCCGAGGTCCTGCTGGAGACTCGCCTGCCCTACCTCGACGCCGCCCAGCGCCGCGAAGTGCTGCGCACCACCGCCCTGCCCTCCGGCTACGTCCTGCTGGACGGACCGGAGATGTGGGGCCGGCTCGACCTGTTCGCCGCGGCCGACGGTTACGGCTCGTTCGAGCGGGACGTGACCGCGGAGCTGAACGCCGCCGACGGCGGGTTCTGCGCGGCCGACTCCTGGCGCAACGACATCGGCGGACCCGGCGGCCTCACCAAGCGCGGCACCGGGACGCTGACCCTGACCGGCACCAACCGTTACACGGGCCCCACCGTGGTGGCCGCCGGAGTCCTCGCGGCCGGCTCTCGCGACGCCCTGGGGCGCGGCGACGTGCAGGTCCGCGGCGGCACCCTGCGGGTGGATGTCGAACAGGGACCCGTCCGGCTGCGCGGCGACTACCTGCAGGCCGCCGGCACGCGCCTGGAGCTGGCGCTCCACCACTGCGACGCCCCGGCCCTGACGGTCGCGGGCCGGGTGACGCTCGGTGGTGACGCGCAGCTCGTCCTGCGGCTGCCGGACTCCCTCGAACCGGACGACGACGTGGTGCTGCCGGTGCTCAACGGGCGTACGCTGCAAGGCGGGTTCGGCAGCGTCACCGTCGACGCGGACGGGTACCGGGCGACGCCGCTCTACACCCACGACGGCCTCGCGGTGCGGTTGACCCGCTGCTGAGCCCCGTTGCCGAGCCCGCCGGTGCGCGGCTCTGTTCGCGCTCACACCGGCACGCCAACAACCTGTGCGCTCGCGAGACCCGAGGAGGCAACGCCCATGACCGTGGCCGCGACCAACTGGGCCGGGAACATCACGTTCGGCGCCGAGCGGTTCCACGAGCCGGGCTCCGTGGACGAGTTGCGGCGGATCGTCGCGGGCAGCCGGTCCGTGCGGATCCTCGGGACCGGGCACTCGTTCAACGCAATCGCCGACACCACGGGCGACTTGGTGTCCGTCGCCGGCCTGCCCCGGGTGATCGAGCCGGACGAACGGGCCGGCACGGTCACGGTGAGCGCCGGGATGCGGTTCGGTGAGCTCGCCGGGGTACTGGACCGGGCGGGATTCGCGCTGCACAACCTCGGGTCGCTGCCGCACATCTCGGTCGCCGGCGCGTGCGCCACCGGGACGCACGGCTCGGGGGTCGCCAACGGCTGCCTCGCCACGGCGGTCCGAGCCGTCGAGCTGGTCACGGCGGACGGCGCCCTGGTGACGATCGACCGGGACGCGGCGGAGTTCCCCGGCGCGGTCGTGGCCCTGGGCGCCCTCGGCGCGGTCACCCGGCTGACCCTGGACGTGGTCCCGGCGTTCGAGGTCCGGCAGTGGGTCTACGAGGGGCTGCCGACCGCCGTGCTGCGCGAGCGGTTCGACGAGATCATGGCGGCCGCGTACAGCGTCAGCCTCTTCACGGGCTGGCGGACGGACCGCATCGATCAGGTCTGGCTCAAGCAGCGGGGCGGCCCCGACGCCCCCGGGACCTGGCTCGGCGCGGTGCTCGCCGACGGTCCGCGCCATCCCGTGCCGGGGTGTCCGCCCGAACCCTGCACGCCGCAGCTGGGCGTTCCGGGCCGGTGGCACGCCCGGCTCCCCCACTTCCGACCGGACTTCACGCCGAGCAGCGGCGACGAGCTGCAGTCCGAGTACTTCGTCGCCCGCGCCGACGCCGTCGCCGCGTTCGACGCGCTGGACGCCGTCAGGGACCGGATCTCACCTGCCCTGCAGATCGGCGAGATCCGCACGGTCGCGGCGGACGCCCTGTGGCTCAGCCCCGCGTACGAACGCGACTGCGTCGCCTACCACTTCACCTGGCACCCCGACGCGGCGGCCGTGGCGGAGGCGGTCAGGACGGTCGAGGAGGCCCTGTCCCCCTTCGCGGCCCGGCCGCACTGGGGCAAGGTCTTCACCACTGCGCCCGAGGTGATCCGGGAGTCGTACCCGCGCTGGGACGACTTCCGGACGCTGCTCGGCGAGTTCGATCCGGCGGGCACGTTCCGCAACGAGTTCATCGCCCGCCACTTCCCTGCCACGTAGCACCTGCGCTCAAGGGGGGCCTTGCGGCGACCGCGGGCGTTAACGCTAACATTTGCTTGACGGTTCAACTTCATCGGGATTGACTTGGGCACCTCACGTTTCGGTGCATCGCCGCCCAGCACAGAGGACGCCCAGTTGCCCCCGCACTTCATCCGCCATGGCGAGTCCCAGGCCAATCACGAAGCCCGAACTCCCTTGCCGGAAACAACCGATGTCGTGGTGACCACGCTCGACGCCACCATCGTCCCGGGCGCAGTGGTCGGCCGCGGCAGTGAGCGGGCGTACCGCAAGCTCGCCCTGGCGCCCGGTGAACCGCACGTCACGCGAGACGACCTGACCGGGCGCCGGACGGGACCGCTCCTTTCCCTTCTGCGGTTCGTGCACGTCACCGACTACCAGCTCGCGGACATCGCCTCGCCCGGCCGGATCGACTTCGTCCAGCGGTACGCCGACCGGCGTGGCTGGTCCAGGATGGTACCGGCGTACCGTCCGCAGGAGATCGTCTCCACCCACGCGTTCGAGGCGATGGCCCGCACCGTGGCGAGGCTGGCGAGGGATCCGGGCACACCCGTCCGGTTCGTGCTCACCACCGGGGACAACACCGACAACGCCCAACGCAACGAGCTCCGTCAGTTCCTGACGCTGATGCACGGCGGCGGGAGCGTGGACCCGACATTCGGCGCCGGCGGGAGCGGCGACACCGCGGCGATCCCGTCGTACACCGTGTCCGGCGACTACTACAACCCGGAGCCGAAGTCGCGTGACCGGTACAAACAGAGATACGGCTTCCCGGACCGGCCGGGCCTGCTGGCCTCGGCGGCCGAGCCGTTCCCCACCCGGGGCTTCGGCGTCGACTGGCTGGCCTGCTTCGGCAACCACGACTGTCTCGCGCAGGGGCGCGCACCGGTCACGCCGGGCTTCCAGGGCGTGCTCACCGGCGACCGACGGCCGGTCGCCGCACCCGCCGCACTGCCCCGGGCGCCGGCCGACGCCTACCTCATGGACCCGGCGGTGCTGGCCGGCGGACCGACGATGACGATCCGGCCGCGAGCGGACCGGCGGATCATCGACAAGACGGAGTACATCCGGGCGCACCTGGACAGCCCCGGCACACCCCGCGGACACGGGTTCGGCGAGTCCGACCTCGCCGAGGGCCGCACCTACTACTGCTACGACGAGGTCCCCGGAGTCCGGGTGATCGTCCTCGACACCACCAACCCCGCCGGCCACGTCACCGGTAGCATCGGACGGCGCCAGCGCGACTGGCTGGAGCAGTGCCTGATCGAGGTGCACTCCTCCCACCGGGACGCGGCCGGCGCCGAGGTCCGCACGGGCTTCCAGGACCGGGTGGTCGTCCTGGCGGCGCACCACGGGCTGGGCGTGCTCGACAACACCACCGAACGGCCGGACGAGGCGGCGCACCCGGATGCGGACCTGCCGCGCGTACTCGGCGGCGAGGTCGAGGCGCTCCTGCACCGCTTCGGCAACGTGGCACTCTGGCTGGCGGGTCACCAGCACCTCAACTCGGTGACGCCCAGGAGGCGTTCGGGTGGCGGCGGCTTCTGGCACGTCATCACGTCCGGCCTGTGCGAGTGGCCGTCCCAGGCGCGGATGCTGGAGCTCCTCGTCGGCACGGACGTCCTGGTGGTCCGCTCCACGATGATCGACCACGCCGCACCGCTCGAACCCGGCGCCGGTCTCGGCCTGTGGGACCTGGCCTCCGCCCATCGCGAGATCTGCGCCAACGAAGCGACCCGCGTCGGTGGTCCGGAGTCGGCGGGCACCGTCCGGGACCGGAACGTCGAGCTCCTCGTCCCGATCCGTCCCGCCCTCTCCGCCACGCTGCGGGCCTGCAGAGCCGGTCGCTGATCGCGGGGACCCCGGCCGCGAGCCGGCCGGGGTCCCCGGGGTCGGGCGGGTCAGCGCTGGAGGGTGAGAAGGCCCGGGCGCCACGGGAGCTGGTCATAGGGGCCGGTCGCGGTGGGGGACTTGCCCTGGTAGAGGAACTGCAGGTTGCAGGGGTCGATGGTCATGGTCTGGTCGGGGTTGTTGCGGACCAGGTCACCGTGGCTGATGTCGTTGGTCCAGCCGGCGCCGCTGTTGGCCTTGCCCGCGAAGGGGTTGTTCTCGCTCGCGGCCTGCGGGGTCCACGAACCGCTGAGGCTGGTGGCCGTGAACGAGCGGAAGTAGCGCCCGTTCGCCCCCATCGCCTCGACGATCATGAGGTACTGGTTCTGGCCCTGGACCTTGTAGACCTGCGGCGCCTCGAAGAGGTTGCTCTGCGTGTCGCTCATGACCGTCGTGTAGGAGGATCCGAAGTTGCCCGGGAAGTTCCCGATCGGCATGCTCGCCCGGTAGATGCTGCCGTTGTCACCGGCGAAGAACAGGTACATGTTCTGGCCGTCGGCGATCAGGGTCTGATCGATCGGACCGGTGCCGGAGTTGGGGATGCTGCCGGTGAAGAGCGGCTGGGGCGACGACCAGCCGTTGGGGTCGGTCGGCTCGCTCGACGTGCGGTAGATGAACGGCCACGGACCCCACTGGTAGGCGAGCACCCAGATGTTCTTCGGCGCGAAGTAGAACAGCGTGGGAGCCACCGCGGCCTGGCCCATCCCGATCTGGCCGGCCGAGGCCATGTCCGACCAGTTCGCGAACGGACTGAACATCATCGAGCCGTACGACGAACCCGACACGTTCGACGCGTAGACCAGGTGCTTGCCCTTGTACACGACGTCGGTGAAGTCCTTCACCGACGCCCACCCGTTCGCCGGCTGCGCCAACGCGCCCGTCGACGACCAGCGGTACGTCGTCGGCAGGGCGCAGTTGCCGCCCGGCGGGGTCGACGCGGACAGGCCGGTCCAGCTCTGGTTGCCGCCGCCGTTGCAGGTCCAGATCTCCACCGCCGTGCCGTTGGCCGTCCCGGCGCCCGTGACGTCCAGGCACAGCCCGGACTCCACTCCGACCACCGTGCCGTCGGCCTTCACCTGCCACTGTTGGTTCGCGGCGCCGGTGCAGGCCCAGATCTGCACCCGGGTGCCGGGCGTGGTGGCGTGGCCCGGGACGTCCAGGCACTTGTCGCCGTACACGGTCAGCCGGCTGCCGGACGTCGACGTCCACAGCTGGTTGGTCCCGTTCGAGCAGTCGTAGATCTGCAGGGACGTGCCGTCGCCCCGGCCCGCGTTCTGCACATCGAGACACCGACCGGAACCCGCACCGCGCAAGGCGCCGGTGGTGGCCGCGTGGGCGGTGCCGGCGACGAGCATGGCCGCCAACGCCGCCACGGCCGCGACCACGGCGGTGAGCACCACGGACGGATGCCTGCGGCTGGACCTTCGTCTGCGCATGGGGACCTCCTTTGTCGACGGATGGAGCTGTCACACGGCTGTGCGGGCGAGGTGCAGGGGCCTGGCGGTGGCACGGGCGCGCCCCCGCGGCTCAGATCACCGGAAGTTCCAGTGCTGATTGGCGCCGCCGTTGGCGTCCCAGATCTGGACGGCGGTGCCGTTGGCGGTCTGACCGGCGGGGATCTCCAGTGCCCGGCCGCTGGCGACGTTGGTCAGGGTGTAGGAACCGTCGCCGTTCTGGCCGGCCCTCCAGTGCTGGTTGGCGCCGCCGTTGGCGTCCCACACCTGCGGCTTCGTCCCGTTGCCCGTCTGGCCGCCCGGCTCGTCCAGGACCCGGCCGCTGGCGACGTTGGTGAAGGTGTAGGAGCCGTCGCCGTTCTGGTCGGCCCGCCACTGCTGGTTGGCGGCGCCGCCGTTGGCGTCCCAGATCTGGAGGGGGGTGCCGTTGCCGTTCTGTCCCGCGGGCTCGTCGAGCACGCGTCCGGCGGCCACGTCGGACAGGCTGTAGGCGGCTCCGGAGGTGATGCCCCCACTGGGTGTGCCGCCGCTGGCGCCGCCCAGGGCGGCGAGCACCGCACCGTAGGCGGACTTCTTGTTGCCGTTGTTGTCGAACAGCAGCGGGTTCTCGCCGGTGCGCCAGGAGTCGCCGTCGCGGATGCCCCACACGGTGATGCCCGTGCAGCGGGCGACGCCGAGGCAGTCCCGGACGGTGTCGGCGTACGCGCCGGCGGGCGCCTGGGCGATGTCGAGTTCGGTGATCTGGACGTCCACGCCGAGCGCGGCGAAGTTGGACAGGGTGGTCCGGAAACTCGGCGGAGGGCCGCCGGCACCGAAGTGGCTCTGGAAGCCGACGCAGTCGATCGGCACGCCGCGGGACTTGAAGTCCCTGACCATGCCGTAGACGCCCTGGGTCTTGGCGTCGGACCAGTTCTCGATGCTGTAGTCGTTGTAGCAGAGCTTGGCCGAGGGGTCGACGTTCCGGGCGGTGCGGAAGGCCTCCTCGATGAAGCCGTCGCCCAGCACGTTCTGGAACACCGAGCCCCGGTGCCGGCCGCTGCCGTCGTCGGCGAAGGCCTCGTTGACCACGTCCCAGGCGTAGATCTTGCCCTTGTAGTGGCTCATCTCGGTGGTGATGTGGTTGTTCATCACGCTGCGCAGGGTGTTGGCGTCGTTGATGGAGCCGACCCAGCCGGGCAGTTGGGAGTGCCAGACCAGGGTGTGCCCGCGCATCTTCTGGCCGTGCGCGGCGGCGTGTCCGACGATCGAGTCGGCGGGGCCGAAGTCGAACGACCCGCGGGAGGGTTCGGTGGTGTCCCACTTCATCTCGTTCTCCGGGGTGATCGTGTTGAACTCCCGGTCGAGGATGGTGGAGTACGCCGGGTCGCCGAGCCTGCCCGCGGCCACCGCCGTGCCGAAGTAGCGGCCGCTGCCGGCCGCCGCCGCACCCAGCGTGGTCGCCCCGGCGCCCTGAGCCGCGGGGCTGGCGGCGACGGCCGTGGCCGAGCCGACGACCATGCATGCGGCAGCCGTCAGGACCTTGCGGAGCCGAAGCCTCTTCTTGAGCCGTGGCATGACGGATCGTTCTCCTTGGGTGGGGGATTTCCTGCACACCGATCGGGAACCGGCGCCTCGTCCTGACCGTCGTGCGAGCGCGCACGTCGGCCGAGCCGGTCCTGCCGGGCACAGCGGGCTGGTGTGTGCCCCGGCGGCCGAGCCCCTGCCCGTTAACGCTAACAATTGGCAGTGAAGACACTCGAACCGCCTGACATGTTCAGGTGAAATCTCCTTCAGTCGCTGCGAGTTGTCAATACTCCGCGCAGCAGCGGACCGGCGGCCACGGTTCGGTCCCACTCCGACTCCGGGATGGGCGGCAACTCCTCGTGCGCAGGCGGCAGCCCCTGGGCGGCCCGGGAGCCGGAGGACACATACGGGTCGTCGATCCCTAGCTCCGACCGCCGCCGCGCATCGCCGGCACGGGCAGGTATGCGGCGGCGGGGCCGGGGCAAGACCGGCCCCCGTGAACGAGCCGCACTCATCGGCAGACCGCAGCCTGCGCCGTGGGACTCCTCACCTCAGCAGGAACTTCGCGCGCTTCGGAGCACGTGGCATCCCGGGGTGCCGCTATGTGGTTCGTCCATGTGGTTCGTCAAGGAAATCGGGCTGCGTCCGGAGCCGTGACCAGGCACGATGGCGGGATGCCGGATCTGCTGTGGGATGACGTCAGGAACTTCCTCGACCCTGCCGTGATGGGTGCTCTGCCTGATGTGTTCGTGGAGGGCACCTCGTCGGTGGAGGACTGGCAGGCGGTGTTCGATCTGGTCCAATCGAGTGGCTGGGCATGGGAGTTCCTGGAGGGTGGCGTCGCCGGACCGCTTCCTGCTGCCGTTGAGGTGCTTTCGCGGCCGGCCGGCGCGGACTCGGTCGATCTGCGGGTGTGGCCGGTTCCGGGCGTACTGGCGATCTTCCGCCCGTGGTCCGCCGAGGGGATCGACTTCGATGTCGACCTGCGCGAGTTGCAGGGCCAACACGGGGTGGACGTCCTGTGCGGGGTGCTGGCCACGGTGGGCCGGCGGCTGGGCAGGCCGGTGGCCATGACGGCCGAGGGCGACTACGGACACCCGGTTCTCGGGTTCGACCCCGCCGTGGACCGCGTGGTGTTGATGGCGGACCCGAACTTCCGATGACTGCCGCGGCCGGCCGGGACTCGTCGAGAGTCCCGTCGCCCGGCAGGGCGAAGAAGGCGAACGCGGCCAGGACGAACGCCCGACTCAGCTGCTCCACGCCCCCGCGGAAAGGTTGCTCGCCGGGAGCCCCGTTGCGGGGCCACCAAGAAGGTGGCGGAGGGTCGGGGTCCCCCCGGACCCCGCCGGACGCTGCGCCCATCGGCGCAGGGTCATGCGCGATGTGTGCCCTTGCGACGGGCCCGGGCGCGCAGCGCCAGTACGCCACCGCCGACGGCGAGCAGACCCACGCCGGTGAGCGGGATCAGGTCGTGGGAGCCACTGGCGGCGAGGCCCTCGGCCGGAGCCCCGGCCGGGCTCGGCCGAGCCGGTGCGGAGGTGCCTGCGGCGCCCCCCGGCGTTGCGGCCGGTGCTCCGGCCGACGTCGACGGGCCTTCCGACGGGCCTGCCGCCGATCCCGCCGCCGACCCGGCCGGCGCGGACGGGGGCATCTGCGCCGCGGCGCTGTCACGCGTGAACGCCAGCGTGCCGAAGCCGAGTTGGTCGAAGCCGCCACTGTTCGGACCGTAGTCGCCACCGCCGCCCTCGGCCCCGACCTTCGCCGCCATGGCGGTGCCGTAGGGCGCGGCGAGGCCGCGGCGGTTGACGTAGTGGTTCTGGATCATCGCCCAGATCGGGCGCAGATCGCCCCGGCCGTCGGCGGAGGGCGCGGTGTCATCCACCGTCTTCGACCAGACGCCGGGTGCGCCCTGCTGGAACGTGAGGCGGGTGAACGGGACGTCCTCGCCGAGGTTGTACTTGGCGACGTACTCGGCGCCCTTGAGGAAGCGGTTGTCGTCCTCGCCGTAGAGGTCGATGCCCTGGTTCCAGGCCATCTCGCACAGGGCGCCCATCAGGCCGACGGAGAGTGTGCAGTGCCCCTGGTCGCGGCCGGACTCCTGGAACTGGGCCAGGCCGCCGGGGTGGACGTACGGGATGGCGTGCCGGAGCGAGCCGTTGCCCGCGCCGTTCCGGTAGTACTCGACGGCCTGGTCGACCTTGGCCCGGTCGTCGCACAGGACGCCGGTGGCGAAGACGCAGCAGAGGGCGAGCAGGTCCCAACTGGCGTAGTAGTTGGTGATGAACGCGCCGTTGTGGTGACGGAGGAAGTCGTCGCAGACCGGGTAGAAGACCTGGAGCATCATGGTCTTGAACCGGTCGAGGTCGAACCCGGGGTAGCCGCGCATCAGTTCGGCCGCGTTGGCGAACTGGTAGCCCTGGATGCCGGCGGCGAGGAACCGGTCGGCGCTGCCGGTGACCTGCTTCAGTGTGCCCGACCAGGCGTTGAGGATGTCCCGGGCGGCATCACCGTGGGCCCGGTCGCCACTGACGCGCCAGCGCAGGGCGTTCTGGTAGGCGGCGTGGACGTCGTTGTAGAGGGTCGGGAAGTTCTGGGAGGCGTCGCCTCCCCGGTAGACCACGGCCTGGGGGTTCGCCTTCCAGCCGCTCTGCGCATGCCGGTTGGCCGTCAGCCGCTGCCACCCCGCCAGGTACGGCTGGGCACCGGCGTTGACCTTGGCGGTTATCCGGTCGAGGTCCGCCTGCGCGTGCAGCAGGCCCGGGTGCGCGAACGCGGGAGCGGGGGCCGCCGCGGCACGGGTCGTACCGCTCACCGCAGCGGCGCCGGCCGCGAGTCCGACGGTACCGGCGAGCTTCAGCAGGCTGCGGCGGCTCGGACGCTGATTGCTGTGGTACTGAGTCACTGGGGTGTCTCCCGATCATCGACGCTTCCCATCAGGAGACGTCCGGGATTGTGAACGATAACAGAAATCCTCGACGGGTCACCCGCAGGCGCCCGACCACCCCTACGGCCGTGCGGCCAGGGCCAGTTAAGCCGGCCGAACGAGGCCGGGGGCGGGCGAAGGCTCGAAGGCCCCCGCCGTTCCCATCGGCCTCGGACACACGCGACGACACGGCCGCCGGCGGCCGCCGAGCCCGTCAAAGTCAGCAGCGATCGACGGCCATATGGCGCCCCAAATAAGTACGACTCATTTAGATGGCAGCAGCCTTCGCCGAGGGGCCCGCCCAGGCGCCCGCAGGGCGGCTCCCGACATCGCCAACCCTGCCACCACCTGCGCAATCCCTCCGAAACACAGGGTTCTCGCGACGCCGAGCGTGATACATCCGCGTGTCATCGGTGTTGCATCGGCGCAAAAATAAGCATGTCAATCGTCTTGACAGAGGCGCCGACCCGCCTCGATAAATGCAACTCATAAGGCAGGACTTGCAGGAGGGACACCCCAGAATGAGACCCCTACGCATCGGCGCCGGGGCGGCCAGGGCCCTCGCGGCGGCACTCGTCGCGTTCGCGGCCGCGCTGCCCGCCCAACCCGCCTACGCGGCCACGACGAACTTCTACGTCGACCCGGTCAACGGCAGTGACGGCAACCCGGGGACCAGCACCGCCTCGGCCTTCAAGACCGTCCAGGCCGCCCAGGCGGCGGTCCGAAATGTTAACGCGAACATGTCCGACGACATCGTCGTGAACCTGCGCGGAGGCACCTACCCCCTCACCGCCCCGGTCACCTTCGGCACCGCGGACTCGGGCACCAACGGGCACACGGTCGTCTATCAGTCGTACAACGGCGAGACGCCCGTGATCACCGGCGGCACGGCGGTCACCGGCTGGGCCCCGGCCACCAACGGCGAGTACAAGGCGTCCGTGGGCGCGCTCAACTTCCGCCAGCTGTACGTCAACGGGGTCCGCGCCACCCGGGCCCGCTACCCGGACATCGGCAGCGACTTCCAGTTGCAGGGCAGCGACAGCACCAACAAGCTGCTGAAGGTCCTGAGCTCGCAGGTCTCCACCTGGGCTAATCCCAACCAGGTCGAGATGGTGCTGGAGACGCAATGGGGCGAGAGCTACCTGCGGCTGAAGTCGATCAGCTCCGCCAATGGCACCGCCAACATCTCCATCCAGGACCACGAGGCGGGCATCCTGTTCCAGCGCCCGTGGCCGCAGCTCGCCAACGGCTCCCCGCTGCACTTCGAGAACGCCCACGAGTTCCTCAACGAGCCGGGCGAGTTCTACGTCGACACCGCCGCGCAGACCGTCTACTACAAGCCCCGCCCCGGCGAGGACATGTCCACGGCCACCGTGCAGGCGCCGACCCTCCAGACGCTCTTCGACATCAAGGGCACCAGCCTCGACGCTCCCGCCCACGACCTGCGCTTCTCCGGGATCACCTTCGCCCAGACCACCTGGATGGAAGCCAGCAACAACGGTTACCTCAACGCCCAGGGCGGCAACTACAACATCTCGGCCGACACCTCCAACAACCAGTACGTCGGCCGTCCGCCGGCCGGCGTCCAGGCCGCGGACGCCGACCGGGTCTCCTTCACCTACAACACCTTCAAGCAGATGGGCTCCACCGCCCTCGACCTCTCCCACGGCGTCCACGACAGCAGCGCGACCGGCAACTACGTCTACGACATCGCCGCCAACGGGATCATGGTCGGCAAGTTCTCCGACCCGACCGTGGAGTACCACTCCATCTACAACCCGCCGGCCACGCCGGCCGGTGAGGACGCCCGGGAGGTGGTCAAGAACGTCACCGTCAAGGACAACCTGATCACCCGGATCGGTGAGGACTACCTCGGAACCGCGGGCATCAACGCCGGCTTCGTCAACAGCACCACCATCGACCACAACGACATCTCCGACACTCCGTGGGCCGGCATCTCGCTCGGCTGGGGCTGGCAGTCGGCGGCCAACGCCGAAGGCAACAACAGCATCAGCTTCAACCGGATCGGCAACGTGATGAACCGGCTGTGCGACTCCGCCGGCATCTACCACCTGTCGAACGACCCCGGCACGGTCGTCAACGGCAACTACATCCACGACGTGGTCCGCGGCCCCGCGGCCTGCGGCTCGCCCGTGCACGGCCTCTACCTGGACGAGGGGTCGGACAACATGACCGTCTCGAACAACGTGTTGTCGCACACCGACGGGTTCATCAACCAGAACCGCAACGGCTCCAACGTCACCCTCACCAACAACACGACGTCCGGCGACGCGGTGATCAAGGCCTCCGGTCTCGAATCCGGCTACCAGTGGATGACCCTGCTGCCCAACCTCGCCTTCAACAAGTCGACGTCCTCCTCCTCGGTCTTCGGTACCGGCTGGGAGCCCTCGAAGGCCGTCGACAACAATGGCTCGACCGGCTGGTCGCCGACCGGCGGCGACACCTCGGCCTGGTGGCAGGTCGACCTGGGCCAGGCCTACCAGCTCGGCCAGTTCTCGCTGACCACCCGCCAGGACGTGGACCAGGCGGCCACCCGCGGCAACTTCGAGGTCCGGGGTTCCAACGACCCGAACTTCGGCAGCTACACCGTCCTGGGCCGCCAGACGTCCACCCTGCCGTTCGCCTCGACGCTCACCGGCGACATCGACGTCCGCCAGGCGTTCCGCTACGTGCGGGTCGCCAAGACCGACGGCGGGTACTTCTTCATCACGGACTTCAGCGTGCAGCAGGCGAGCGGGTCACCCGCCGCGTCGACCGGCACGCCGACCGTCAGCCCGTCGGCGTTCTACACGATCAAGAACGTCAACAGCGGCCAGGTGCTGGACGTGAGCGGCTGGTCCACCGCCGACGGCGGGGCCGTCGCCCAGTGGCCGAGCACCGGCGGCGCCAACCAGCAGTGGAGCTTCGTACCGGTCAGCGGCCAGCTCTTCGAGATCGTGAACCGGAACAGCGGCAAGGTCCTCGACATCAACGCGGGCAGCCACTGGAGGGGAACCACGCTCCAGCAGTACACGTACGGCGGCGGCAACAACCAGCTCTGGTACTTCGAGCCGACCGGCGGCGGCTACCTCATCCGCAACTACGAGAGCCGGCAGGTCCTGGAGGTGAGCAGCGGATCGACGACCAACGGAGCCGCCGTCGACCAGTGGATGCCCCTGAACCAGTCCAACCAGGCCTGGACGGTCCAGTGACGCGGTGACAGCGTGACGCCCCGCCGGGCACCACGGTAAGGCGGAAGCCCGTCCCCTTCACGAAGGGGACGGGCTTCCGCATCGGCCGGATTCGCGGGATCAGCCCGCAGCCGGGACCGGGACGTCCGGCCGGATCAGGCCCTCGGCCCGGAGGTGCTCCCAGAGAGCCGCGGGGACGGGCCGGCGGTGGAGCTCCGCGTTGCGTTCGACCTGTGCGCGGTCCCGCATGCCCAGGGTGACGTTGACGACGGCGGGATGGGTGTACGGGAAGGCGATCGCGGCGGCGGGCAGGGTGGTGCCGTGCTGCTCGCAGACCTCGGCGATGGCCGAAGCCCGGCGGACGAGGCCCGCCGGGGCGTCCCGGTAGTCGTACTTCATGCCGAGCGCGGGCCTGTCCCGGGCGAGCAGGCCGGAGTTGAACACGCCGACCGCGACGACGCTCCGGCCCAGGTCCCGCGCCGCGGGAAGGACGTCGTCCAGCCCCGACTGGTCGAGCAGGGTGTAGCGCCCGGCGAGCATCACGACGTCCAGGTCGGTCTCGCGCAGGAAGCGGGCCGGCATCGCCGACTGGTTCATGCCGACCCCGACGGCGCCGATCACCCCCTGGTCGCGCAGGTCGACGAGCGCAGGCACGGCCTCCTGGGCGGCCTGCTCCCAGTGGTCGTCGGGGTCATGCAGGTAGACGACGTCCAACCGGTCCAGGCCCGTGCGCCGGAGCGTGTCCCCGATGGAGCGGAGCACCCCGTCGCGGCTGAAGTCCCACTGGCGGCGCAGGTCGTCGCGAACGGCGAAGCCCTCGGTATCGGCCCCGCGCGGCTGCCCGTTGGGGACCAGCAGCCGGCCCACCTTCGAGGAGACGACGTACTCCTCCCGGGGACGGTCCCGCAGAGCGGCGCCGAGGCGCCGTTCGGAGAGGCCGAGGCCGTAGTGGGGTGCGGTGTCGAAGTACCGGATGCCCGACGCCCAGGCCGCGTCGATCGCGGCCCGGGCGTCGGATTCCGGGGTGACGTCGTACAGGTTGCCGATCACCGCGCCGCCGAAACCGAGTTCGGTGACGGCGACCGGTGTGTGCCGGATCTTCCGGAGGCGCAAGAGCTGCTCCCTGTCGGTGCGGGTGGGGACGCCGGTCAGCGGCGGACGGCGGCGGAGGCTCCCGCGACCAGCGCCTCGACCTCGGCGAGCGAGGCCATGGCGACGTCACCGGGCGTCGTCATGGTGAGGGCGCCGAGGGCTGTGCCGTAGGCGAGGGCGCGCTCCAGCGGGGCACCGGCGAGCAGGCCGTGGATCAGACCTGCCGCGAAGCCGTCCCCGGAGCCGATGCGGTCCAGGACGTGCAGGCCGGGCATCCGGGGGCCGGCGACGTGACCGGTCTCCGCCGACCACGCCGCCGAGCCCCAGTCGTTCACCCCGGCCGACGGGACCTCGCGGAGGGTCGTCGCCAGCACCCGCGCCCCGGGGAGCAGCCTGGCCACCGAGGCGAGCGCGTCCGGCACCTCGTCGGCGCCGAAGCGCTCGGCGCCGGGGTGCCGGCCCGCCATCCCCAGCGCGCCCACGACGACGTCGGCCTGCCGGGCGAGCCGCAGGTCGGTCTCCCGGGCCCGCTCCGGCCCCCCGCGGCCGGCCCAGAGGCTCGGGCGGTAATTGGGGTCGTACGAGACGGTGACACCGTGGCGGCGGGCGGCCGTCATCGCCTCCTCGGCGACGTCGACGGTGGTGTCGGACAGGCCGGCGAAGATGCCGCCGGTGTGGAACCAGCGCACCCCCGCCGCGAAGACCGCGTCCCAGTCGACGTCCCCCTTGCGCAGCTGGGACGCGGCCGTGTGGGCGCGGTCGCTGACGCCGAGTGCGCCACGGATGCCGAAGCCCCGCTCGACGAAGTTCAGGCCGTTGTGCGCGCTGCGCCCGATGCCGTCGTCGGGCACCCAGCGGATCAGCGAGGTGTCGACCCCGCCCTGCAGGACCAGGTCCTCGACGAGCCGGCCCACCGCGTTGTCGGCGAGCGAGGTGACGACGGCCGTCCGAAGGCCGAAGCACCGGCGCAGCCCGCGCACGACGTTGTACTCGCCGCCCCCTTCCCACACTCGGAAGGTACGGGCGGTGCTGATCCGCCCCTCCCCCGGGTCGAGGCGCAGCATGACCTCGCCGAGCGCCACCACATCGGTCACGGCGCACCCACCCGCACGGCCTCGGCCGTCAGGCGGCGGATCTCCGGGTAGTCCCCGCGGTCCAGGTGCGCGGGCGTCGCCATCCAGCTGCCGCCGACGGCGAGGACCGCGCGCTCGGCGAGGTATCCGGGCAACTGGTCGGCACCGATCCCGCCAGTCGGCACGAAGCGCACGCGTGGGAAGGGCGCCGCGAGCGCGCGGAGCGTGCGCAGGCCGCCGATGGATTCGACGGGGAAGACCTTGACGGTGTCGAGGCCGTCCCGCAGGGCGCGCATCAACTCGGTGGCGGTGGCGATGCCGGGCACCACGGGGACCCCCAGCTCCCGGCACTTCGCCACGACCTCCTCGTCGTAGCCCGGGGACACCACGAAGCGGGCCCCGGCCGCCACGGCCCGCTCCGCCTGCCCCGGGGTGACCACGGTGCCCGCACCCACGGCCAGGCCTCCGTGGGCCGCCATCACCTTGAGCACCTGCTCGGCGTCCGGGGTGCGGAAGGTGACCTCGGCGCACCGGGCGCCGCCCGACGCGAGCGCGTCGGCCAGCGGGGCGGCCGTGGCCGGGTCGCGCACGGTCAGTACCGGCATGATGCGTGCGCCGTCCAGCACGGTGACCAGATCCTCGCTCATGCGCCCATCTCGCTTCGCTCGACGGGGGCATTCGCCCACGCGCTGCTCTTGATGCTGAGCTCGCTTCGCTCGCTCATGCGCCCACCTCATTTCGTTCGCTCATGTGCCCATCTCGCTTCGCTCGCTCATCGGCCCAGCCATCCGCCGTCGACGGGAAGGATCGTGCCGTGGACGTAGGCGGCGGCGTCCGAGGCCAGGAAGACGGTGGCGCCGGCCAGGTCGTCGGCCTGTCCCCAGCGTCCGGCCGGGATCCGCTCCAGGATCGCCCTGCTGCGCACCGGATCGTCCTGCAGCGCCTGGGTGTTGTCCGTGGCGATGTAGCCCGGCGCGATGGCGTTGACGTTGACGCCGCGCCCGGCCCACTCGTTGGCCAGCGCCTTGGTCAGACCGGCGACGCCGTGCTTGGCGGCGGTGTAGCCGGGGACGGTGATGCCGCCCTGGAAGCTCAGCAGGGACGCCGTGAAGATGACCTTCCCCCGGCCGCGGGCCACCATCGCCGCGCCCACCGCGCGGGTCAGCGCGAACTGCGCGGTCAGGTTGACCTGGAGCACCAGGTCCCAGTCCGCCTCCGGGTGTTCGGCGGCCGGGGCGCGGCGGATGGTGCCGGCGTTGTTGACCAGGATGTCCACCGGACGCTCGCGGTCCGCGAGGTCCTCACCCAGGGCCCGCACCGCGTCCGGGTCGGCGAAGTCGGTGCGGATCGCCTCGAAACTGCGGCCCGCGGCCAGGACGTCCTTCTCGACCTCGCTGCCGGACTCCTCCAGGTTGGCGCTGACGCCGATGACGTCCGCGCCGGCTTCGGCGAGTGCGCGGGCCATGGCCCGGCCGATGCCGCGCCGGGCTCCCGTGACGACGGCGAGCCTGCCGGTCAGATCGAAGGCGTTCATTCGGCGACCCCCCGGGTGTCGTCGGTGCAGTCCACGAGGATCTTCATCACGTCGCCGCCGCCCTCCAGGGCCTCGAACGCCGCGGGGGCCTCGGTGAGCGGCACGACCTTGCTGATCAGCTTCTCGGCCGGGATCGTGCCGTCGGCGACCAGCGCCACCGCCCGCTCGAAGTCGGAGCGGTCGTACAACCGGGCGCCCACCAGGGTGAGTTCACGCCAGAAGAAGCGGTGCAGGTTCACCTCGCGGGGCCGGGGGTGGATCGCCACCAGGCACAGCCGGCCGCGCACGCCCAGCACCTCGACCGCGGTGTCGACCCCGCCCGCCGCACCGGACACCTCGAAGGCGACCTCCGCGCCCGCGCCCCCGGTCCACTCCTGCACGGCCCCGGCCACGTCCTCGGCGGCCGGGTCCAGCGTGACGAGCCCCAACTCCTCGGCCAGCTTCCGCCGGTGGGCGCTCAGCTCCACCACCCGGACCTCGGCCCCGGCCGCCCGGGCCACCAGCGCTATCAGGATGCCGACCGGCCCGCCGCCCACGACGACGACCCGCTCACCGGCCTGCACCTGGGCCCGGCCGACGTCGTGCACGGCCACCGCGGTGGGCTCCACCAGCGCGGCCCGGTCCAGAGCGAGAGAGCCCGGCAGCCGGATCAGCGTGTCGGCGGGGACCGTCCAGCGTTGCTGCATCGCACCCGGCGAGTCGATGCCGATGAAGTCCAGGTTCTGGCACACGTGCTGATGGCCACTCAGGCAGGCCGGGCAGGTGTCGTCCCAGCGCAGCGGCATCACCGTCACCGCGTCCCCGGCCTGCCAGCCCTCCACGCCGGCACCGACCCGCACCACCCGGCCGGACATCTCGTGGCCCAGGACGGCCGGCGCGGCGACGCGGGCGTCCATGTCGCCGTGGAAGATGTGGAGGTCGGTACCGCAGATCCCCACGTAGGCGGGCGCCAGCAGCACCTCTCCGGGACCGGGCTCGGACGGCTCGGACGGAGCCGTGTCCAGCGTGCGGGCGGCTGTATATCGGACAGCAAGCGTCATGGTGATTCCAAGGTCTCTTCGGTACGGGTTACGAGTGGGGGGCGAGGCGGTAGAAGGCGGTCGCGGTGCCCGCGAGGATCGCCGAGGTCTCGTCGGCGGAACATCCGTCGAGCAGTTCGTCCACGGTCTCGGCCCAGCGGTTCCAGCCTCCGGCGAGGTTCGCCACCGGCCAGTCCGAGCCGAACATCAGCCGGTCGGGGCCGAGGGCGCTCAGCAGGACGTCCCACGCCGGGCGGATGTCGGCGGTGGTCCAGGCCTCGTGGTCGGCCTCGGTGATCAGTCCCGACACCTTGCAGACCACCTGGGGATGCCCGGCCAGCCGGCGCAACCGGCGCTCCCAGTCCTCCAGTTCGCGGCCGGCGAGGTCCGGCTTGCCCGCGTGGTCGAGCACCAGGGGCAGGTCCGGGAGGCGTTCGGCGAGCCGGCTCGCCTGGTCGAGCTGGTGGCTGCGGACGAGCACGTCGTAGCCGAGCCCGCGGTCCCGGACCGCCGCCAACCCGCGTTCGACGTCGGGGCGTTGCAGCCATTCCGGGTCCGTCTCGCCCTGCACCAGGCTGCGCAGCGACCGGAGGTAGCCGCCGCCCGGCCCGGCGAGCAGCCGGTCGAGCTCGTGACCGACCGCGGGGGACGTGAGGTCCACCCAGCCGACCACGGCCGCGATCAGCGGCTCCCGGGCGGCGAGCGCGAGCAGGTCCTCGGTCTCGGGGACGTCCGGCACGCACTGCACGACCACCGTGCGGTGCAGCCTGCGGCCCGCCACCGTACTGGTGGCGGTGGCGCGCAGATCGTCGGGGGTGAACGTGCGGCGGATCGACGTCAGGGCGGGCTCGTCGAGCCAGGCTTGCGGCCGCTGGGCGAGGTCCCACAGGTGGTGGTGGGAGTCGATGAGCGCGGGCGGCGGGGTGGAGGTCACTGGGGGCTCCGGTCTGGTCGGTCGGGCGTGGAGCGGGTCACTCGGCGGAGTGCTCGCCGGGCTCGCTCAGGTGCCAGACCTCGGCGAGCTCCGTCCACTGGCGGGAGTCGCCCCGATCGGGCCAGGGCTCCTGGCAGGGGTCGGTGAGCAGCCACCACTCCTGGGTCACGGGGTCGGCCTCCAGGCCCGCCATGTCGGCCTCGAAGTCCTCGCCGTGGTACTCGAAGTAGGAGAACAGCACGTCACCGTGGAGGAAGATGCCGAAGTTGCGGATCCGCGCCCGGTGGAGGGCCGCCTCGACTCCGGGCCAGACGGCGGAGTGGAGTTCGAGGTACTCCTCGCGGTGCTCGGGCCGGAGCCTGATGGTCTGGGCGAAGCGCTTCATGCGGATTCCTCCTCGCCACCGGGGTGCGACGCGTCGCCCGGGGTGGCGAACGGCGAGCGGTAACTGGGGGTACGGGTGCGGAGTTCGAGCCGGAGCGTCATCCGTATGCGCGTGGACGCGGGCAGCCGGACGGTCAGGAACGCGCCGTCGCAGGCCGCTTCCGACTCGCCGACCACCGGCTCCGTGTGGCCGTAGTCGTACATGTCGCCGATCCAGCCCTCGTCCGCGCAGGTCGTGTACCGGACCGAGGCGATGGTGTGCTCGGCGAGCGCGCCCGCCTGGACGATCACCGTCCGCTCCGCCTCGGGCGAGAGGTTCACCAGTTCGACGGTGGTCGCCCCGGGGTCGATGGAGGTGACCAGGGCGGCCACGTCCGCCGGCAGGCCGGCGCGGCGGGCCCGGGCGTCGTGGTAGCGCAGCCGGGCCTGCTGGAGGCCGCCGTTGTAGAGCACCTGGGGGCCGCCCCAGGTCAGTTGGACGAGGGCCTCGGTGGCGACCGGGTTGCACTGCTGCCACACGTGGATGTCGGCCTCGTCCACCTCCAGGTCGCGGTAGCGCTCCATCCGCCGCAGGCGGTGGCGGACCTGCGCCTGGGCGGCGGCGAGGATCCGCTCGGGGTAGTCCGGGTCGTCACCGGCGAGGAAGGCGAACCACGCCTTCTCGTGCCCGGACTCCTCCTTGGCCCGGAACGGCCGCACGGTGCGCCAGTCCAGGCCGTCCGCCTCGCGCAGCTTCTCCAGCCGGGCGCGGTCGGCGTCCGAGGCCGTGTGGTGCCACAGCGCCATCGGCACGGGCAGGGTGACCGGGTTGTAGTCGAACCAGCCCGAGTCGTTGTGCCGGAACGGGAGGTGGGGCGTCGGCGAGTCGACGTCCGGGCCGAGCTCGACCACCCACTTGGACCGCAGGCTGGAGTCCGACTCGCTGAACGGCATCACCTTGGCCCGGGCGATCACGGCGTCGAGCGAGGTGCCGACCATCGAGAGGTAGTCGTCGTCCCCGGTGCTCACCGCCGCGGCCAGCGCCGCCACGCAGGCCGCGTGGCCCACGCTGTGCCAGCCGTGCGGCCAGGACCAGCCGTAGTGGCCGCCGTACCAGCGGCCTTCCAGCAGGCCGCCGACCGCCCCGTCCGGAGCGACGTTGTCCGGGATGAGGCCGCCGTTCGCCTCGGTGCGCTCCCGCCAGGCGCCGACGTAGTCGACGATCCAGTCGCGGTAGCGCTGCTCGCCGGAGAGGACCCAGGCGTTGAGGACCAGCCCGGCCACGGCGAGGTTGACCGCGGTGTCGCCAACGCCCATCCGCTCGCGCATCTGCGCCCCGAGCCGCGGGTCCGCCGAGAGCGGGTACGGGCCGTCCTGCGCCTCGGGGAGCCATTCGAGCGGGAAGCCGTAGGTCTCGGCCTCCTTCGGCAGCCACGGGTAGACGTCGCCGTCGGTCACGCCCTGCCGGTCCGGGTCACTGCCGTTGTGCGGACGGGTGACGATGCGGTGGGAGGGGTCGTAGTTGCCGTGGACCGGGTCGACGTACAGGTCGGCGAACCGCAGGGCGCGCTCGGACCAGCGCTCGGGGTCGGCCATGCACAGGAAGTAGAGCAGGAGCAGGCTCTCGCCCTGGTGGAACCAGTCGTAGCCGCGCTCGTACTCGTCGCGGAGCATGTCCAGTTCGGTGAGGTGCCTGGTCACTCCCTCCCAGTGCTTCGCGCTGGCGGCCAGGAGGTCGTCGGCACCGCCGAGGAGGTACAGCTGCGGCCAGTTGAAGAAGACCTCGTAGAAGTCGTCGACGCCGTCCCGGGTGGTCAGCCGGCCGGTGTAGTTCAGCCGGCCGTCGGGGCCGGTGAAGTCGCGGGCGAAGCGGCGCCAGCCGTGGTCGAGCAGGTCGAACAGGTCACGCTGCGCCACCGCCCAGCCGGGCGGTTCGAGCAGTGGTACCCCGGCCCGGATCTCGGCGGGGGACGCTGCGGCGTCCTCGCCCGGGGAACGGTCGGTGGAGCTGGGGGACATGGGGAGGATCTCCGATCGGGGTGACGGCACGGGCGTCATTCCTTGGTGGCGCCGGCGAGCATCCCGCTGACCAGGAAGCGCTGGGCGAAGAGGAAGACGACCAGGACCGGGGTGATGGCCACGAGGGTCGCGAGGGCCAGCTGCGGGCGCTCGATCGCGAGCGATCCGGCGGTCGGGTTGAACTGCGGCACGCTGCTGAGCAGGTTGCCGACGCCCACCTGGATCGGCATCTGGTCGTCCTGGGGGAGCATCACGTAGGGCAGGAAGTAGTTGGTCCAGTTGGCGACGAAGCTGAAGAAGCCCACGAGCGCGACGACCGGTGTCGCCAGCGGCAGTGCCACGTGCCGGAAGACGCCGAACTCGGAGCAGCCGTCCATCCGTGCGGCCGCCAGCAGGTCCTTCGGCACGGCGGTGGTGAAGTAGATGTACGTCAGGTACACGCCGAACGGGTAGAACGAGTACGGCAGGATGATCGACCACATGGTGCCGATCAGGTGTGCCGCGTTGACCTCCAGGAACAGCGGCACCACGAGCGTGGCGCTCGGCATCAGCATCACGACGAGGGTCGAGACGAGCAGGACGCGCCGGCCGCGGAACTCGGTCATGGCCAGCGCGTATCCCGCCGGCACCGAGACGCAGAGCGTGATGACCAGGGAGATCACCGCGTACACGGCGGAGTTGCCCAGCCACTGGAGGATCGCCCCGTCCTGGAACGCCGTCAGCGCGTCCCAGTTGGCCTTGAGCGCCTGCCAGGAGCCGAAGGAGAGCGGGTGGCCGTGGACCAGTTGCTGGTCCGTCTTGGTCGCCGCGAGGACGAGCCAGAGCACCGGCAGCACGAAGAACACCGCGAAGACCGCCAGGACGGCGCCGGCCAGCAGCCGGTACGACGTGTGCCGCAGGGGCCTCTGTGCCCGCCGGGATGCCCGGTGTGGAGCTCGGCTCATGACGCGTGGTTCCCGTTCCGTGCGTGGCGTGGCGGCGACTCGAGTGGCGGGGGTCTCAGTCGGCATCGAAGAATCCCGACCGTGCGACGAAGAAGCCGGCGGCCGAGACGCTGACGACCAGGAGCTCCATCGAGACCGCGGCGGCGCCGTTGATGTCGTTCATCTGGAAGGCGAAGTCGTAGGTCAGCTGGTTGAGGGAGTAGTCACGGCCGGCCACGCCCACGCTGGCGAGCGAGAGCAGCTGCGGCTCGACGAAGAGCTGGGCGCCGCCCGCGAACGCGAGGATCACCATGTAGACGATCCACTTGCGCAGCATGGGGATCTGCACGTGCCAGGCGGTCTGCCAGGCGCCGGCGCCGTCGATCCGCGCGGCTTCCAGGATGTCCTGCGGGATGTTGTTGAGCGCGCCGTACATGACCACGATCCAGCCGCCCGCCCCGGTCCAGAACGCGATGACCGTGAACAGCACCGGCAGGTTGCCCGGCGCGATGACCTCGCCGAAGGTGCCGAACCCGAGCGCCTCCAGCAGGGAGCTGACCGGACTGACCGTCGGGTCGAGCATGAACAGCCACACCAGCACGCTCGCGGCACCCGCCAGTGCCCCGGGGATGTAGTAGAGGAAGCGGAGCGTCCGGCCGATCGGCCCCGCCGCCAGGCGGTGCAGCAGCAGCGCCAGCGCCACCACGAACACCACCAGCGAGACGAGCCAGAACAGGAGGTAGAGCGCCACGTGGCCGATCGCGTCCACGAACCGGAAGTCCTGCGCCGTGGTGACGAAGTTCGAGAAGCCGGTGAACGTGCCCCCCGCGTCGGTGAAGGCGAAGTAGACCGCGTAGCCGATCGGCAGGACACCGAAGGCGATCAGCAGGACAGCGTAGCCGGCCACGAAGGCCAGGCCAGCCCGGTTCCGGCCGGGGAGGAGGTGACGGTCACGACGAGACCTTGTATCCGTACGACTCGGCGTGCTTGACGATCGAGTCCTGCCAGGCGGGCAGCAGGGAGGTGATGGTCTGCCCCTGGGTCAGGCCGGGCTTGACCGTGGCGGCCCAGATCCCCTCCTGGCTGAACTGGCCCGAGCCCCAGCCCGGCCACACCTGGGAGGAGGCCTCCTTGAGGGCGCCGAGGTCCCCGACGAGGTAGCCCGAGGCGGCCTGCGCCTTCAGCCAGTCCTCGGCGGCGGGCGCGTAGGCCGGGAAGCCCGGGGACTTCTCGCCCTGGTAGGCGTTGTCGGTGGTGACCCACTTCAGGAAGTCGGTGGCCGCCTTGAGGTGGGTGGAGTGCTGGGACACCAGCCAGGTGCCGCCGCCGACGTTGCCGGTGGCCGGCTCGGAGTCGCCCTGCCACTGGGGGATCGGGGCCACCCCGATCGTCTTGTCCGGGGTCTTGAGGGTGTCCTTGAACACCGCGCCGCCGAACCACGCCGGGCCGGGCATGAGCAGCACCTTGTCGGCCTCATTCTTGGCGAAGTCGGTGCTGAAGACGCCGCTGATGGACATGGACTTGTTCTTGATCAGCCCGTCCATGAGCGTGGCCATCCTGGTGCAGTTCTCACCGGTGGTGTTCACCGAGACGGCCTTGGGACCGGTGATGTGGTTGGCCCCGCACTTGCTCGCCCAGAGGTAGATCTCGGGGGTGAAGGAGTCGCCCGCGTCGCCCACCAGGTAGCCGGGGTGTTCGGCGGCCACCTTCTCGCCCAGCTGCTGGTACTCCTCCCAGGTCTTGGGGACGGTGTAGCCGAACTGCTGCATCAGCGGAGCGTTGTACCAGAGCACCGCCTGCGAGAGGTCGTTGCGCAGGCAGTAGACGGTGCCGTTGACCGTACACACGTCGTTGGCGCCCTTGGCGAAGCCGCTCAGGGTGTCCGCCGGGACCAGGCCCTTGTCGAGCGGCGCCGCGAAGCCCGCGTCGACCGCCCAGGTCGCCTCGTTGTTCTGGGAGCTGAAGACGACGTCGGGCCAGCCCTTGCCGGTCCGGTTGAAGAGCTGGACCTTGGTCTGGAGGTAGTTCGAGCCGTTGGCATCGCCGTCGTAGGTGACGATGTCCAGCTTCACCTCGGGGTGCAGCTCCTGGTACTGCTTCGCGGCGGCCACCCGGGTCGCGTCGACCCAGACGGTCAGCGCTCCGTCGGTCTGCGCCGCCTGGGCGAAGCCGTCCTTGGTGGTCTTCGCGGGAGAGCTGCTGTCGCAGGCGGCCACGGTCATCACCAGGGTCGCCGCGCAGGCTGCGAGCAGCACCGCTCGTCTCTTGCCGGACACTGCTTCCCGGCCGACCGGAGGCTTGTTGACGGTCATGAGCGACTCCACTGCAGAGGCCCCGAACAGGTCGGGAGGTGGGGGTGGGGCGACGCCGGGCCGTGCGGCTCGGGCGTCGGTACCGCGAGGGCCGCCGTTCCGTTGCCGCCCTCGCCGGATAAATTAGCCGCCCTATCGAGACGACCGTCAAGGGTTCACGCAGCCTTATTCGCGGCAATTTCGGACCGCCGGTGCACTGCCAGGGCTTACTCGTGCGAAGAGAGCCCGTATTTATCCGTTTTTATCCGCAGGTCCTCGTCAGCCCCCCTCGCCAAATGAGTACGACTTATGATTGTCTGCGCTACGATGAGTCGGCTCCACCGCGATCAGTCGCCCCTCGCGCCAGTCACACGGAGGCAGGACAGATGAACGACACGCCCACGACCGGAACGGCCATGCCCGCGCAGGCCTCCCCCGCTGTCGCGGCAGCGGCGAACGGCGCGGGCGAGGAGCGCCGGGACTACCGGCCCGGGTACGAGATCGTGTCGGAGCAGATCCTCGAGTACATCGCCGAGGCGCGCCTGGTGGCGGGCGACCGGCTGCCCACGGAGCACGATCTCGCCAAGACGCTGAACACCAGCAGGGCCGTGGTGCGGGAAGCCGTGAAGATCCTCTCGGCCCTCGGCCGCGTCCGGGCGCACAAGGGGCGCGGCCTGTTCGTCGCGGACGACGAGGGCATGCTCATCACCAGCCGCTGGGGCGGCTTCTTCCGCCCCGTCGACCTCGACCACGTCCTCATGCTCTTCGAGTTCCGCAAGGTCCAGGAGACGGCCGCGAGCAGCCTGGCGGCCACCCGGGCCACACCCGCCGAGCTGCGCACCATCGAGGTCGCCATGCAGCAGTGCCGGCACGGGTTCGTCCACGGCCAGGTCGACGTGTTCAACCAGGCGGACGACGACTTCCACACGGCCGTGGCCACCGCCGCGCACAACACCTTCCTGCTCAGCGCCGTGCGCGATGCACGTCGGCTGCAGCGCCAGTCCAGCGCCATCGGCATCCACGACGTGCTCAGCGAAGGCACCAAGGCCGCGGTCGAGGAGCACGAGGCGATCTACCGGGCCATCCGCGACGGCCGACCCGACGAGGCGGCCGCCGCCACGGCGGTGCACCTCGACCGGACGCTGGAGGACTACCGCCGGGAGATCCAGCGACGCCTGTTCGGATAACGGCGTGAGGGGAAGCCCCGGCGGGGCGGCTTCCCCTCCATCGTCGTCGTGTCGGTTCCTCGCCTCAGTAGCCGTAGACCAGGTTGTAGGCGACCTGCGGCAGGAACTGTCCGGCGGTCGATCCGGTGCCGGTGCCGCAGTTGCCGTCGGATTCGCCGGGCGCCTTGATCCACAGCAGCATCTCGGCGCCGCCGCCGGCCCGCGTGGGTGTGCCGATCCTGCGCCCCGCCGGGTTGCACCAGGTGCCGTCGGATCCGTTGCCGTTGCGGCTGGTGTCGATCACGTACGGCTTGGTGAACCCCTTCGTCGCCCCGAGGACCGCGTTGACGGCGTCGCCGTACGCCGTGTTCTGCGCGGTGGGGTAGACGTTGGACACGTTGAGGGAGAACCCGTGGGCGCCGCGCACACCGGCCGCGGCCAGGTGCTCGGCCATGGTCTCGGCGCTCAGCCAGGCGGGGTTGCCGGCGTCGAGGTAGACCCAGGTGTTCCGGGCCTTGGCGTTGAACTGCGCGATGGCGTTGCGCAGCAGGGCGTTGCGCTCGGAGATCTGAGTCTGTGTCATGCAGCTCTCGTCTCCCAGCGAGTCGGGTTCGAGGACGACCACCGCCGGCCGGTTGCCGATGCCGTCGGCGAACGCCGCGATCCAGCTGGCATAGGCGGCGCCGGAGCCCGCGCCGCCGCCGGACTGCCCGGCGCAGATGTCCCGGTCGGGGATGTTGTACGCCACCAGGATCGGCAGTTTGCCGCGGGCGGCCGCGGCTCCGACGAAGGACCCGGTCGCCGTCCCGATGGTGCCGCTCCAGTTGCCGAACCAACGCGCCGTCGGCACGTCGGCGATCGACGACCGGATGGCGGGGGCGCGGCCGTCGCCGGGGTTGGCGTTGAGCCACTGCTGCGCGCTGGAGTCCGGGTCGACGTAGAAGCCGCCGGTCATGGTGGTGAGGTCGGCGGCGTACGCGGTGCCGGGGTGGACCGCAACCAACAGGCCGGCGAGTGCGGGGGCCAGGAGCAGGGACAGCTTGGGGAGCGCACGGCGCATGGTGCTTCCTTCCCTCGGTGGGGGCGGGGGGATTAGTCGCGGGCGCAGTGCGGCCGGACGGTCCCGGAGCCCCGGTGCCGTCCGGCCGCACCCGTTCGGTGTCAGCCGAGCGTCCACTGCTGGTTGCTGCGGCCGCTGCAGCTCCACAGCTGGGCCAGGGTGCCGTCGGCGGTGGAGGCGCCGGACACGTCCAGGCACAGGCCGGACTGGACACCGGTGACGGTGCCGTCCGTGTTCACGTACCACTGCTGGTTCGCCTGGCCGTTGCACGGCCAGACGACCACCTTCGTGCCGGAGCCCGTGCCCTGCGCGGAGGCGTCCAGGCACATCCGGCCGGCGCCGCCGTAGACGCTCAGCTGGTCGGCGGAGGTGTGCGTCCAGATCTGGTTGGTGCCGCCCCAGCAGCTGTAGATCTGCACCTGGGTGCCCGCCGCGGTCGAACTGTTCGGCACGTCCAGGCATTTGCCGGCACCGACCGCGTGCAACTCTCCCGTCGTGCCGCCACCACCGCCGGTGCTCGAACCGCCGAGGGCGGAGAGCGTCGCGGAGTAGGCCGGCTTGGGCTGGTCGTTGTCGTCGTACATGGTGGCGGCGCCGTATCCGGGAAAGGTGCCGGGGATCCACGAATGCGCGTCGTCCACGCCCCACTGGCTCACGCCCACGCAGCGGGAGACCGCCAGGCAGTCCCGCACCACGGCGGCGAAGTCGCTGCCCTGCTGCTGGAGGGCCGCTCCGGACGCCGGGAGCTGGATCCGGTCGTCCAGTTCGGTGACGGCCACGTCCAGGCCGAGGTTCGCGAACCGCTGCATGGTGGCCTGCATGTCGGCGGGGATCCGACCGAGGATGAAGTGGCTCTCCAACCCGATGCCGCCCAGCGGCACACCCTGGGCGAGCAGCGACTGGGCGAGGCTGTACAGGGCGATGCTCTTCGCGTTCTCGCCCTCGATGTTGTAGTCGTTGATGTAGAGCTTCGCCCCGGGATCGGCGGCGTGCGCGGTACGCAGCGCGTCGGCGAGGTAGTCCGTTCCCATCGCCCGGTAGAACACGTCGGGGACGAGGGAGCCGTCGCCGTTGAACGGCTCGTTGATCACGTCCCAGGCGTAGACCTGTCCCTTGTAGTGGGTGGCCTCGGTGGTGATGTGCGCCTCCATGGCGGAGCGCACCTGGCTCAGCGGCAGGTTCGACACCCAGGAGGGAAGTTGGTTCTGCCACACCAGGTTGTGGCCGCGCACCCGCATGCCGTGTGCCCGGGCGAACTGCACGAGCTGGTCACCGGGCCCGAAATCGTACGAGCCGGCAGCCGGCTCGGTGGTGTCCCACTTCATCTCGTTGCCCGGGGTCAGCATGTCGAACTGCGCGCCGGCGACGGCGGTTTCACCGCCGACCCCGAGGTCGCCGTCCGTCAGGGCGGTGCCGAAGTACCGGCCGTCCGCCTGCGCCGCCGCCTTCAACGTGCCGCCGGCCGCCGTGGCCGGGGGCGTCGCGGCCGTCACGCCGACCGCGAGCACCAGCGCCAGGACCACCACGGCGGCCCAGGCGTGGTGAATCCTGATCAGGATCTTTCCGAGAGGCATGGTCGCCCTCCAATGTCGCTCCAGGGGGAGGCGCACACCCGCGATACCGGCGGGTCGTGGCGCACGAGCGATGACGGCGGTGGCACCGTCGGTTCGGGAACAGGAGCGCTGCGGCGGCCGTCCGGCAGAACGGCGCCCGGTGGGGATGCGCTCCCGTGGCCAGATAACTCGGTGTGTGCGGGACCCGTCAATACGTGGTTGAAAGTTTCGACGATGTTTCGGAAAATCGGCGGCCAGGCAGTCGGCACGGTCGTGCCCCGGCTCCGCACACGCACGCGGAGCCGGAGCCGGGGCCGGGGTCTGCTCAACTGCCCGGGTTCACCGTCGGGAACAGCTGGGCGAAGGTGTCGAAGGCGGTGGCGATGTCCGCCTCGGCCCAGAACCGGTGGTAGGTGAACACCGGCGCGGCACCGCCGTCGAGGTAGCTCTGCACCTTCGACCACTGCGGGTCGTTGGTGTACCAGGGCCGGATGGACAGGAAGGTGCTGGACGAGCTGATCTTGGTGCCGTCCGGGTAGGTGCCGGTCCAGCCGGGCGGGACGTAGAGGCCCTGGTGGGTGGTCGGCGAGTACGCCTGGGTGAAGCGGCTGTAGTCGGTGCGGGTCTCGGCCGCCGAGTAACCCAGACCGTCGGTGTACTTCGCGTGGAGGGTGTCCAGGATGTTCTGGGCGAACTTCCGGGCGCTGCTGCTGCCGGACTTGGCCGCGTAGTACGAGAGGGTCTTGGCGAGCGAGCCGGCCACGCCGACGTCGGTGGCGGTGCCGCTCGCGGTAACGTGCAGGCCGGCGTTGCCGCCGGGGCTGGTGGCGCTCCAGGTGTCGGGCGCGCCCGTCCAGGAGAGCTTGTCGGGGGTGGTGAGGGTGCCGGTGGCCGGGTCGGCCTTGGCGACGGACATCGCCCACGGGACCCACTTGTCGAGGATGGCCTTCGCCCGGGTGTCACCGGTGGTGTAGTAGTACTCGGCGAACCGCTCCATCGACCAGGTCTGGAACCCGAACCACTGGTTGGAGGCCGGGTCGTGGTACTCGGGCTGCCAGTCGTAGTACAGGCCGTAGAAGGTCGGGTTGCCGGCCGGCGGCGCCGCGTCGTCACCGTAGTTCCCGCCCCAGCTGTTGGTGGCGCCGCCGGCGATGCCGCCCTCGGTGGACTGCAGCCACTGGAAGAACTGGAGCTGCTTGTCCAGGCTGCCGGCCCAGTCGGTGGCGCCGCTCGGCGAGAGCGGCTTCAGGCCGGGGTCGTTGGCGAGCACCCAGGCGGCCATCGGGTTCTGGTAGCCCTGGTGGGCGGCGGAGCCGGAGATCCGCCACGACCAGCCGCCGTCGGCCGCCCCGCCCCAGGCGAAGTACCAGGTGAGCAGCCCGAGTTGCTCGTTCGCCTTGGAGGTGCCGGCCGGGCAGGCGGTGGAGCCGAGGCAGTTGCCCGCCTGCTTGAAGTACTTGTCGTAGAGCGAGTAGCGCAGGTAGTCGCCGAGCTTGGCGGCCTTGGCCAGGGTCGTGGTGATGGCCGCGCTCTTGCCCTGCGACTTGGCGAACTGCTCGGCCCAGTAGGCGGCCTGGACCAGCCGGGCGTCGGCGTCGGGCGCGTCGGTGTACTTGTACTGCTTGCTGTAGTTGCCGCCGCCGTCGTTGAACAGGCTGAGGAAGCCGGAGCTGCTGTTGCCGTACTTGAAGAGGTCGCAGTCGGGCTGCGGCACCGTCTCCCAGACCGACTCCTCCGGGCCGCGCTGGAAGGTGTTGATCAGGCTGGGCTTGCTGGTGCCGTCCTCGCACTGGCCGAAGCCGTACTTGTTGTCGGCGTCCAGCAGCCAAGCCGGGGCGTACACGTCCGCGCTGCCGTAGGCGCTGTTCAGCTCGGCGGAGAGCGGGTCGCTGCCGACCGGCACGCCGGCGTTCAGCTTGGCCGGGTACTGGTCCGGCTGGGCTTTCTCGGGGCCGTACTGGGCGGGCTTGGCCGGGTTGTAGGTGCTCTGGCCCGGCTGCTGGGCGTGGCTGGGGATCAGGTTGGTCTCCAGGCTCGTCCAGGCGTTGTTGAAGCCCGTCCAGTCGCCGGTGACGCGGCCGTAGTCCGCCTCCAACCACAGCCAGTAGCTGTACGTCTCGGAGGTGGTCTCGTGGCCGTAGTCGGGGGCCTCGACGATCAGGGTCTCCACCGCGTGGTACGGGATGCCCTGCGGGCTGAAGTACCCGTTCGCCGGATTCTTGATCTTGCTGTAGAGGTCCAGGAAGTACCGGTCGTAGCCGGAGGTCTTGGCCGCCTCGGTCACCGTGACGGCGCCCGAGCCGAAGCCGGTCGCGGAGGCGGTGAAGGTGGCGGTGCCGCCGACCTGCGCGGCGTCGGTGCCGGCCGCGACGGTGACGGTCTGCGGGACGTTCCAGTTGGCGGGGGTGAAGGTGAGGGAGGCCCCGGACGTGACGCTGAGGTCCGAGTCGCTGCCCGAACGGGCGGCCGTCACCGTGGTGTTGGCGCTCGGCGCCTGGGAGAGCGCGACGGTGAAGGTGCCGGTGCCGCCCTGCTGGACGGCGAGCGAGGCCGGGCTGACCAGGACGCTCGGACCGGCCACCTTGATCGCGACCGGCGTGGAGGTCGTGGTGGCGTCGGCGTCGTCGGTGGCCACGGCGGTGACGGAGTAGTCGCCCGCCGCCACGTTCGCCCAGTCGATGCTGTACGGCGCGGTGGTGGCCGTGCCGATCAGGGTGTTGGAGCCGGCCGAGGTCGAGGCGTAGAAGTCGACCTTCGCCACGGTGCCGTCGGCGTCGGCCGCAGTGGCGGACACCGTCACGGTGGAGCCCGGGGTGAAGGTCTGCCCGGCGGTGGGGGAGGTGAGCGAGACGGTCGGTGGCTGGTTGGCACCGCGGCAGGGGGTGCCGTTGACGGTGAAGGCGGTGGGGGCGGTGTTGGTGCCGCTGTAGGAGAAGTTGGCGCTGGTGGTGTAGGCGCCGCCGGGGTTGATGATGGTGGCGTAGGAGGGGTTGGTGACGGTGACGGCCTGCCCGCTCTGGGTCCAGTTGCCGTTCCAGCCGTTCTGGAGGGTCTGGTTGCCGGAGTAGGAGTAGCCGAGGGTCCAGCCGTTGATGGCGGTGGTGCCGGTGTCGGTGATGGTGACGTTGGCGGTGAAGCCGCTGCCCCAGTCGTTGCCGACGGCGTAACTCACGTTGCAGGAAAGGCCGGTGGCCGCCGCTGCGGTGGGTACGGTGAGGGAGCCGCCCGCCGCGGCGATCAGGGCGAGTGCGGTGGCCGTCGCGGTGATGGTGAGCCGGTTGCCCCTGAAGCGCAGGGCTTTGCGTCGCATGTACGTCCTCCAGCTGGGTGGGGTACCGCCGCGCGGGTGGGGGCTGCGCGGCGGACGGAGGTGTGGCGTCATCGTGGGGTGGTGTGCTCGGCTTGGGAAGCGCCCGCCGGGCTCGGCGGCACGGACCGGCGGGCCCGGCGGGGCGGGAGCAGGGCGGCGACCAGCGCGGAACGCGGGCCGGGGGCAGCGGGCCGCCCGGCCCGACGGCATGTAAGTTACAGCGGCTTATGGGAGCGCTCCCGCGCCTATTGACGCCGTTTCTCGGTCCCTGGCTTGATGTGGAGGGGATCGCCGCGGCCCCAAGTGGACGCGTTCCCACCCGATTTCAGCGATCCCGTCAGGACTCCCCACCCATCCGAAAGGACCCGGACGTGCCCCATCCCGTCCTGCGTCGCCTGCGCACGGCAGCGGCCGCCACGCTGCTCGGCGCCACCGGCCTGCTGCCGAGCATCGGAGCCGCCACCTCCGCGCACGCCACCCCCGCTCCAGCCACCCCCGCGCGCGCTGCCGCCGTCCACGTCGCCAACCCGTTCGCCGGTGCGACCGGCTACCTCAACCCCGACTTCGCGGCCGAGGTCAAGGCCCAGGCCTCCGCCGACGGCGGCTCCCTGGGCGCTCTGGAATCCCAGGTCGCCGCCAACCCCACCGCCGTCTGGATGGACCACATCGGCGCGATCGCCGGCGACGCCACCCACCTCGGCCTCCAGGCCCACCTGGACCACGCACTGGCCCAGCAGCAGGGCGGCACCACGCCGGTCGTCTTCCAGGTCGTCGTCTACGACCTGCCGGGACGGGACTGCGCCGCCATCGCCTCCAACGGCGAACTCCCCGCCAGCGCAGCCGGGTTGACCACGTACGAGACGCAGTACGTCGACCCGATCGCGGCCGTCCTGGCCAACCCGAAGTACGCCGGCCTCCGGATCGCGGCCGTCATCGAGCCGGACTCGCTGCCCAACGCCGTGACCAACCAGTCCAAGCCGGCCTGCGCCACGGCCACCCCGTTCTACGAATCGGGCGTCGAGTACACGCTCGACAAGCTGCACGCGATCCCCAACGTGTACAACTACCTGGACATCGGCCACGCGGGCTGGCTCGGCTGGTCCAACAACATGGTGCCGGCGGGCAAGGAGTACGCGAAGGTCGCCCAGGCCACCACCGCCGGGTTCGCGAGCGTCGACGGCTTCATCAGCGACACCGCCAACACCACGCCGCTGGCCGAGCCGTTCCTGACCAACCCCGACCTCACCGTCGGCGGGCAGCCGCTCAAGTCGGCCGACTTCTACCAGTACAACCCCGCGTTCGACGAGTACCACTACGACACCGCGATGTACTCCACCCTGGTGTCCAACGGGTTCCCGAACAGCATCGGCATGCTGGTCGACACCTCGCGCAACGGCTGGGGCGGCTCCGCCCGGCCCACGGCGCTCAACTCCAGCCCCACCACGGTGGACGCGTACGTCGCGGCCAACAAGGTCGACCAGAAGCCCTTCCGCGGCGACTGGTGCAACATCAACGGCGCGGGCATCGGCGCCCGTCCGCAGTCCCTGCCGTACGGCGCGGGCAACCCGATCATCGCGTTCCTCTGGGTCAAGCCGCCGGGTGAGTCGGACGGCGACTACCCGGACGCCGCCCACCCCCACGGCGACCCGCACTGCGACCCGAACGGCACCCAGAGCGACGGGAACAGCAACACCTACCCCACCGACGCCATCCCCGGTTCCAACATCCCGGCCGGGCAGTGGTTCCCCGTCCAGTTCCGGCAGCTCGTGCAGAACGCCTACCCGGCGTTCGGCAGCACCGGCGGCAACACCGGCCCGACCGCGCCGAGCGGGCTGACCGTCACCGGCACCACCAGCAGCAGCGTGTCGCTCAGCTGGACGGCCTCCACCGACCCGGCCGGCGTGACGGGCTACGCGGTGTACCGCAACGGCACCAAGGTCGCCACCGTGACGACCACCAGCTACACCGACACCGGACTCTCCGCCGCCACCGCCTACCAGTACACCGTCACCGCGCAGGACGCCGCCGGGAACGTCTCCCCCGCCTCCGCCGCGGTGAGCGCCACCACGACGGCGTCGGGCGGCGGCGGTGGCAGCAGCGGCTGCTCCGCCGCCTACGCGGTCGGCAACGACTGGGGCAGCGGCTTCACGGCGAATGTGAGCGTTACCAACACGGGCGCCACGGCAACCAAGTCCTGGACCGTCACGTGGAGCTGGGGCGGCACCCAGCAGGTCACCAACAGCTGGAACGCCACCACCGCCCAGAGCGGCACCGCGGTGACGGCCGCCAGCCAGGCCTACAACGGCGCGCTGGCACCGAACGCCACCACCAGCTTCGGCTTCCAGGCGACCTACTCGGGCGGCAACACCGCCCCGTCCCTGACCTGCACCGCGAGCTGACCTCCGCCGGCCGGGGCCGCAGCGGCGGCCCCGGCCCCCACCCCCGAGGAGCTCGGCATGCCCCGGACCGTCCCGCCCCGCACCACCGCCCTCGCGGCCGCCACCGCCGCGTGCGCCGCCCTGGCCGTACTCCCCCTCACCGCAACGGCCGCCCCCACCGCCGGCCTTTCCTGCGGTGTGAGTTACGCCGTCGTCAACGACTGGGGCAGCGGGTTCACCGCCAACCTCACCATCACCGACACCGGCACCACCCCCATCAACGGCTGGACCCTCGCCTACGCCTACACCGGCAACCAGACCCTCCAGAACGGCTGGAACGGCACCTGGACCCAGACCGGACAGACCGTCACCGCCACCAACCCCGCCTACGCCCCCACCATCAACCCCGGCGCCACCTACACCACCAGCGCCAACTTCACCGACAACGGCCCCAACACCGCCCCCACCACCTTCACCCTCAACGGCACCCCCTGCGGGCCGCAGTCGAGCCCGTCACCGAGCCCCACCCCCACACCGACACCGACTCCCACCACGACCACTACTCCGCCGCCGGGCGGGGCGGCCCCGGCCGTACACGTGTCGGGCAGCACGCTGGCGAAGGCCGACGGCACCCCGATCGCCCTGCACGGGGTCAACCGCTCCGGGGCCGAGTTCATGTGCGTCCAGGGCCACGGCATCTTCGACGGCCCGGCCGACCAGGCGTCCGTCACCGCGATGAAGTCGTGGCGCGTCAACGCCGTCCGCGTGCCGCTCAACGAGGACTGCTGGCTGGGCCGTCCCAACGTCGACCCCGCCTACGCCGGCCCGGCCTACATCGGCGCGGTGCGAAGCTACGTCGACCTCCTGCACCGGAACGGCCTGGTGGCGATCCTGGACCTGCACTGGACCGACGGGGCGTACACCGGACCGTCCGCCGGCTGCTCCGACGCCAACGCCACCTGCCAGAAGCCGATGCCGGACGCCGCCGGTGCGCTCCCGTTCTGGACCTCGGTGGCGCAGACCTTCAAGGGCGACGACGCGACCGTCTTCGACCTGTTCAACGAGCCGTACCCGTCCCGTGCCACCGGGAGCGAGGCCAGTGGCTGGGCCTGCTGGCGGGACGGCGGCAGCTGCCCCGGGATCGGCTTCCAGGTCGCCGGCATGCAGGCGATGGTCGACGCGGTGCGCTCGGCCGGCGCGGACAACGTCCTGATGCTGGGCGGCCAGGAGTACGCCAACGACCTCACCCAGTGGGCCGCCCACCAGCCGACCGATCCCCTGCACAACCTGGCCGCGTCCTGGCACTCGTACAACTTCAACGCCTGCGCCAGCAGTTCCTGCTGGGACGCGCAGATCGGCCCGCTGGCGGCCCGCGTCCCCGTCGTGACCGGAGAGCTGGGCGAGAACGACTGCGCGCACGGCTACCTGGACGCCCTGCTGCCGTGGCTGGACCAGCACGGCGTCTCCTACCTCGCCTGGGCCTGGAACACCTGGGACTGCAGCAGCGGACCGGCGCTGATCAGCGCCTACGACGGCACTCCGACGGCCTTCGGCGCCGGCTACCGCACCCACCTGGCCGGCCCGTAGTCAGGCCGACTCCCGCACCACCAGTTCCGTCGGCAGGACCGTCTGCCGGCGGAACCGGCCCGGCTCGGCGATCTCCTTGAGCAACAGCCGAACCATCAACCGGCCCATTTCCTCGGTCGGTTGGCGAACGCTGGTGAGCGGAGGCTCGGTGTGCCGGGCCACCACGGAGTCGTCGAAACCGACCACGGCGACGTCCTGCGGCACCCGCCGGCCCGCCTCGCGCAGCACCTGCAGGGCACCCGCCGCCATCAGGTCCGAAGCGCAGAACACCGCGTCCAGGCCGGGCCGACGGGCGAGCAGCTCCCGCATGCCCTCGCGTCCGCCGCGCTCGGTGAAGTCCCCGTGGGCGACGAGCCCCTCGTCGGCCGGCACGCCGGCCTCGGCGAGCGCCTGCCGGTAGCCGGCCAGGCGCGCCGCGGCGCCCTCCATGTCGAGCGGCCCCGTGACGGTCCCGATCGCCGTCCTACCCCGGGACAGCAGGTGCCGGACGGCCGCTCGGGCGCCACCCGCGTTGTCGGCGTGCACATAACTCAGCGGCTCCTCGGCCGAGCGGCGGCCGTTGAGCACGGCGGGCAGCTCCAGCCGCTCCAGCAGCTCGGGGAGCGGATCGTCCTCGTGCACCGAGACCAGCAGGACACCGTCCACCCGGCGGGCGGTGAGGTAGCGGGTCAGCCGTTCCCGCTCGTGCTCGTCGCGGACCAGCACCAGGAGCAACTGCAGGTCGGACTCCCCGAGTTCGGCGGAGACTCCGGTGATGATGTCGGAGAAGTAGGGTTCGGAGCTCAGCTTCGCGACGCTCTCGGGGATGACCAGCGCGACCGCGTCGGTCCGGGAGGTGACGAGGGAGCGCGCCGCCTGGTTGGGGACGTAGCCGAGTTCCGCGATGGCCTGCTCGACCGCCGCGCGGGCCTTGGCGCTCACCTTGGGCGAGCCGTTGACGACCCGGGACACCGTGCCCCGGCCCACGCCGGCCCGCGCTGCCACCGCCTCCAGGGTGGGGCGGGCAGCGGGTTGCTGCTGCGCGGCTCGGCTCATGATCGCTCTCCCGACGGACGGCGGACGACGGACGACGGCGACCGCGGCGAGGACGGTCGGACGACACGGTCCGGTAACGGAGCCGATGCACGCCCTTGACACGCCTCTCGCGGCGAAGCAATCTTCCCACATCGCGGTGGGAGCGCTCCCACTGTGCGCGGACCACCGCTCGCACCACCACTCGCACCACCGCGCACACCACCGTTCCCACCCAGCGTTCGCACTCAGTTCCGAGCACCTCCGGCCGCCACACGTGCGCGGCGCAGCCATGGACCAGCCTGGACAAGGAGATTCGGCCATGCGGAACCCCGGCACCACTCGCGGCGGCAGAGCAGCCGCCATCGTCCCCGTACGCAAGCCGCTGCCGATCGCCGTGGCCGTGGCCGTGGCCCTGAGCGCCGTACTGGTCGCCGGCTGCGACAGCGCGGGTTCCGGCTCGACCCGCACCGGGGCCTCCGGCGCCGAGATCACCCTGACCGTCGGCGATTACGGCACGTTCGGCTACAAGCAGGCCGGCCTGTTCGACGCCTACATGCGGGAGCATCCCGGCATCACCATCGTGGAGCACACCGTCGAGCAGGAGACCGACTACTACCCCGCCCTGCAGACCCACCTCGCCTCCGGCAGCGGCCTGGACGACATCCAGGCGGTCGAGGTCGGCCGGATCGCCCAGGTGGTGAAGAAGCAGGCGGACCGGTTCGTCGACCTCGGCACGGCGAACGGGGTCGACAAGAACGCCTTCCTGCCCTGGAAGTCGCAGCAGGCCACCACGGCGGACGGCCGCACGATCGGCCTGGGCACCGACATCGGTCCGATGGCGATCTGCTACCGCAAGGACCTGTTCCAGCAGGCCGGGCTGCCCACCGACCGCGAAGAGGTGGCCAGGCTCTGGCAGGGCGACTGGGCCAGGTTCGTCGAGACCGGCAAGCAGTACCAGGCCAAGGCGCCCGCCGGCACCTTCTTCACCGACTCCGCCGGCGGCCTGTTCAACGCCGTGGTGTCCTCCAGCACCACGCAGTACGACGACGGCGGCGGCCGCCTGGACTACAAGAACAGCCCCAGCGTCAAGAGCGCCTGGGCCCTGGCCACCGGTGCGGTCCAGGCCGGGATCAGCGCCGGGCTCAAGCAGTTCGACACACCGTGGTACCAGGCGTTCGCCAACTCCGCATTCGCCACGGTCGCCTGCCCGTCCTGGATGACGGCCATCGTCGCCGACAAGTCCGGGAGCGCCAACAAGGGCAAGTGGGACATCGCCGGCGCCCCGGCCCCCGGCAACTGGGGCGGCTCCTTCCTCACCGTGCCGAAGGCCGGGAAGCACCGGAAGGAGGCCGAGGCGCTCGCCGCCTGGCTCACCGCACCCGCGCAGCAGGCCAGGGTCTTCACGACGGTCGGCAACCTGCCCTCCACCTCCGGGGCGCTGAGCCGGCCGGAGGTGCAGAACGCCAGGCTCGACTTCTTCGGCGACACGCCCACCGGGCGGATCTACGCCGCCACCGCGCAGTCCATCCGGCCGACCGTGATCGGCGAGTGGGACGGCCTGGTCAAGGACACCCTCACCAACGGCGCCCTGCTCAGCATCGAGCAGCACCAGAGCGACCCCGCCAAGGCGTGGAGCAACGCGGTCAAGGAGATCGACGACAAGGTCGGCGACTGACGGCCGGCCGTCCGCCCTTCACCCGGTCCGCTCCCCCAGAGAGGTCACCACCATGCTCGACGAGGCCGCCCCGGCCACCTCCCGGGGCACGCCACGCCCCGCTCCCCCACGGCCCAGCCCCTGGCGCGCCCGGCTCTACCGATGGGACCTGAAGGCCTCGCCGTACCTGTACGTCGCGCCGTTCTTCGCCTGCTTCGTGGCGTTCGGCCTGTTCCCGCTGGTCTACACGGGCTGGGTGTCGCTGCACGGCGTCGACCTCCAGACGCCCGACCGGATGCAGTGGCGCGGCTTCGGCAACTACACCCGGCTGCTCCACGACGACCTGTTCCGGAACGCCCTGCGCAACACCGTCACCATCGGCGTGCTGTCCACCGTGCCGCAGCTGCTGATGGCCCTGGGCCTGGCGCACCTCCTCAACTACCGCCTGCGCGGCCGGGGCTTCTTCCGGATCGCGATGCTCGCGCCCTACGCGACCTCGATCGCGGCGGCCACCCTGGTGTTCACGCTGCTGTTCGGGCGGGACTACGGGATGATCAACTGGCTGCTGGGCCACCTGGGCCTGGGGCGCGTCGACTGGGAGGGCGGCACCTGGAGCTCCCAGGTCGCCGTCTCCACGATCGTCACCTGGCGCTGGACCGGCTACAACGCCCTGATCTACCTCGCCGCCATGCAGGCCGTCCCGCACGACCTGTACGAGGCGGCCGCGCTCGACGGCGCCGGCCGGTGGCAGCAGTTCCGGCACGTCACGGTGCCGTCCATCCGGCCCACCGTCCTGTTCACCGTCGTGGTCTCCGGCATCGGGGCCACCCAGCTCTTCGGCGAGCCGCTGCTGTTCGGCGGTGGAGCGACCGGCCACAGCGGCGGTTCGGCCCACCAGTACCAGACCCTCGGGCTGTACCTGTACGACCAGGGCTGGTACGCCTTCCACCTCGGCCGGGCCGCCGCCGTGGCCTGGACGATGCTGCTGATCCTGCTGGCCATCGGCGCGCTCAACCTCGCCCTGGTCCGCATCCGCCGCGCCCGGAACGGGGGTTGAGCACCGATGGCCGTCAACCAGCGGCGGCGTGCGGGAGCACGCGGCCTCACCGGAGCCGGACCGCTCACGTACGCGGTGCTGATCGTCGTCGCCGTCCTCTCCCTCTTCCCGCTGTACTGGACCCTGGTCGGCGCCTCGACCTCCGGCACCCGGATCGCGCAGACCCCGCCGCCGCTGCTGCCCGGCGGGAGCCTGTGGCACAACCTCGACATCGCGTGGAACCAGGTCCACATGGGCCGGGCGCTGCTCAACTCGGTCGTGGTCGCGGGCTGCGTGACCGCGAGCACGGTGCTGTTCGCGACGCTGGCCGGCTTCGCCTTCGCCAGGCTGCCGTTCCGGGGCCGCAACGCCCTGCTGAGCCTGGTGGTGGCGACGATGACCGTGCCCGCCCAGCTGAGCGTCATCCCGCTGTACCAGATCATGGCGCGGCTGCACTGGACCGACCGCCTGCAGTCGGTGATCCTGCCGAATCTGGTGGCCGCGTTCGGCGTGTTCTTCATGCGGCAGTTCCTGTCGGAGGCCTTGCCGGTCGAACTGGTCGAGGCGGCCCGGGTGGACGGCGCGAGCAGCCTGCGGATCCTGTGGAGCGTGGTGCTGCCCATCGCCCGGCCCGGGATGGCCGTGCTCGGCATGCTGGACTTCGTGCAGTCCTGGAACGACTTCTTCTGGCCGCTGATCGCGCTGAGCCAGAGCAATCCCACCGTCCAGGTCGCGTTGGCCGGCCTCGGCGGCGGATCGTACGACTCCGACCAGGCCGTCATCCTCACCGGCTCGCTGCTCGGGACCGCACCGCTCCTGCTGGTGTTCGCCGTCCTGGGCAGGCAGGTCGTCGGCGGCATCACCGCGGGCGCGGTCAAGAGCTGACGCCCACTCCCACCGAAACGGAGAACACAGTCATGACTTCCGCACGGCCCGAGTCAGCTCCGGCCGACACCTCCGTCCGTGCCTTCCCCGCCGGCTTCCTCTGGGGAGCCGCGACGGCCGCGTACCAGATCGAGGGGGCCGTCGACGTGGACGGGCGGACACCCTCGATCTGGGACACCTTCAGCCGGACCCCTGGACGGACGGCCGGCGGTGACACCGGCGACCGCGCCACCGAGCACTACCACCGCTACCGGCAGGACGTCCGGCTGATGAGCGAACTGGGCCTGGGCGCCTACCGGTTCTCGGTGTCCTGGCCCCGGGTGCAGCCGACCGGACGCGGGCCGGCCGTCGAACGGGGCCTGGACTTCTACCGGCGCCTGGTGGACGAGCTGCTGGAACACGGCATCGAGCCGGCCGTCACGCTCTACCACTGGGACCTGCCACAGGAGTTGGAGGACGCAGGGGGCTGGCCCGCCCGCAGCACCGCGGAGCGCTTCGCGGACTACGCCGCGCTGGTGGCGGACGCGCTCGGAGACCGGGTGAACCTCTGGACCACCCTCAACGAACCCTGGTGCTCTGCCTTCCTCGGCTACGGCTCAGGGGTGCACGCCCCGGGCCGCGCCGACTGGGCGGCCGCCCTGCGCGCGGCCCACCACCTCAACCTCGGCCACGGCCTCGCGGTCGAGGCGCTGCGCACGGCACTGCCCCGCGAGGCGCGGATCGCCGTGTCGCTCAACCTGCACGAGGTGCGGCCGCTCACGGAGTCCGCCGCGGACCGCGAGGCCGCCCGGCGGGTCGACGCGGTGGGCAACCGCGTCTTCACCGGACCGATGCTGAACGGCGGCTACCCCGAGGACCTGCTCGCCGACACGGGACACCTGGTCGACTGGCCGGCGCTGGTCCACGACGGCGACCTGGCCACGATCGCCCGGCCGATCGACCTGCTGGGCGTCAACTACTACACCCCCGCGGTGGCTTCGGCCCTGCCCGACGGGAAGGCCCCGGACTCCGCAGCCGCGAGCGACGCCGGCCACGGCGACGGCGCCCAGTCCCCCTTCGCCGGCTGTGCCGACGTGCTCTTCCACCACGCGCCCGGCCGGCGCACCGCCATGGGCTGGCCGATCGACCCGACCGGCCTGTCCGACCTGCTGCTGCGCCTCCACCGCGAGCACCCCGGGCTGCCGTTGATGGTGACCGAGAACGGTGCGGCCTTCGACGACCGGCCGACGGCGGAGGGCGCGGTGCACGACCCGCAGCGCATCGACTACCTGCGCGGCCACCTCGACGCCGTCCGGCGGGCGATCGCCGCCGGCGCGGACGTGCGGGGCTACTTCCTCTGGTCGCTGATGGACAACTTCGAGTGGGCGTACGGCTACGGCAAACGGTTCGGCCTGTACTACGTGGACTACGCCACGCAGGTCCGGACCGCCAAGGACAGTGCCCGGTGGTACGCGGAGGTGATCCGCCGGGGCGCGCTGCCCGACCCCTGCGCGTGACGGTGTCGGATCCCTTGACGCTGGTCGTTCAACCGACCAAGCTGGCAGGGGCGGTGGCCCGGGGTGGGCGGCAGGTCCGGGGGTGCAGTTCCCGTGTCGAGGACCGATCCAGGACGGCCCCCATGTCCCTGCCCACTCATGGCGACAATCCCGCTCCCACGCTGGCCGAGGTCGCCCGTCGCGCCGGCGTCTCCACCGCCACCGCCTCCCGGGTGCTGAACCGTTCCGCCCGGGTCTCCTCGGAGGTGGCGGCCCGGGTGGAACGCGCAGCGCGCGAGTTGGCGTACGTCCGCCGACGGGCGGCCAGGACCCGGGAGACCGGTGTCGTCGCCATCGTGGTGTTCGCGGATCCGTTGCAGTACCACGCGGACGCCTTCCCCGTACGCCTGCTGGCCGGGCTGCGGCGCTCCCTTCCGGGCGCGGAGCGGGAGCTGGCCGTCTTCACGGTGCCCAGGCGCTCCCGGCGGCCGCCGCTGGTGCGCTACCTGTGCGGCGGCCACGTCGACGGCGTGCTGTTGGTCGGGCCCTGGGGGGACACCGCGCTCACCCGGCTGCTGCACGCGGCCAAGGTGCCCGTGGTGTCGCTGGGCAGGCCGCCGGAGCCGGGCGCGGTGGCGTTCGTCGACGCGGACAACCTCGTCGGCGCGAGGGACGCGGTGCGGCGGCTGTGCGCGTCCGGTCGCCGCTCGGTGGCCACCATCGCCGGGCCACCGGACACCGCCGCCGGCGCGGACCGGCTGACCGGCTACCACCAGGCGATGGCCGCGATGGCCGCGATGCGGCCCGCCGTGGCGTACGGCGACTTCAGCAGCGCCTCCGGCGAGCACGCGATGCAGCGGCTGCTGGACCAGCGCCCCGAGCTGAACGCGGTGTTCGCCGCCTCCGACCAGATGGCCGCGGGGGCCCTCAGGACCTTGCGGCGGCGCGGCCTGCGGGTGCCCGAGGACGTGGCGCTGATCGGCTTCGACGACGCCCCCCTCGCGGCGCGGTGCCGGCCGGGGCTGACCACGGTCCGCCAGCCGGTGGAGGAACTCGGTTCCCGTGCCATGGAGTTGCTGCTGCGGCACCCGGAACGCGGCGAGTCGGTGGTGCTCCCCACCCGACTGGTCGTCCGGGCGTCGGGCTGAGCGTGCCCCGCGCCGAAAAATAATTACTCCCGCACGGCAACCTTTCCGTCCCCGGTGCCCACTGGTGGGTGCGACGCCGAGTCGATCTACCGAATGGACGGGAATGAAAGCAACGAAGCACGCCGCTCCGCTGTCGAGCCGCAGCCGTCGGCTGGCCCTGGGCATACCGTTGGCAGTGATCGCGGTCGGTGCGCTGGTGTGCCTGGCCCTCGCACTCCTGCCGGACGGCGGGGGCGTCGTCGACGCCGGGATGCCCGCCGGCGCGTCCGTCGCGGCCACCGAGCCGAGCACCCCGACCGACACCCCGCCGGGCGCCGCCGTCCCGGCCACCGCCACACCCTCGACGGCGGCGCCGACGGTCACCAGCCCCGCACCCTCGCCCTCGGCCACCGGCACCCCTTCGCCGTCGGCCACTGCCTCGCCGCGGCCGTCCGTCACCACGACCTCCCCGTCGCCCTCGCCGTCGGGCGCCGGCAGTCCCCGCACCGCAGCGGCGGCCACGGCATCCCTGGCCGGACGGATCAAGCCCGGGGCGAGCTACCAGGGCGTCGCGACGTCCTACGACGCCGCCGACGGCAACGGCGCCTGCTCGTTCGGCCCGTCCGGCGACCTCATGATCGCGGCGATGAACCACACCGACTACGAGACGTCCGGCGCGTGCGGGGCGTACGTGCTCGTGCACGCGGCCAACGGGACGAGCATCACGGTGCGGATCGTCAACGACTGCCCCCTGCCCTGCGCACCCGGGCAGCTCGACCTGAGCCACGAGGCCTTCGCCAAGCTCGCGGACCTGTCGGTGGGCCGCCTCCCGATCACCTGGACGCTGCTGAGCCCCGGCACGGCCCCCGCCACGATGTCGATCCGGTACAAGACCGGATCCAGCCAGTGGTGGTGCGGGATCCAGGTGATCGGCCACCGGAACCCGGTGGCGGCCCTGGAGGTCAGGACCGGCGGCGGCTGGCGGCAGTTGTCCCGCACCGACTACAACTACTTCCTCTCCCCGGACGGCAGCGGGTGCGGCGGCCCTCTCAGGATCACCGACATCTTCGGGGAGCAGCTCACCGTCGACGGGATCGCCGTGAGGCCGGACGTCGCCCAGCCGACCCGAGTCCAGTTCGCCCGGCATTGACCGCACTGCTCGCCCGTCGGCCGTCGGGGGCGCCCCTGCGGGGCGACCACCGCCGCGTCCGGGAAACGGGCACTGCTACGCTCATGCCGATTGTTAACGCTCACATTGCAGGGAGAGGGCGACCGGGGGACATGCTCCTCGATGACGCGTCCGCGGAGTTCCACGACTTCTTCGAACGCCACTACGCCGAACTCGCCCGTCTCGCCCACCTCCTGACCGGTGAGACGGACGCCGCCGACGACCTCGCCGCGGACGCCTTGATCGCCCTGTGGCAACGCTGGGACCGGCTCCGCGCCGCCGACCACCCGCTCGCGTACGCCCGCGGGGTGGTCGCCAACATGGCGCGCGCACGGATCCGCAGCGCGGTCCGCGAGCGGCGCCGGGTCCTGCTGTTCTGGACCCGCAGCCCCGAGAAGGCCGACGGACCGGACGTGGCAGCCGTGCTGGACGTCCGTGCGGCGCTCGCCCGGCTGCCGTTCCGCAAGCGGGCCTGCGTGGTGCTGCGCCACGCCTTCGACCTCTCGGAGAAGGACACCGCGGCGGCGCTCGGCATATCGGTCGGTACGGTGAAGAGCCAGAGCTCGAAGGGAATGGCCGAGCTGCAACAGCTGCTCGGCGCGCGAGCGGTCGGCGAACTGGCGACAGGAAGGAGGACCCGGTGAACGAGCACATCGCCCGGCAGCTGCGCGAGGCCGCCGAGTCCCACCAGCCCGACCGCGCGCGGATGCTGGCGCGGGTGCAGCGCGGCGCGGCCGGCCCCGCCGCCCGTCACCGCGCGCGGTCGGGCCTGCGGTCATGGCCCAAGGCCGCGCTCGCCGGCCTCGCCACCGCCGGCATCCTGGCCACCGGCGGTTTCGCCGTGGCGAGCATCGTCCGGACCCAACCCCCGTCGGACACGACCACCGCACCCTCGGCCCCCTCGCCGACGGTCACGCCCTCGCCGACGCCGTCGGCCCAACCGGCCGCCACGGCTCCGGCTCAAGCACCGGCACCGGCCACCAGCGCCCCGGCAAGTCCGCGCCCGACCCCGTCCACGAGCAGCCGCGCCCAGAACGGGCCACTGTGGTCGGAGGGATCCATCGACACGCACAGCACCGTCTACTGGGGCCAGGACAACCTCACCCTCAGGACCGCCCAACCGCTCACCTCGCTCACCGTCGAGCTGCGCATCGCGCAGACCGGCGACGTGCGCGACACCGGCAACTGGCGGACCCTGCCGAGCGACGACTTCACCGTCACCGCCCAGGAGTCCGGCGGCGCACTGGTCTACCGCTGGGTCCTCAAACCCGGCCGCACCGTGCCCGCCGGCCAGCACGAGTTCGCGGGCCAGTACAACCACGCCACCGGCGTCCGCAGTTCCGCGAACGACAGCTACCGGGTGGACGCCCAGTCGGCGGGCGGTTCCGCGTCCGTCGGGGGAGGCTTCGCCCCGGCACGGTGAGGACCGGCCCTCGGAGGACACGACCCGCGCTCGCAGCGACCCGCCCTCGCAGCGGCCCGCCGTCACGTGTGCGGGTCCACGGCCCTCCCGGGCCCCGGACCGAAGGAGCATCCGAAGGCCGCGCTCCGACCCTCACCGTGCGCAGGCACGACCACGGCGCCCACTCGCACGATGGGCGCACGATGCGCCGCCGCACCCGAACCCCGGTGCGGCGGCGCGTCGTTCGGCCACCTGCCGCGTCCGCCGTCAGGCCACGGGCAGGCCGCTGCCCGCGATCACCTCGGGCCGAAGCAGCGCGCTGAGCCTCTCGGCCGGGAGCAGTCCCTTCTCCAGGACGAGCTCGGCCACGCCCCGGCCGCTGGCGAGGGCCTCCTTGGCGATGTCGGTCGCCGCGGTGTACCCGATGTGCGGGTTGAGAGCGGTCACCAGGCCGATGGAGTTCTCGACGGTCGCGCGCAGCATCTCGGTGTTGGCGGTGATGCCGACGACGCAGCGCTCGGCGAGGGTGAGGCAGGCCGCCCGCAGGTGGGTGATCGACTCGGACAGCGAGTGCAGGATGATCGGTTCGAAGGCGTTGAGCTGGAGCTGCCCGCCCTCGGCGGCCATCGTGATGGCGACGTCGTTGCCGATCACCTCGAAGGCGACCTGGTTGACGACCTCGGGGATGACCGGGTTCACCTTGCCGGGCATGATGCTCGAACCGGCCTGCACCGGCGGCAGGTTGATCTCGCCGAGGCCCGCGCGCGGCCCCGAGGACAGCAGTCGCAGGTCGTTGCAGGTCTTCGACAGCTTGACGGCGATGCGCTTGAGCACGCCGGACATCTGGACGAACGCGCCGCAGTCCTGCGTGGCCTCGACCAGGTTGGCGGCGGTGACGAGGGGCAGCCCGGTGAGGTCGGCGAGGTGGCGTCGGGCGGACTCGGCGTATCCGGCGGGCGCGTTGAGGCCCGTGCCGATCGCGGTGGCGCCGAGGTTGATCTCGTGGATCAGCTCGACGGCCTCCGCGAGCCGGCTGCGGTCCTCGTCGAGCATGACGGCGAACGTCGAGAACTCCTGCCCGAGCGTCATCGGCACGGCGTCCTGCAGCTGCGTGCGGCCCATCTTCAGGACGTCGCGGAACTCGACGGCCTTGCGGGCGAAGGCGTCCTGGAGGACGGCCATCGCGTCGAGCAGGCCGCGCACGGCGAACACGGTCGCGATCCGGACGGCGGTCGGGTAGACGTCGTTGGTGGACTGGCCGAGGTTGACGTGCTCGTTGGGGTGCAGGTGGCGGTACTCGCCCTTGGCGTGCCCCAGCAGCTCCAGCGCGCGGTTGGCCACGACCTCGTTGGCGTTCATGTTGGTCGAGGTGCCGGCGCCGCCCTGGATGACGTCGACGACGAACTGGTCGTGCAGCTCGCCGGCCCGGATCTCGCGGCAGGCGGCGACGATCGCCCCGGCCTTCGCGGGCTCCAGGAGGCCGAGTTCCTCGTTGGCGAGGGCGGCGGCCTCCTTGACGGCGGCGAGGGCGTCGATCAGGTGCGGGTAGGCGGAGATGGGCGTGCCCGTGATGGGGAAGTTCTCGGTGGCGCGCAGCGTGTGGACGCCCCAGTAGGCGTCGGCGGGGACGTCGCGGTCTCCGAGCAGGTCGTGTTCACTGCGGGTGGCGGCGGTCATGGGTGTGCGGGTCCTCTTCTTCAGGGAATGGCGGGTCGGGTCACGCAGGGGCGAGCAGGGCCGACGGGTCCAGCGCGGCCACCGGCCGGACACCGCCGACGGGCCGGCCACCGCCGGTCGCCGGCTCCCCCGCGAACCCGGTGAGCAGCCGCGGGTCGACTCCCGCCAGGGCCAGCGCGGCCGCTGCCACCGGGACGCGTGCCCGGTTCGCGCCGTCGGCGATCTTCACGGCGACGGCCCGGCCGTCCGGCAGCGCGGCGACCTGGACGCCCTCGAAGCCGTCCTTGGCCAGCAGTCCGGGCACCGCACGCATCAGCGCGGCCACGTCCCGTCCGGCGCCGGAGGCCATCTCCGGGTGTGCGCGCAGCGCACCCGCCACCCGGGACTCGGGCGTGCCGCGCGTACCGGTGGCGATGCGGGCGGCGGCGCGCGCGAGGCCGTGCAGTGAGACCGCGAACAGCGGGGTGCCGCAGCCGTCCACGGTGACGTGCGCGATGCGTTGACCGGTGAGCTCTTCGACGGTCGCGGCGATCACCCGTTGGAGCGGGTGGGTGGGATCGTCGTAGTCCTCCGGCGGCCAGCCGTTGAGCTTGCAGAGGTAGAGCATCGCGGCGTGCTTGCCCGAGCAGTTCTGGGCGAGCCGGGAGGGCGGGCGGCCCTCCCGGAGCCAGGTGTCGCGCACGGCCGGGTCGTACGGCAGGTCCGGCACGTTGCGCAGGTCGTCCTCGGAGAGGCCGGCGAGGTCCAGGATCCGCCGGGCTCCGGCGAGGTGGCGCTCCTCGCCGGAGTGGCTGCCCATGGCGAGGGCGAGCAGTTCGCCGTCGAGCGGCAGCCCCGCCCGGACCATGGCGACGGCCTGGACCGGCTTGAGGGCCGAGCGCGGGTAGCAGGCGGCCTCGATGTCGCCGAGCCGGAACCGCACCCCGCCGTCGCCGCCGAGGACGACGACGGAGCCGTGGTGGGTGCCCTCGACCACTGCGCCCCGGGTGACGTGGGCGACGGGCACGTGGCGGGGCTCGCGGATCGCGGGCGCGTCCGCGAGGGGACTGCTGAACATGACGTCCTCGTTCGGTGGTGGAGGTGCGGCTGAGCGGTGTGCCGACGGGTGGCGGCCCGCGACGATGGCATGACGGGCCGTCAGATTCCTTGCCTGGATGTCTGGTTCAGCTGTCGGAGTCGGCGGCGGCGCGCGCGATCCGTCCGCGGATCGCGTACCAGCCGGCGACCAGCGCTCCGCCGATCAGCGGCAGGCACAGCACGGTGGTGCGCCCGGCGCCGCCGTCGGCGTACATGAGGACCAGGACGGAGACGAGGAAGGCCAGCGTCACGAGCTCGGTCCACGGCGAGCCGGGCAGGCGGTAGCCGGGCCGGGTCAGTTCGCCCTGGCGGGTCTTTCGCCAGAAGAGGTAGTGGCAGACCATGATCATGCCCCAGGTGGCGAGGATGCCGATCGCCGCGAAGTTCAGCACGATCTCGAACGCGTCGGCCGGGACCACGAAGTTGAGGCCGACGCCGAGGACGCACATGCCGCTGGTCAGCAGGATGCCGCCGTACGGCACCTGGGTGCGGCTCATGCGGGCGGTGAACCGGGGGGCCGAGCCGCTCACGGCCATGGAGCGCAGGATGCGGCCGGTGGAGTAGAGGCCGGAGTTGAGCGAGGACATGGCCGCGGTGAGGACCACCAGGTTCATCACGCCGCCGGCCGCCGGGACGCCGATGTGGGAGAGCACGGTCACGAACGGGCTCTGGCCCGAGCCGTACCTGTTCCAGGGCAGCAGCATCGACAGGAGGAGCACCGAACCGACGTAGAACAGGCCGACGCGCCACATGATCGAGTTGATCGCCTTCGGCATGATCTTCTCGGGGTTCTCGGTCTCCCCGGCCGTCACGCCGACGAGTTCCACCGAGGCGTAGGCGAAGACGACGCCCTGGATGACCAGCAGCATCGGCATCAGGCCGTTGGGGAAGATCCCGCCGTTGCCGGAGATCAGGGACGGCCCGGGGACGGCGCCGTCGACCGGGTGCCGGGTGACCAGCAGGTAGATCGCGATGCCCATGAACACCAGCAGCGCGCCGACCTTGACGATGGCGAACCAGAACTCCAGTTCGCCGAAGATCCGCACCGAGATGAGGTTCACGGTCAGCACCACGGCCAGGGCTATGAGCGCGATCACCCACTGCGGGACGCTGGAGAACAGGTGCCAGTAGTGGGTGTACGTGGCGACGGCGGTGATGTCGGCGATGCCGGTGGTCGCCCAGTTGAGGAAGTACATCCAGCCCGCGGTGTACGCGCCCTTCTCCCCCAGGAACTCCCGGGCGTACGACACGAAGGCCCCGGAGGACGGGCGGTACAGGACGAGCTCGCCGAGCGCGCGCACGACGAGGAAGGCGAAGACGCCGCAGACGGCGTACGCGACGAACAGGGAGGGCCCGGCGTCGGCGAGCCGTCCGCCCGCGCCGAGGAACAGGCCGGTGCCGATGGCACCGCCGATGGCGATCATGTTGACGTGCCGGGGCTTCAGGGACTTGCTGTAGCCGGTGTCACCGGCGTCGACGTGACGGGTCGTGGGGCGCTTCTCGTCCTTGAGGAACTGCTCGCTCACGCCTCGGATCTGCCTTCCGTGGGAGTGTCCGTGCGCCCGGGGCGCACGATGTCGGTCAGGGTCGCCTCGACGCGGTGGAGGTGGTGGGACATCGCCGCGACCGCGTCGGGCTCGGAACCGTCGACCAGCGCCTCGACGATCGCCCGGTGCTCGCAGTTCGACTGCTCGCGCCGGCCGCCGAGTTCGTTGAGGAAGGTGGACTGACGCGCCAGTGCGTCACGGATCTCCTCGATCACCCGGCGGAAGACCGGGTTGCGGGAGGCCTCGGCCACCGCCAGGTGGAAGACGGTGTCCAGCGCGACCCACGCGGTGGTGTCGGTCTCCCGCTCCATCCGGTCGAGCAGGTGCGCCAGGTGGTCCAGGTCCTCCGGGGTGCGGCGCAGCGCCGCGTACCCGGCGACCGGGATCTCGACGTGCCGGCGCACCTCCAGGAGGTCGCGGGCCGCGTAGTCGCCGAACGTGGGGTCCTCGACGGTGTTCGCCACGACGAAGGTGCCCTTGCCGGTCTTGGAGACGGTCAGGCCCATGGTCTGGAGGGCCCGGAGGGCCTCCCGCAGCACGGGCCGGCTGACCTCCAGGGTGCGGCACAGCTCCGCTTCGGAGGGGAGCTTGTCCCCGACGGAGTACTCGCCGCGCTCGATGGCGCCGCGCAGGTGGCCGAACACCGCTTCCATCGCGCTCACGCGGCGGGGGGCCGATCCTGCTGTCTGGCTGTCTGACAGGTTCACGGGCCGATCCTGAGGGTTGCGGCCGAGCGGTGTCAAGGGGTCGGCGCCGGACCGACGGCAAGCGCCGTCGCCCGTGCGGCGCGCGCCCCCCGATCGCCCGCTCCCCGATCGCCCGCCGGCCGATCTTCTGCCATGGGCCTGGCCCTCAGCTACGACGACTTCATTCCCTGCCGGCGCCACGGACACCGCGCCGGACGCTGATCGCGCGGGACCCGGTCGTGGCGCGCCCCCTCGCCGACCCGGAGCTGACCCGCTTCATCTACGCCGTCCGCATCGGCACCCGGCACACCCCGCGCGCCCTGGTGGCCCTGGAGCAGATGCTCGCCGCGCAGGCGCCGGCCGCCCTGTCCTGAGGAGCGCCCCGCGTCCCACCCGCGCCAGGCACCTCCCGCCTCCTCCGCTCAGCCTCCGATCGGCAGGACGGACGTGGGCTCGGTGATCACCAGGGACTCCCCGGCCGGGCTCAGGCGGCCGCTGGACGGGTCGCGGTGGAAGGCCGTGACCGTACCGGAGCGCTGGTTGGCGCAGAAGAGGAGAAGGCCGTCGGGGGTGAGTGCGATGTCACGCGGCCAAGTGCCGCCGCAGGGAACGGCGGTGAGCAGTTCCACGGACGCGCCGTCGTCGTGGACGGCGTGGATCGCGATCGCGTCGTCGCCGCGGTTGGTCGTGTAGAGGAAGCGGCCGTCCCCGGACAGCCGGACCGCGGCGGCGGAGTTGGCGTTCGGCGCGCCCGGATCCTGTCGGGTCTCGACCTCGGCAACCGGTTCGAGGCGGCCGGAGAGCCCGTCCCAGGTGCAGACGGTGAGGGTCGAGGAGAGTTCGTTCAGAACGTGGGCGTACCGGCCCGACGAATGGAACACGAGGTGCCGAGGGCCTCTGCCCGCCGGCAGTTGCACCGTCCGGTGGGCGCTGAGCAGGCCGCTGTCCGGATCGAAGGCATAGACGTAAACCCGGTCGGTACCGAGATCGGTACACAGCAGGAACCGCCCGTCCGGCGAGGGAGCCGCCATGTGGGCATGCGGGGCCGTGAGGAGTTCTCCGGACGCCTCCCGGCCCGGGTGCCGGACAATCTGCACCGGCCCGGCAGCAGCGACCATGCCGTCGGCGCCGATGGGAACGACCGAGAGGGCGCCATCGCCGTAGTGGGCCGCGAAGACGTGCGAACCACTGGGGTGGACCGCGACGTGACAGGGGCCCGCGCCACCACTGGCAGCGACGAAGGGCGGCCCCTGGAACCCGGTGTCGATGTCGATGTCGGTGTCGGTGTCCACCCGGAGGGACGCGACCCCTCCAACCGCCCGTTCCAGGACGGCGTGGACGACCCCGCGTGTCGGATCGACAGCCGCATAGGAGGGGTGGTCCAGCGGCAATATCCGGACGAGGCTCATGGCGCCGGTGCCGTCGTAGCGAACGGCGCACAGACCCGCTCCAGGAGCGTCGGCAGCGGCGGCGCTGCCGATGACCAGCAGTCCGCCGGACGACGTGGTCTGAGGGTGATTCACGAATGCCTACTCTCTGCTCGCCTTGCGGCACGCGATTCGCGGCATGGCCGCGCGGGATCGCGTGCCGAGGTGCCGAAGTGACCGCCAACGGGCGGACGGACTCGTCGACCCTCTTCGTGCGTGCTACGGGGCCGGGGATTTCGCAGTCTATCCGGAGGTCGAACACACGACCGTAGGCGCCGAACGGGCGGCATGACGCAGCAACAAACACTTCCCAGTCGGCTATTTGAGAGCCATGCAGGAAGACGGGACACCCGTCCGGGTCGCGGATTTCGTCCCGCACTCCGGCGCTTGACTTCAAGTCGGCTTGAGCTTCTACCTTGGGGTCATGAACTTCACCGGGGCCGAACCTCGGTCGAGGTCGAGGAAATCCGCGTTGTCGGAGTCGTCGTCATCCAGACAGGAGAGTGATCAGCCATGCGAACGGTGCGGGCGGTGCGTTTCGGGGGCCCGGAGGTTCTGGTTCCGGGCGAGACACCGGAGCCGGTCGTCGGACCGGGACGGGTGATGGTCGAGGCGTCCGTCGTGGGCATCACGTTCGTCGAGACGCAGATCCGCCGCGGCGTCGACCGGTGGCACGCCAGACCCGACCTGCCGTACGTACCGGGCGGCATGGTGGCCGGCCGGGTGAGCGCGACCGGGGAAGGAACGGATCCGAGCTGGATCGGCCGCCTCGTTCTGGCCGACGCCGGGGCGACGGGTGCCTTCGCCGAGCGGGTGGCGGCCGACGCGGAGAGCCTGATCCCGGTACCCGAAGGGCTGGGCCCGCGCGAGGCCGCAGCCTTGCACACGGACGGCAGCACCGCGACGGGCCTCGTCGAGGGGGCGCGGATCGCTGCCGGGGAGTGGGTGCTGGTCGAGGCGGCGGCCGGCGGTGTCGGCAGCCTGCTGGTCCAGTTGGCTCTGGCGGCCGGGGCCAGGGTCATCGGGATCGCCCGTGGGGCACGGAAGCTCGACCTGATCCGCGGCCTGGGGGCCGAGGCCGCGGTCGACTACTCCGCACCGGACTGGACCGAGCAGGTCCTCCGGGCGACCGGCGGCGCGGGAGTCGACGTCGTGTTCGACGGCGTGGGCGGGGAGATCGGCCGGGCCGCGTTCGAGGTGACGGCCCACCACGGCCGGTTCTCCGTGCACGGCGCCTCAAGCGGTCAGCTGACGGTGATCGAGCCCGCGGAAGCGCGGAGGCGCGGAGTCGAGGTGATCGGAATCGAGCAGCTCTACGGGTTCCGGCCGCGGATGCACCGGTGGGCCGAACAGGTGATGGCAGAAGCGGTCGCGGGCCGAGTCCGGCCGGTCATCGGACAGACCTTCCCGCTGGAGCGCGCCGCGGACGCGCACGCCGCGATCGAAAGCCGAACCGCCCTGGGCAAGACCCTGCTCCTGATCTGACCACCCCCGCGGCGGAGCCGGCCGCCGCCACCGCCGTCAGGCGGACCGGCCCATCCATGCCGCGCCCGCTTCAGATGCGGATCACGATCTCTCCGCGCGTGCGTCCGCGCTCGGCGCGCAGGCCCCGAAGTCCTAGCGTTCATCAAACGTCTTCAGACGGCGGTCTGAGCGCTGGCAGTTGATGAACGGGAATACCTCCTTCGACAGGCCCGCCGAGCCTCCTGAGCCGGCACGCTGAACGATGCTCGGCCGCAGCCTCGGGCTCCAGGGCAGTTGCCGCGGCACTGCCGGCTTCATGTCGCTGACCTGAACGTGACGGCTACGACACCTCACCGCGAGTGGAAATAGGATCGTCACGAGTGGAGTTGGTGAGGGAAGTTTCCCGTTCAGGAGGGGTCATGCGAGCGATTCAGATGTCCGAAGTGGGCGGTCCCGAGGTGCTGCGACTGGTCGATATCGATCAACCGACGCCGGGCCCGGGCCAAGCGGTCGTGGAGGTCGCCGCATCCGGGGTCAACTTCCTCGACGTCTACCACCGCGAAGGCCGGTACAGCGTCCCGCTGCCCTTCACCCCGGGCGCCGAGGGCGCCGGCACGGTCGTCGAAGTCGGACCCGGCGTCACTGACGTCGCGGTCGGGGACCGGGTCGGTTGGGTGGAGATTCCCGGCACGTATGCCGAGCGGGCCGTCGTGGACTCCTCCCGGCTGGTGCCGCTGCCCGACGATATCGGCTTCGAGACAGCCGCCGCCGTGCTCCTCCAAGGCATGACCGCGCACTATCTCGTCAAGGACGCCTACCCGGTTCAGGGGGGCGACACGGTGCTCGTCCATGCGGCTGCCGGCGGCATGGGGCTGCTTTTGACCCAGCTCATCACCCAACTCGGCGGCAGGGTGATCGGCACGACGTCGACCACGGCGAAGGCCGAGCTGGCGAAGCGTGCCGGGGCCGCCGAGGTGATCCTTTCCTCCGCAGTCGACGATCTCGCAGCCGAGGTGAGGCGGCTCAACGGCGGTCAGGGACTGCCGGTCGTCTTCGACGGCGTCGGCGCGCACACCTTCGATGCGAGCCTCGCCAGCCTGCGAACCCGCGGCCATCTCGTGCTCTTCGGCGCGGCAAGTGGTGCCGTGCCGCCGTTTGATCCGATTCGGCTCGCCCACGGCGGTTCGCTGACCCTGATCCGGCCCAGCCTCGGGGACTTCATCGCCGATCGGTCCGAACTGCTCCGACGGGCCGCCGATGTGTTCGAGTGGGTGCGCTCCAAGGCGCTTGAGGTCACCGTAACGGGCCGCTACGCATTGTCCGAGGCCGCCCAGGCCCACAGCGATCTGGAGGCTCGGCGTACCACCGGCAAGCTGCTCGTCGTACCCGATGCGGCCGCTGTCGGACGCCGCGAGGAGACGCAGGGCTGATCGCGGGTGACGAGGTCGGGGATCTTGGAGACTGAGACGTCGAGGGCATGGCCGACCGTCATCGCCAAGATCCCCGACAGCAATTACCGGCGAGTTACTTGCGCCGCGGTGTCTGCGCCAGGACTTCGGGGCCGTGCAGGTGGGTGTGGGCGATCCCCAAACCCGGGCTCACGCCGCCGGCCGGTGCCGTGTCACCTTCCCAGCCACTTGGTCAGACCTGCCCAGAGGCCCCGGCGCTCCCGGCTTTCGGGCAGGGTCCCGCGGTGCTCGGTGCGTGGAGCAACCGTGGTCTGCGGCTCCGGTCCCTCCGGCGCAATGCCCTGGGCCCGGGCGGCCGCGAGCCAGCTGGGGAACTCGGCGAGCATCAGGTCGTACAGCTTCGCGTCGGAGATCCCCTGAGGATCACGCCCCAGATGGAAGAAACCGGCGTTGTCGATGGGCCGCTTCTCCGGGACCGCCAACTCGTCAAGCTTCCGCAGGAAGTCGAACTGCCTGCTGTCCGGGTCGCCGAAGCCGATGAACTGCCAGAAGATCGGCAGCTTCGCCGCCTCGCACAGGCGCGCTTCCGCCGCGCCCTTGTTGATCGGCCCGCCGTCCGTCTGGAACAGGACGAGGGCCGGGGCCGTGGCACCGCTCTCGCGGTAGTGCCGGACCACCGCGTCCATCGCCACGTGGTAACTGGTCTTGCCCATGTGACCGAGGCCGGCCACGATCCGGTCGATCCGGCCCTCGTGGTCCTCCAAGGTGATCTCGGTCTGGGCGTCGACCTCGGTGGAGAAGAAGAGGACCGGCACGCTCCCGTCGTCGTCCAGATTGGCCGACAGTCCCAGGACCCGGTCGGCGAGCGCCTGGACACTGCCGTCCTTGTAAAAGGGCCTCATCGAACCGGAGTAGTCGATCACCAGGTACACCGCGACGCGCTGACCGCTGAGCCCGCGCCGCTCCACCGAGGCGTCGGCCGTCTTGTAGAGGCTCACCAGCGCAGGTGCACTCCGCTCGACCTTGTCGAGACTGACGGCCATGTGTCACTCCCCCAAAAACACGCAGGTCAAGCGCCCCTGAAGCCCAACCGGCACCACCACCGGAACCGGCACCCACAGTACCGCGAAACCAATCCCAGGCCGCGGCGCGAGCGGCACGCCGGTTCGAGGCACAACCAACCGCCCGCGAAGCCCGGATTGCACTCAACCGGGCGATGCCGCCCGCAGGGCTACGGCCGCAGCCGCGCCGCCCGCGACTCCAGGTAGCGCTGTTCGGCGGTGCTCGCCGTGGCCCTGGCCGCGCGGCGGTAGTGGTCGCGGGCGGCGGTCCGGTCGCCGGTGCGTTCCAGGAGGTGGGCGCGGACGGAGAGGAGGCGGTGGTGGGTGGCCATCCTCGGGTCGGCGTCGAGGGTGGCGAGGAGGGCCAGGCCGGCCTCGGGGCCCTCGGTTTCGGCGAGGGCGATCGCGCGGTTGAGGGTGACCATCGGGTTGGGGGCGATGCGTTCGAGGATCAGGTACAGCGCGCGCACCTGGTGCCAGTCGGTCTCCTCGGCCGTCGCCGCCGCCGCGTGCGTCGCGGCGATCGCGGACTGGAGCTGGTACGGGCCGAGGGCGGGGCCGGCCAGGGACGCCTTGGCGAGGGCGAGGCCCTCGTCGAGCAGGGTGCGGTCCCAGGCCGTCCGGTCCTGGTCGGCGAGGGGTACCAGGTCGCCGGCGGAGGTCGTACGGGCCTCGCGGCGGGCGTGGGTGAGGAGCATCAGGGCGAGCAGACCGGCGACCTCGGGGTCGTCGGGCAGCTGGGCGTGCACCGTGCGGGTGAGGCGGATCGCCTCGCGGGCGAGGTCGGGGCGGTCGAGGTCGGTGCCCGAGGAGGCGGTGTAGCCCTCGTTGAAGATCAGGTAGAGGACGTGCAGGACCACCCGCAGCCGCTCCTCGCGCTCCTCGCCCTCGGGGAGCGCGAACGAGCTGCCGGCGGCCTTGATGCGCTGCTTGGCCCGGCTGATCCTGGCCGCGAGCGTGGCCTCCGGGACCAGGAACGCGCGCGCGATCTCGGCCGTGGTCAGGCCACCGACCGCCCGCAGGGTCAGGGCGGTCTGGGAGGCCGCGGTCAGGGTCGGGTGGCAGCACAGGAACAGCAGGACGAGCGTGTCGTCGCTGTCCGGCACGTCCTCGGGCCGCACCTCGGACGCCGTCGCCGCCTCGCGTTCGCGGCGCGCGTGGTCGCTGCGCATCCGGTCGACGAGGCGGCGGGAGGCGACCGTCACCAGCCAGCCGCGCGGGTTGTCCGGCACGCCCTCGTCCGGCCACTGCACGGCGGCGGCGAGGACGGCCTCCTGCACGGCGTCCTCGCAGCCCTCGAACTGCCCGTGCCGCCGCACCAGCGTGCCGAGGACCTGCGGCGCGAGCTCACGCAGCAGGTCCTCGAACTCGTGCACCGCCGTGCCGTGCGGACGGCCGGGGGTCGTGCCGGGGGTCGTGCCGGGGATCATGCCCTGCGAACTGCCGGGGGTCGTGCCGTGCGTCATGCCTCCAAGTGTCCGTCGGAGAACATGACCTGGCGCACCTCGACCCCCAGTCCCGGGATCGCGGCGTCGGGGATCTGCGCCGCGAGTTCGATCGCGCGGTCCTTGTCCTCGCAGTCGACGAGGTAGAAGCCGCCGAGGAATTCCTTGGCCTCCAGGAACGGGCCGTCGGTCACCACCGGCTGCCCGTCCCGGACGGTCACCACGGCCGCCTGGGACGGGTCGACCAGCGCCTGGGTGAGGATCAGCTCGCCGGACTCCTTCAGCGCCTCGATGAACCGGCCGTGGCCGGCGCCGATCGCCGCCTTCTCCTCGTCGGTCAGCGCGTCCAGCACGGCCGGGTTGATGTGCAGGCCGATCACGAACTTCATCGCGTGCTCCTCGTGGTGCGCGGGCCCCGGCGGGGCCCTCTCGACCGGTTGGTCGGAGCCGCCGACGCCGTCTTGACATCGCTCGGGACGTTTCCCGGAGAAATTTCCCACGACTCTTCCCGTCGCACGGCCCTCGCGCGTCCGGCGGATGTCAAGAACGCTCCCCCGGCTCCGACCAGCCCGCGCAACGTACGGAGATCCGGAGGTTACGAAGATGCGAGTCGAACGGCCCTGGGCGGCCCTGGCCGTCCTGATGCTGCCCACCCTGCTGGTCGCGATGGACGTGACGGCGCTGCTGCTCGCGCTCCCGCGGCTGAGCGCGGACCTGGGTGCCACCAACGTCCAGCAGCTGTGGATCAGCGACGGCTACGGGCTCACGGTGGCCGCGCTGGTCATCACGATGGGCACCCTCGGTGACCGGATCGGCCGCCGGCGGCTGCTGCTCACCGGCGCCGCGGCGTTCGCGGTGCTGTCGGTCGTGGCGGCCTACGCCACCGACCCGCTGGTGCTGATCGCCGTCCGGGCGCTGCTCGGCGTCGCCGGGGCGACGCTGGCGCCGTCCACGCTCGCGCTGATCACCGACCTGTTCCGGGACGGGCGGCAGCGCGGGCGGGCCATCGCGGTGTGGGCGACCTGCCAGTTCGCCGGGGGCGCGCTCGGGCCGGTGCTCGCCGGGTTCCTGCTCCAGCACTTCTGGTGGGGGTCGGTGTTCCTGGCCGCCGTGCCGGCGATGGCGGTGCTGCTGCTGACCGGGCCGTTCCTGCTGCCGGAGTTCCGCGGCGACCGGTCGGGGCGGCTGGACCTCGCCGGGGTGGGGCTGTCGCTGGTGGCGGTGCTCCTGGTGGTCTACGGGCTCAAGCAGCTGGCGGTCGGGAGCTCGCCCGCCGTGCCTTCTGCGGCCCTGGCCGTGGGCACGGTGGTCGGCGCGCTGTTCGTCCAGCGCCAACTACGCCTGGAAACGCCCCTGTTGGACCTCCGCCTGCTGCGCAGCCGCCCGTTCACGGCCGTCCTCGTCGCGCTGGTGTTCGCCGGCGTGGCGATGGCCGGGACGGGCCTGCTGGTGACGCAGTACCTGCAGAGCGTCCTCGGCCACTCGCCGCTCGCGTCCGCCGTGCTGTTCGCGCCGATGGGCCTGGCCGTGGCGGTGGGCACGATGGCCTCGCCGCTCCTGGCCCGGCGGGTGAGCCGGTCGACCGCGATCGCCGGCGGGCTGGCGCTCTCCGCGCTCGGCGGCCTGCTGCTGGCGGTCGTGGACGGTCCCGGCAGCCTGCCGCTGGTCATCACCGGCGTCGCCGTCCTGGCGCTCGGCACCGGCCCGCTGTTCGCGCTCGGCACCGGGCTCGTCATGGGTTCCGTCCCGCCGGAGCGTGCCGGATCGGCCGCGGCGATGTCGGAGACCGGCAACTACTTCGGCGGCTCGCTGGGCTTCGCACTCCTCGGCGCGCTGGCCGCAGCGGTCTACCGCGCCCGCACGCACGGCACCTCCGACTCCCTCGCGGGCGCGGTCGCCGCGGCCGGGCACCTCCCGGCCGGGCGGGCCGCGGACCTCCTGCACACCGCGCGCGAGGCGTTCACCTCCGCGCTGCACGTCACCGGTGCCGTCGCGGCGGGGATCTTCGCCGCCCTGGCCGTCCTGACGTACGCGTTGCGCCCGAAGGTGCCGGAAGCCCCGGCCGCCGCAGCAGCTCCCGACTACGAGGCCACCCACGCGTAAGCGACGGAACGGCCCCGCCGCTCCCTCGGTTCGGGCGAGCGGCGGGGCCGCGACGATCCGACGGCTACGGCAGTCCGCCGCTACGGCAGCGGCACCGTCGTCAGCGTGCCCGCCGGCACGCCGCTCAGCGCGCCGTCCATGGCACCGCTCCAGATCGGCCCGGCCAGCGTGCCGCCGAAGGCCTGGTCGACGACGTGGCCGCCGATCCGCTGCCCGTCCAGCGGCTTCTGGACGGCCGTGTCACTGACGACCGTCGCGCCCGCCATCTCGGGGGTGTAGCCGACGAACCACACCTGGCGGCTGCCGTTGGTGGTGCCGGTCTTGCCCGCGCTGTCGCGGCCGGAGAGACCGGCCGGCTTGCCGGTGCCGTCCTCGACCACGCCCTTGAGCATCGTGGTGACGGTGTCGGCCGTGTCCGAGGACATCACGGAGGTGCAGTTCGCGTCCGGCACCGCCAGCTGCTTGCCGTCCGGGCCGGTCACCGCGGTGATCGCGGTCGGCTTGCAGTAGGTGCCGTGCGCGGCGAACGTCGCGTAGACGTTCGCCATCTCCAGCGGGGTCAGGGAGTTGCTGCCCAGCGTCATCGACGGCACCACCTGGAGCTTCTCGCCGCCGGCCTGCGCCGTGATGCCCAGCTTGTTGGTCATCTGGGCGACGGAGCACAGCCCGGCGTCGGCCTCCAGCTTCGCGAAGTAGGTGTTGACCGACTGCGCCATCGCCGTCTTCATGTCGAACTGGCCCTTGAGGTTCGGGCTGTCGTTGTGCAGCGACTCGGTCGACGGGAACTTGCCGCCGTTGCAGTCCTTCATCGCCGGCCACGGGATGCTGTAGTCCGTGGTGTAGCTCTGGCTCGGCGCGATGCCGGCCTCCAGGGCCGCCGCCGCGACGATCGGCTTGAACGTCGACCCGGTCTGGAAGCCGGACCCGCCGCCCATCGACTTCTCGACGTTGTAGTTGATCTGGGTCTCGTGCTTGGAGTCGTCGACGCCGTACGGGCGGCTCTGGCCCATCGCGAGGATCTTGCCGGTGCCCGGCTGGACGATGCTCATCGCCGTCGCCGCCAGGTCGCCCGGGTTCACGCCCTTGGTCACCGAGTCGTTGAGCGCCGCCTGCGCCTTGGGGTCGAGCGTGGTGCGGATCTGCAGGCCACCGCGGTTCCACAGCGCCTTCCGCTCGGCCGCGTTCTTCCCGAACGCCGGGTCGGTCAGCACCACCTGGCGCGCGTAGTCGCAGAAGAAGCCCTCGCCCTGCTTGGCCGTGATGCAACCCTGCGGCGACGACTGGATGTTCAGCCCCAGCGGGCTCGCGATCGCCTGCTGCTCCTGGTCCTTGGTGATGTGCCCGAACTCGGCCATCTTCTTCAGCACGGTGTCGCGCCGGGTCTTGGCGTCGTCCGGGTGGGCCACCGGGTCGTAGCCGCTCGGGGACTGCTCCAGGCCCGCCAGCAGCGCGGCCTGCGGCAGGGTGAGGTCCTTCGCGTGGACGCCGAAGTAGCGGTGGGCCGCCGCCTCGATGCCGTAGGCGTGCTGCCCGAAGTACGTGATGTTCAGGTAGTTGGTGAGGATCTGGTCCTTGCTGAGGGTCTCCTCGACCTTGATCGCGTACTTCAGCTCCTGGATCTTGCGGCCGACCGTCTGCCGCTGCGCCTCCTGGACCTTCGCCGGGTCGTCGCCCGCCTCCTCGACGAAGACGTTCTTCACGTACTGCTGCGTGAGCGTGGAGGCGCCCTGGCTGCTGCCCGTGGCGGCGTTCTTGTTCAGGGCCCGGAGGACGCCCTTGAGGTCGATCGCGCCGTGCTCGAAGTAGCGGTTGTCCTCGATGTCCACGAGGGCCGTCTTCACCAGCGGGGAGATCTGGTCCCCCGGGACGATCGTGCGGTCGCGGTCGTAGACGGTGGCGATCACGCCGCCCTGCGCGTCGTAGATCGTCGAGGCCTGGGACAGCGGCGGGGTCTTGAAGTCGTCCGGGAGGTTCTGGAAGTCGTCCGCGGCCGATTGCGCCCCGAGGCCGACGGCCCCCACGGCCGGCAGGGCTATGCCCGCCACGACCACCCCGGCTATGCCGCTCACACCGAGCAGCCGCACACCGGCCCCGAGCTTGTTCACACCTGTTCCCCGCCGCTTCTCTCGCATGTGGCGACCATACGTGCACGACATGAGAGAACCGAACAGAAGTCCGCGCAGCCCTGTCACTCCTTTGTCACAGCCTTGCTACGAGGCGGAATACGGGCCTCAGCGGGGGCGGAACCCGGCCGGGACGGCGGAGCCTTGTGAAGGAGTCGTGCGTACATTCCGGCATGGTGGCGCACACCCGGGCCGCTCGCTGCGGTCGACTCCGGAGGAGCGGCCACGGGGGCGCCGACGGCTGGGAAGGGTGCCTCAGGGTGCCAGCGGGTGGTCCGGGGCCAGGAGCTCCGAGATCCGGGCGGCGATGGTCTGCGCCGGCTGGCCGTCCGTCGTCGTGGGGCCCTGGGTGGTGGCGACGGCGATCGCGAGGCGGCAGTCCGGCAGGTAGGCCTGGACGGCGGCGTACCCGGGCAGGAACGGGTTCTGCAGCACCCAGCCGTTCCGCACGAACACCCCGAGGCCGAAGTGCTCGGCCTCCGTGTTGGTCCTGCAGATGTCCGCCGGGCAGGTCTTGGTCGCGTGCCCGAGGCCGACCGTCCCCGGGTTCAGCTGCGTCCGGTAGCTGCTGGGCGAGAGCAGTTCACCGGCGCCGATGGCCTGCGCGGAGCGGGCCAGGTCGCAGATGTCGCTGGAGAGGACCGCTCCGCGCGCGGCGGTCCAGGACGGGTTCCAGAAGGTGACCTCCTCGTAGCGGCCGCGCGCCGCGGTGAAACCGTGCAGCACGGGGGTCGGCAGGTCGGGGGTGAAACCGTTGCGGGTCTGACGCAGGTCGAGGCGGTCCATCACCCGTCGGCGCAGCAGTCCGTCCAGCGGTTCACCGGTGATCTTCGCGAGCGCCTCGCCGAGCAGCATGAAGTTGGCGTGCGAGTAGCTCCAGTTGGTGCCGGGCGCGTACCAGAGGTCGTGGGCGGTGGAGACGCCGACGAGCTCGGCCTCGGTCCACTCCCGGAACGGGTCGGCGAGGTAGGCGTTCTGGAAGACGGGGTCGGGGACGTAGTCGTGCAGCCCGGAGGTGGTGGAGCCGAGCATCCGCAGGGTGATCTCCTCGGCGTGCGGAAGGTCGGGCAGCCAGCGCGACACCGGGTCGTCCAGGCCCACCTTCCCCTCCTCGACGAGTTGCAGGAGCACCACGCCCATGTAGGAGAACGCCACCGACCCGACGCGGAAGTGCATGTCGGCGGTGGCCGGCACCCCGGTCATGGACTCCCCCACCGCCCCGGTGACCACCTCCCGCCCGTCCACCGTCACCTTCAGCAGGACGGAGTTGAGGTCGAGTTCCTCCTTCGCCCGGCGGACGGCGTCGAGCACCTTCCCGGCCTGCCCGCTCCCCGGGTCGGGCGAGGCGGCGCACCGGTGCTGCGGGTGCCCGGGCCCGGCGGCCGTCGCGGGCCCGGCCGACAGGTGGAGGGTGGAGGCGAGCAGGGTCGCGGTACAGAGGGCAGCGATGCGCATGCGGGTCATGACCGCACTATGTGCACCGGCGCCCGGCCGTCCGGCCTCCGACACTCGGTGCTACGCCGTACGGGCGGGACGGGCCCGCGGCCGGAGCACGCACACCACGCCCGGCCCCGGCCCCCGGGCTCAGCGGCGCGCGGCCCCCGGGCTCAGCGGCCCCCGGCCCCCGGCCCCCGGCTCAGCGGCGGGCGGCCCCCGGCTCAGCGGCGGGCGGCCTGGCGGGTGCGGCGGACGATGCGGTGCAGGCGCTGGAGGGCCACGAAGCGCCGCATCCGGTCGGCCAGCGTCAGGCTGTACTTGAGCCGCAGCTGGGCGTTCAGTCCGGCCAGCTGCTCGGAGCCGATGGCCAGGAGCAGCCGGCTCACGTGCCGCTGGTAGACCTCCCAGTAGGGGCGGTCGCCGTCCGGGAGGGACCAGAAGAACATCGGGATCTCCTCGACCAGGCAGTTCCGGTCGTAGGCGCGCAGGTGCTCGGCGAACTGCGGCTCGGGGCGGGCCGTCAGCCATTCCCGGACCAGTTCCATCGAGCGGACCCGGTCGATCAGGCCGCGCGGGTCGGTCTTGCGCTGGGTGATGGACAGCGCGCCGTCCTCGCGCACCCGCCAGTGGTAGATCGGCTCGGAGATGACGTCGACGCGCTCGGCGAGGAAGTGGTGCGGCACGCTGACCGGGGCGTCCTCGTACAGGAGGCCCTCGGGGTAGAGGATGCCCGCGCCGTCGAAGAACGAGCGCCGGTAGACCTTGTTCCAGGCGGTGCGGTCGGTGACGAGCGCGGGCAGTTCGCTGACGTGGGTGCGCAGCCGGGTCTCGCGGAACGGGCGGCGGTGGCCGTGCGAGGGGGTGAGTCCGCTGGTGCGCAGGCGCATGGCGTTGCCGGTGGCGAAGTCGGATCCGGTGTCGTCCAGCGTGCGGATCATGAGCTGGTAGGCGTGCGGCGGCAGGGTGTCGTCGCTGTCGACGAAGGTCAGGTACTCGGTGCCGGGGGTGAGGTGGCGCCAGCCGGTGTTGCGGGCGGCGCCGAGGCCCTTGTTCGTCTGCTGGACCAGCCGGAAGCGGGGGTCCTGCTCGGCGTACGCCTTGGCGAGGAGGGCGCTGTCGTCGGTCGAGCCGTCGTCGACCATGACGCACTCGAAATCCTCGAAGGACTGGCCCGCGATCGAGTCGAGGCACTCTTCGAGGTAGCGCTCGACGTTGTAGATCGGGACGACGACGGACAGACGCGGGGCCATCGGACGGCCTTTCGCTCAGAGGCGGACGGGCCGGGCAGGGCCGGCGATTCCATCACCTACAGTGATCTGCGGTGGCCCCAGTGTAGAGAACACGCGCGACCGTCGGACCAACAGCGGACGGATTCCAGTTTGCGTTCCGGTGCTGCCGTTGTGTCCGTGGCCGAACGTGGTCGACCGGGGTCGAGCCGCGGGGCCACTCCGCCGACGGTCACCAGGGCACGGCCCGCCCCTGGTGGTCGACGAAGTGCAGACCGGGCGTGCCCCGGTGCTGCTCGGTCGTCCCGGCCACGCCGGGAACGCTCTCCTCCACGCTGAGATCGGCTTCGGGGCCGCCGAGTTCGGTCCGCACCCAGCCCGGGTCCATGAGGATCAGGGTCCGGCCGTCGGCGGTGTGGCGGGCAGCATAGCAGCGCACGAGCTGGTTCAGCGCGGACTTGCCGGCCCGGTACTGGTCCTGGCCGCCGTCGGTGTCGAGGGTGAGGCTGCCCTGGTCGGTGGACATGACGCCGATGGTCCCGGCCGGTGCGACCAGCGCGCAGAGCACCTCCACGACGCGCATCGGGGCGAGCGCGTTGGTCACCATGACCTCGGTGAACACGTCCGTCGGGACGTCCCCGATCGGGAGGTCGCCGCGGGTGATCGCGGCGTTGACGAAGAGCAGGTCGAGGGTGCGGGAGGCGCCGATGACGAGGGCGGTGGTGCGGGTGGTGGTGCGGATTTCGGTGCGGGCGTCGGTGCGGGTGTCGGTCATGGCCCGAGTCTCCGGAGCGTCCCGGCAGCCGTCCGATCACCGGAGTTCCTGTCCATCGCCACGACGGCGCTGCGCCGCGCCGCCGCTGTGGCGGCGGCGGGCCGGGAATCCGCCTGAACCGCTCGAACGCGGAATCATCCGATCGAGGGATCAACGGACCGGAATACCCGAGGTCCCAGGGGCGGGCAGTACGGTTTGTGCTCCACCGAAGCCGAGTCGAGGTGGCCCGACCGGTGCGACCCGCAGGAGGGGTATTGAGATTTCCCTGGCAACGGGGCGTCTCCGCCGCGTCCATCACGTTCGCGGCCCTGGGCGCGGCCGGTGTCATGACGGCCCCGGGCTCCGCCGACGGGGCCCCCGAGCACGCTGGGCCGAGCAGCGTCCACGGACATCGGAGCGACGACGAGGTCGCCCCGCCCGGCGACGTCGTCAACCACCCTCCCGCGCCGCCCGCTTCCTGACAGGCGAGGAAAGCTCCTTCCCGGTTTTCCCCTCAGTCACGGCTGCTACTTTGAGCATCATCGTATGAGTCCGGTGACCTGACACATGGTCACCACACGTCTCAGGGGGATGCTTTGAAGAAGTTGACGACAAGGGCGGCCACTCTCGCCCTGGCCGCAGGAGCCTTCGCGACGTTCGCGGCCGCGCCCGCCTCCGCGACGGCGACGGACTGCGGCTCGCCCGACGTCGTGGCCTGCTTCACCTACGGCGACCAGCTGAAGCAGACGCCGGAGAACATCGTCCAGGAGCCCGACGGCTCCTTCGACGTGACGCTCTCGCTCGCCCAGCAGGTGGCCCGGGTCGGCACCGACGGCCGGGTGCGGATCCTGGTGCGGATGCCCGTACCGGACGGCACCGGGGGCGGCACGCCGCTGGTGGGCCACCCGGTCACCATGGGCCTGGTCCGGGCCCAGGACGGCACCCTGTTCTTCCTGTACGCGAACGGCGACACGGACCAGACCGGCGTCTGGCGGCTGCGACCGCACACGACGACCCCCGAGCAGGTCGCCCAGCTCCCCAACAACAGTCTGCCCAACAGCATCGCGCTGGACGGGCGCAGCGGCCTGCTCTACATCAGCGACAGCGCCCTCGGCCGGGTCTGGACGGTGCCCACCACCGGCGGGACCCCGACCGTCTTCTCGGACGACGCCCTGCTCGCGGCCAAGGGCTTCGGCGCCAACGGCCTGAAGCTCCACCACCACGCGGTCTGGGTCTCGAACTCCGTCAATGGCACGATCGTGCGGATCCCGATCCTGCGGGACGGCCGGTCCGGGCGGCCCGAGGTCCGGGCGGACAACCTGTCCACCGTCGACGACTTCGCGTTCACCGGCCACGGTGACGAGCTCCTGGCCGCGCTCAACGGCAGCAACGAGGTGGTCCGCGTTCACCCCGGGATCCACCCCGACCACACCTACACCGTCGTCCGCAAGGACGACGGCCTGCAGAACCCCACCTCCCTGGTGATCCACGACGGCACCGCCTACGTGGCCAACGGCGCCTACTTCACGAAGACGACCCCGAACATCCTGGCCATCCACCTCGACGACGAGCACTGACACGTCGCCGAGGCCCCGACGCCCACGGCCGGTCCCCGCACCGGGGCCGGCCGCGGGCCCGGGCGGTCAGTCGCCGTGGGCGTGGAAGATGCCCCAGCTCAGGCGGCCCGCTCGGCAGGCGGCCACCCACCGGGGGAGGTTCTCCAGCAGGCCCTCCAGGTACACCGGGCCGACGAGGTCGCGCAGGGCGTCGGCCTGGCGGCGGGTCTCCTCCTCCAGCCGGACGTAGTGCGTGAGGAGTTGCTCGCTGCGGTCGTCGAAGTCCACGCCGCTCAGGCCGACTTCGGGCAGCCGCTTCTCGTAGTAGCCCGGGGTGGCGAGGCTCTCCACCTGGAGGCGCGCCACCACCTCGCGCAGCGACTCGGGCGCGACGCCGTCCGCCGCCATGACGTCGGTGAACACGAGGTCGCCGTCCGGCCGCAGGACGCGGGCCGCTTCGCTCAGCAGGCGGTCGCGGTCGGGGCTGTGGCAGAACGCCTCCTGCGACCACACCACGTCGAAGTGCCCGTCGGGGAACGGGATTTCCTGGAACGAGCCGGTCACGACCTCGATCAGTCCGTCGAGCCCGCGCTCCGCGTTCGTGCGGCGGTGGCGCTCGTTCTGCGGCTCGCTGATGTTGAGCGCCGTCACCCGGCAGCCGAACGTCCCGGCCAGGAAACGGGTCGGCCCGCCGTACCCGGAGCCGAGGTCCAGCACCGTGACCCCCGGGGTCCGCAGCCGGTGCGCGACCTTCGCCGCCGCCCGTTCGCACGTCCGCCGGGACGCCGTCCCGACCGGCTCGTGGGCGTCGAGGTAGATGCCGGTGTGGATGTTCTCCCCGCCCCACACGGCGGAGTAGAACCCGTCGACCTCGCTGCTCCCGTAGTACCGCCGCACCGTCTCCACCGCATCCGCGATGCTCTCCTCGGCCATGCCGCCGCACCCTCCTCGCGCCGTTCCGCCACCTCCCCGTCACTGTACGTGAGTTGGAAGATCACTCGTGGACGAACCGGCGGACCGTCCCGGTCATTTCGCGCAGAGGTTGTCCGAGGCGCTGATCAGCGGCTGGAAGTCCTGGCGCAGGTTGTCGTCCGACACGTCGGGGCCGAAGGCGAAGTTGCTGCGCAGCTCCGTCGCCCACGCCTGGCTCTTGACGTACGCGTCGAGCCGCCCCCGCAGCCATCGGCAGGCCGAGGTGTGCCCCGGGGGCAGCGCGGCGACCAGCGTCTGTACTCTGCCGAACCGGCCCTCCGCCATGACGTACGGGGCCTGGCCGTTCACCTTGACGTTGACGGCCATGCCGCGCAGGACGAGGTAGTCGGAGACGAAGACGTCCGCGCTGCCGTCGTCCAGCGCCTTCAGGCAGTCGTCGGGGACGAGGGCGTCGACCGACACCTTGGGCTTGACCTCGTTGTCGATCAGCGCTCGGGCGGTGGTCTTCGCGATCGTGCAGACCCGCAGCGGGGTCAGGTCCTCCTGGCGCTGCACCGCGACGGGGCGCGCGGCCGGAGCCAGGGCACCGAGCGGCGTCTTCAGGTACGGCCCGGCGAGGTCGAACTTCTGCTCGCGGTCGGCGGTGTCGGAGATGTCCGCCACGACGACGTCGGCGCCGTTGTGGTTGGTGTTGCCGTCCAGCAGGGCGTCCTGCCACGTCTGCGCGGAGAGCGGGACGGAGGAGTAGTTCACGCGGGCGTCGCCCAGCACCTTGTCGACCAGCCTCGGTTCGAAGCCCTGGAAGATGCCGTTGGGATCCTGGACGGACATGCCGGGGGCCGCCGTCTTGAACCCGACCCGGACCGTCCCGTCGAAGGGCGCCGGTTTGTCCGGTCCGGACGAGCAGGCGACGAGCACCAGCGGCAGGATGACGGCGACGGTGACGGCGATCATGCGCGAACGGCGACTGGCGATCACGGCGGAACCCCTCAGCCCTCGAAGTCGACGGTGCTCGAGTTGATCAGAAACTTGCAGTTATTGGTTGTGTGCAGTGTGAGCTTCAGGCTCAGGCTCGTCCGGCCCTTTGGCACGCTCGCGTGGACGACGCCGTCCAACGGCGTTCCGGGGAACTCCTGACCTTCGATCGACACGTCCACCGTCGTCCCCGGGCAAGCTCCGCCGCTCGGGTTCAGGTCGCTCAGATTCAGCGGAAGCGTTACGCGGGTGCGCCCGGCGGGCACATCGGCCACGCTGCCGGTCACAGACTGCTGCCCGTCGTGCGGGTCCAGCGAGAGCGTCGTCGTGGGCCACTCCACTTGCCGCGACACCGTCGGCAGGTCGCCGCCGGCCGAGACGAAGGCCCAGATCACCACGGCCAGGACGACGACGGCACCGGCACCAGCGAGCAGCCACCGTTTGCGGCGGCGGCTCGGGGGTTCTTCCTTCTCGGGTGCCGGTGACTCCCCGTCCGGCGGAGGTACGACCGGGTCAGCGACCGTGTTGTCCGGAAGTCCGTCGATCTCGGCGCAGTACGCCTGGATCTGCGTCCGCGACCCGCCGACCACGAGCCACGTGAACTCGCTCAACGGGTCGGGGACACCGGGGGCCGTGGCGCTCCCCCAGCCCTGCGCGAGCAACAGCCCGCCGCGCTCCAGCAGCCACATCTTGAAGGAGTCCGGGTGCCGCGAATCGAGCACGGCGTTGAAGAACCTCAGCCAGGAGACCGCTCGTTGACCGCCGGCGAGGCGCCGGGCCTCCTCGTAGAGCGCGCGACGGGCCGCAGGGGCGTTGCGGTGCTCGATGCACGCGCGAGTGATCCGCGTGAGGTGCGTGTGTGTCCCGTTGTCCGATGCGACCTCGAACTCCAGCACCCCGGGAGCCTGTCGGATGCTGTGCACGAGGTCGACACGTCGATCGACGTTCTCCAGCAGCGGGATGTCCTTCAACGCCGCCGCCAGGACGTGCACCGCGCGCTCGTCAAGCTGCCGCATGTGTGCCCCCTCCGCAGCTCGTCGCGAGCAGGAGCTCCAGGTCGCCCACCGCCCGGTGCCCGCCGGCCAGCCGTCGGACCGCCGCGACCAGGGCGCGGAGCGCGTCGCAGGGGGCGAGGTTGTCCAGGCAGGCGCCGGCGATCAGTTCCAGGTGGGGCAGGGCGAGCGAGTCGCCGCGCGGACGGATGCCCTGCTCGGCGGGGAGTGTGTCGTTGATCCGGCGGACGAGGTCGTGGCGCACCCGCTCGTCGTCCAGCGCCGGTATTCGGAACAGCGCGTCGGCCCACTCCTGGCGTCCCGCCATGCGGTAGGCAGCAGCCGGGCTCGCAGCAGCCGTCGGCAGGTCCAGCAGCGCGCGCAGCTGCCCGACCGGGGTCATCCACCCACCCACCGGGTCGCCGTCGTCCTCGGTCCCCTTGACCACACCGACCACCTGCCCGCTGCCCGGGGCGACCACCATGCTCCCGCTGAGCCCCTTGCGGATCCACCCGTTCACGAGCCGGACGAAGCCGCCCGACAGCCCGGCCACCGTCAGCCGAGCGGTGTCCGGCTGCACGCCGTCCGCCGGGGTGGCCGTGGTGAAGCCGTGCGCGGAGAGCTCCGTACCGGCCGGTGCCTCCGTCGCGGCGAGGACGGCGACCGGCCGCCCCTCGCGGACGGGTGTACGCAGCACGGCGAGGTCGGGCGCGGGGTAGTAGGCGCTGCCGGCGGGCCGGTCGGGCGGCCACAGGTCGACGGAGAGGACCTCCTCCGGGCCGAGCGCGCCGTGCACCGTGACCGGCCGGCGTCCGTGGACGACGTGGGCGCAGGTCACGACGAGTCCGGGGGCGACGAAGAAGCCGCTGCCCAGGAAGGTCGTGGCGCCGTCGGCGAGCCAGACGGCGGGGTCGTGCGGGCCGCCGGCTCTCAGGACCACGCGGGCCGCCCTACGCGGCGGTGGGGGTGCCGGAGCCGGCGCGGTCCCAGGTGAGCCGGACGTTCAGGCTCGCCTCGCCGCCCGCCTCGGCCAGCACGCCGATCAGCCGCCCGGCCTGGACGGAGAGCGTCACCCCGAACTCCACCTCGAACGAGGACGGGTCGCCGCACTTCACCGCGGTGTCCTTGGCCCACTGGCCGACGGCCTGGACGGTCTCGCGCACCTGGTCGAAGGTGTGCCGCACGGCGGTGGAGACGGCGCCGGCGTCACCGGAGTCGCGTCCCGTCCGGCCGTCACCTCCCGGCCGGGGGTCTCGGACGGCGGCGTAGACGGTCGTGCCGTCGCCGAGGTGGACCTCGATCGTCTCGGGGGTGGAACCGGTGGAGCCCGCGGAGCCGGTGGGGTCAGCCATGCACGTCACGTCCCTAGGAGGTCGAATTGCGGTGCACATGAGCCTGGTCCGGTCGCGTCCGATCAGACATGTGACTGATGAGGCGTCAGTCCGGTGGCGGCTAGTCAGATTAGCGCATCCAACTATCCTCGCCTGCACGCACCGTGCACACCCGTCACCGGATCGTTACCGCGGACGAACGGAGCGGCCCGGGCAGGGCAGGAGCCCTCAGCCCGTCGCCGCCGGAGCGTCACCCTCGGCGGGCCGGAGGCGGGGAGCACGCGAGTACAGCGCCACGACCGCCGCCTCGAAGCCGGCCACGGCGAGCAACCCGGGACCGGCCCCGAGCCGCAGCAGCAGCGCCCCGCCGACACCGCCGAGCAGGATGCCCGCCACCGTCGCCACCCGGCGCATCCGGGTCAGCCGGGGCACCGCCCGTACCGCCGGGCGGAACGCGAGGGTGTCCACGATCGCCTTCACCAGGGCCGTCTGCAGGACCGTCGTCGGCATGTCCGGGATCCGCGCCTGGTCCATGATCCGGCTGTGCCAGCCCATCGCGACCGCCAGGACCGGGACGAGGAGGCCCACCCCGTGCGTGGGCAGCCGCTCGGCGCCGTCGGCGGCGATGGTGCAGGCCCCGGCGGCGGCGATGAGCGCGGCCTCGGTGCCCAGCATGGACACGAACCAGCGCCGGCCCTCGCGGAGCCGGCCCACGATCACGCGATCGGCCAGCAGCACCCCGGCCGTGAACGCCCCCAGCGCCGCCGCCGGCGCGGCGAGCGGCGTCCCCGCCGTACCCGCCACCCCGAAGCCGAGCAGCAGCACGTTCCCGGTGGCGAGCGCGGCGAAGACGTGCCCGAGCCCGAGGTAGGTGATCGCGTCCACCGCGCCGGCCACCATGGTCAGGGCGAACATGACGCCGGCGATGAGCGCCTCACCGCGCCCCGGAGCGACCCTCATGCGGCCAGCCTGCCCCGGCCGTCGTGGGTGCGCCGTCCGTGCGGCTCCTTCGGGGGACGCCCGGGACTGGCGGTCCGGTCCCGCCCGGCGTCAGTCCAGGAGCCGCCTGAGCTCCGTCTGGGCCCGGGTGACGAGCGCCTTCGCGGTGTGGCCGGAGACGCCCAGGGCCCGGCCGACCTCGCGGAACGACCGCTCCGGCTCGCCGTCCAGGCCGTAGCGCAGGACGAGCGCGTCGGCCTCGCGCCGGTCGAGGCGTGCCAGGGCCTTGCGGGCGACGGTCGCGAAGTCCCTTGCCACGGCCGAGCGTTCGGGATCGGTGAGGCCGAGGCCGGGTACCGGCGGTTCCTCGTCCTCCTCCGGCGCGACCGTGCGCAGCTGCCGGTGGAGCGCGGCCACCGTGCCCGGCGAGATGCCGAGTGCCGCCGCCGCCAGGCCGAGGTCGTCGGCGTTGTCCCGGAGGGCGCCGCGCAGTGCCACCGTCCGGCCGACCAGGTCGGCGGGGACGACGGCCGGGAACTCCTGCTGCGCGATCGCCCGCTGGATCTCCTTCCGCACCCACGTGTGCGCGTACGCCGCGAAGGGTGCGCCGCGGTCCGGGTCGAAGCGGTGGGCGGCGATCAGCAGGCCGAGGATGCCGGACTGGCGGAGGTCCGCGCGGTCGAGGTGCCAGGTGCGGTAGCGGGCGACCTCCCGCTCGACCAGGTGACCGTGCGCGGTGACGAGCCGCTCCCGCACCTCGTGGTTGCTCATCGTGCTCCGTCTCCCCGGGTCGGGCCCTCGTCCTGCTGTCACCGGGTACCGATACCGGGCGGCGCGCCGAATGCGAGGTTCGCAGCGCCGCGGTTTCCCGGTATCACCTCCGGCGACATGAGAACCGCACCGAACCGAGAGGCCCGCACCATGTCCGACACCACTGCGTGGAAGCCCCTGGCCATCGTCCCGTACGGCGCCGTCCTGCACGTCCCGGCCGGCTGGGAGGCGATGCCGCCCGTCCCGGCGAACGGTCCGGAGATCCTGCGGGCCACCGGCGGGCCCGGCCGGAACCTGATCGTCTTCAAGGTCCCGGCCAGGGACATGACCGCCGAGAAGGTCGCGGACGTCGCCCAGGAGAAACTGGAGGCCCACGGCTACGGCGACTTCACGCGCACCGAGGCCCGGTTCGGCGGACGCCAAGGCGTCGCGCTGGACTTCCTCACCCGGCACGGCAGCGGCGCCGTCATCTACCGCACCCGGGAGTACTTCGCCGTGCGCGGCAACGCCGCCTTCATCCTCGGCATGGGCAGCGCGACCTGGGACGAGCACCTGCCGCTCATCGAGGAGATCGCCGCGCGGTTCGAGCTCACGGACTGACGCGCCGCGCGGCAGGCGGAGCGGCGGCCCGCGGAAGACCCCCGTGCCTCCGCGGGCCGCCGGCGGCCACCGGCTACCGGCTACCGGCTACCGGCCGTCAGCCGGTCGAGCTCGTCGGCGATGTCCGTCCACCGCTCCTCCGGCAGGTTGTGCCCCATCCCCGGGTAGCCGACGAACCGGGCGCCCGGGATCCGCGCCGCCACCGCCCGTCCTCCGGCCGGACGGACCAGCGGGTCGTCCTCCCCGTGGATCACCAGGGTGGGCGCGGTGATCCCGGCCAGGCCCGGGGCCGGGAAGCGGACGGCACGCGAGGCGGCGAGCTGGCGGCGGCGGGCCGTCGGATCGTGCGGGTGACGGGCGTGGCACTCGGCGGCCACCGCGCGGGCCTGTTCCTCGGGGAAGCGGGCCCCGTCCGGGTAGGTCAGCCGCAGCACGTCCACGGTCCGGCGGATCTGGCTCGCCCGGTCGTCCCCGTACCGGCGGAACGCCAGCTTGAACGGGCGCAGCGGGTGGACGTACGCGAGGGCGCTCGCCGGCCGGTCGACCGGGATCGACAGCATGGAGGTCAGCGTGCGCACCCGTTCGGGCGCGGTCGCCGCGAGGTACTGGCCGAGCCCGGCGCCCATGGACGCGCCGCAGAGGTGGGCGTCGCGCCAGCCGAGCGCGTCCAGGACGGCGAGCGCGTCCCCGGCCATGTCGAGGGCCGTGTAGGGGGCGCCGCGGTACCCGGTGAAGTGCGTGGAGAGGCCGCTGTCGCGGTGGTCGTAGCGGACCACCCGGTAGCCCCGCCCGGCGAGCAGGCGGCAGAAGTCCGTCCACCACCACAGCATCTGGCCGTCCAGGCCGGCGATCAGCAGCAGCGGCCGCCCGTCCGGTTCGCCGAACGCCTCGTAGGCGATCTCCACCTCGCCGTTCCTCGCCACCGCGCGCTCGTACGGGACTGACACGACCATCGGGGCCCCCTCGCCTCGCCGATTTTCACCATGCACTCGCATGGTAAAAGCCGCCGCGTATGCTTGGCAATGCACCCGCATTGCCAAACTGCCCCACTGCCGGACTGCCGCAGTACCGGACCACCAGACGGATCGTCACGGGAGAACCGCCGCCCATGCCCAAGCAGGTCGACCGCGAGGAACGCCGCCGCCACATCGCCGCCGCCCTGCTGCGGATCATCACCACCCGCGGCCTGGAGGGCGCCGGCCTGCGCGACGTCGCCGCCGAGGCCGGCGTCTCGATGGGCGCGGTGCAGCACTACTTCGCCACCAAGGACGAGATGCTGCGCTTCGCCATCGAGTACAACCACGAGCTGCTCACCGCGCGCTTCGCCCGCCTCTTCGCCGGCGACCGGATGCCCACCACGGTGCGGGAGCTGCTCGGCCGGCTGCTGGTCGAGCTGCTCCCGCTGGACGAGCAGAGCCGCGACGGCGCCCGGATGGGCGCGGCCATCCTCGCGCGCGGCGCCGTCGACCCGTCCGTGCGCGACGTCGTGACGATGGTGTACGAAGGCGCCACCGGCTTCCTCGCCCAGCAGCTGAGGCTCGGCCAGGAGCGTGGCGAGCTCCCCGCCGACCTCGACCCCGACCACGCCGCCCGCGCCCTCCACACCGTCGTCGAGGGCCTGCGCTGGCCCGTCCTCTTCGGCGTCTACCGCGAGGCCGACGCACTCGCCGTCCTGGACGAGCACCTGGACCGGCTCTTCGGCTAGGGCGTTTCAACCGGCGTGGTGAACACTGCGCCCGCCCGGAGCAGGTTTCCCAGCGGGCGGTTCGCCGAGGAACCTGCTCCGACCTGCGGGCGGTGCGGGCGGGCACCGGTGGATGACGCGGGCTACTTGCGCCGGAGGTTGACCGCGTCGTCGCGGACCCAGTCGTAGTGGCCGCCCTGGCCCTGCGGGGTCTCGTAGAAGGTGTGGCCGTCCCACTTGGTCGCGCTGCCGGTGAGCTTGACGCACTGGTCCTTGCGCCACCGGCTGCCCAGGTTGGTGAAGCCGGTCACCTCGTTCCAGGTCCGGATCCAGTCGGTCCGCTGGCGGTTCGGCTCGCCGTAGACGCGGATGTCCGCCCGCCAGGCGTCCGCGAGGTCCTTGGTGACCCTCGCGTCGCAGTTCACGCTCTCCGCGACGTCGCGCAGCTGGTCCAGGTCCACGAGGTGGGACTCCACGTAGCCGCCGTCGCCCCTCCTGACCACCGCCTTGGCGAACTGCTTGTACACCGCGCCCTTGTCGTTCTCCTTGGCGATGCTCCAGTAACCGTCCCAGCCGGTGTACCAGCCGGGGGCGTACTTGTTCTCGTCCAGCTCGATGAAACAGGTGTCCTTCGCGACGCTCCGGACCGTGCCCTGGGCCCGGCGGTAGCTGCCGTCGGCATGGCTCAGGTAGGAGACCGCCTCCACCTTCGTCCACCCCGCGCAGGCCGCCGCGCCCGTCCCGGCCTGGGGCTGGGCGACGGCCTGCGTGCCGCCGCCCAGCACGAGCGCGGCGGCGACGGCCACCACGGCGGCGATCGGGACCTTGGTATTCACCACAGGAACTCCTTGCATCTGATGACGTGTCAAACATGCAGCGCAGCAACCAGCAGCGAGATCGAAGAGCCGCGGCCGCCCTGCGGGGCCGGCCGCGGACAGCGATCTGGGCCGCCCTTGCCGTGAAGGGCGGCCCAGTGACAGCACGGTGCGCCCGGCTTCCCCGCGTAGTCGCGTGCCGGTCAGCCGCGAGGCGCCGGGGCGGTCACGCCTCGGCCTGTCACTCCGGCAGGGGCTTGACGATCGTGTGGGTGATGACCTGCCCCTGGATGTGCTTGACCTCGAGCTTCTGATGGCCGACCGGCTGGGTGGCCTTGACGGCTGTCGGCTTGGCGGCGGTCTCGGCGGCGGCGGTCTCGCCGGCTTCGGGCTCGTCGGCGGTGGTCTCGGTGGGCTGGTCGTCGGCCATGGACGGGCTCCTTCTGTCATGCGCGGATCGGACTTGGTCGATCTTCCCCGGCGGCGACGTGGAGTAACCGGTCGAATACCGGCCAGGCGGGCGCGGTAGTGGCCTGGACGGTTCGTCGAACGGGCACGAGCGGCCGCCGTCCGGGGCACGGTGTTTCCACAGGACCCGCCGGGCCGGATCACCCGTGCGACGGGTCCCGCAGGACAGCGGGAGGCCCGCCGACCGAGCATGGGGGCGTGCGGCGAGCGCGTCCGGTCCCGCACACCCGACTGCGGGCCCGCCGCGTCCCACCGGCGACCGCCCCGGCCAGACCCCCAGGAGTCCCCGATGACCCCGCTGCCCACCGTCGCCGACGGCATGAGCGCGCCGGAAACCATCACCGCGCTGCGCACGCTCCTCGACGAGCACGCCGCGACCATCGCCCACCACCCCGCGACCGTCGACCGCATCCGGGTGCTCGTCGCGGAGATCGCCGCCTTCCCGTCCCGCGACGGGTCCAGGGGCCACGCAGGCATCAGCACCGACACCGGCGCCGGCCACCGGAGCGCTCCCGGCGGGCCCTCGCAGATCGACGCCGTGCTCGACCGGCTGATGGCCCGGACCGGCCCGCTCAGCCGCGACGCCGAGGTGACGGAACGGGTCCGCCGCCTCCACCGCGCCGTCACCGACGCCGCCAACGCGGCCCCCGGCACCGACACCCTCTCCCAGCGCGAACGCGCCTCGGCCCTCGCGCTCCTGGACCTCCTGATCGCGCGGGCCCCGGAGATCGGCGCCGACCCCGGGGCCACCGAACGCGTGCACACCCTCAACGAGGCCGTCAGCCTGGAGAACTGACCGCGGACGCGCCCGACGGCTCAGGCAGTGCCGAGCGGGTTGAGGAGCGCGAAGCGCCAGGTGCCGTCGTACGGGTCCCGGCGGGCGATGTTGGCGGTGGTGCCGGTCCGGGCGGTCCGCCCGCCGCCGGGGGTGTCGACCTCCAGGGTCCAGTCGTTGACCAGCAGGGCACTGCCCGCGCCGACGAGCGTGTGCCGCCGGACGTTCGTCAGCTTGCCGTGGACGGCGACGGTGCCGCCGAACTCCGCACGCAGCGCGTCGGTGCCCGTGATGAACTCGCCGGCCACCGTGCGCATGGCCGCGTCCGGGGCGAAGAGGGTCAGGACGGTGTCGACGTCGCCGGCGTTCAGGGCGTGCTCGAACGCGATCGGCAGCTGCGCGGGATCGGTGATGACGGGGACGGACATGGTGAAACATCCTCACGTGTCGTAGTGGTGACGGTGACGGCCCTCGGCCGCCGTGCCTCCACGATCCCGCCGGGGCCGCCTCCCCGGCGAGGTAGAGTCGGGACTCGCCATGGTCGAAAACGGACACCGCGACGTCATCGAGATCGCCTACGACAACCCCGACCCCGCACACCCGGGAGTCGAGGTCCTGACCTTCGAGGCGCTGAAGCAGCGCCTGAAGAGCTCCGTCGCCCGCCGGCCGAGCCGGCTCGACTTCCACCAGCTGGTGCTCGTGCGCGGCGGCGAGGGCACCGCGATGGTCGATTTCGTCCCGCACCCCTGCACGCGCGGCACGCTCCTGCACCTGCGCCCCGGCCAGGTGCAGCGCCTGCCGTCCGGCGCCGACGGCCGCCCGGCGGCACTCGACGCCGTCCTGCTCCTCTTCACCGCCGACTTCCCACCGCCACTGCCCGCGACGCACGCCGCGCTCGACGGCTTCGACCCGGTCGCGTGGCAGCTGCCGCCCGGTGAGTTCGGCGCCTTCGACCGGGCGGCGGCGGAGCTGGAAGCCGAGTACGCGGCGCTCCGGACCGGCGCGGCCCCCGCCGACCCTTCGAGCGCGCTGCTGCGCCAGCTCCTCGGCGCGTTCCTCATCCGCATCGCCCGCCTCCCGGGCCCCACCGGCGAACCCTCCCCCGACCTCTACCTCGCCTTCCGGCGCGAACTGGAACGGTCCTTCGCCACCACCCGCTCCGTCGAGGAGTACGCCGCCCGCCTCGGCTACTCCCCCCGCACCCTCACCCGCGCCTGCCTGGCCGCCACCGGCCGCACCGCCAAACAACTCGCCGACGCCCGCGTCGCGTTGCAGGCCCAGCGCCTCCTCGCCCACACCGACCTCCCCGTCGCGACCATCGGCCGCACCCTCGGCTTCGGCGAGCCCACCAACTTCGGCAAGTTCTTCACCCGCGAGACCGGCCGCACCCCGGGCGCCTTCCGGCGCGCCCAGCGCTGATCCGGTGCCGGATCCGGCTGCTTCGCATCCGCTCCAACGGCCCCGTCCCCGCACCCGTCCGCGTTCCGACGCCTGACGGTCGGAGCCCCCACAGGCCCTTGTGCATCAGGACCGTGGGGGCCCACCGGGCTCAGCGCGCCGCGAGCAGGTACCCGAGGGCGGCGGCGGTCCCGGACGTGATCAGGCCGGACGCCAGGAGGTGGAGGCGGGCCGGCACCTCCAGCGTCAGGCGGATCCCTCCGACGCGGACGTCCAGGACCGGGCCGACGGGCTCGGGCTGCGTGAGGGAGTCCGACGAGGCCTGAGCTGGGATCTGGTCGTGCGACATGGTCGCGTCTCCTGGCGGTGCGGTCGGGTCCGGCGGACCCGGTTCGTTTCGGGCATAGGTCGGGCGCACCGTCCGGACCCACGCGAGCGGCCCAAAAATCTTTTCCCGAAAGAATTGTGACGATGCGTGGGATCGTGCTCGTCCGCGGGCCTACAACGCCGACAGGAGCAGCGTGGTGCTGGGCCGCAACGCGGGAGGGTCGATGGTGCAGGTCGAGAGGAGCGGCGCTTCGCCGTACCCGGCACCGGCCAGAGAGCCCGCCCGCGCCCCGGCCGACTCGCTCGCGCGCCGGAAGGCGGACCAGGACCTCGTCGACCGGCTCGCCGCCGACGGCTGGACCGGCCCCGACTACGTGCTGTTCGAAGCCGCGATGATAGCCACGGGCACGAAGGTGCTGCGGCACTGGATCGTCACGGAGCAGATCCACCACCGCTGTTTCACCGCCGGCCGGCCCCTGGACACGGATGCCGGGACGCGGCGGGTCCTCCGCGATCGGGTGGACGAGCGGGAGTCGCTGATCGGCGAGACGGTCGCCCTCGCCTGGACGCGGTTCCGGGAGAAGGCCTTGATCGAGGGCGGCTGGAGCTGCGCCGGCGGTGCCACGCTCGCCTCCTACTTCGTGGGCGCGGTCCTGCTGGCCTTCCCCGGCGCCCACCGACGCTGGTGCCGGGAGTTCGCGGCGGGTGCCGCCGTCGAAGTCCCGCTCGGCGACGCGCTGCCCGACATCGTGGACGGCGGGGAAGTGCAGCAGGACCGCGCCCACGACGACATCGTGCCCGACCTGGCGGCGTCCGAGACGGTGATCGCCGACCTCGGGCCGGACCTCACCCCCGAACAGTGCCGGATCCTCGCGGAGATCTTCCGCTGGCGCGCCCTGGGACTCACGGACAAGGAGATCGGGGCCCGCCTCGGACTCTCCGAGGGCGCGGTCTCCATGCGGGTCAAACGGCTTCGCGACCACCTCGGCCGCGGCCGGCAGCGCGGGCCCCGACAACCCGGCGAGCAGCAGGACCCCACCAACGAGGAACGGAGGAGGACGCACCCATGACCAATCCCATGCCCGAGGCCGTCACCGGCGACCTGATCCGTTGGGCCCTCACGATTCTCCGCACCGCGGGCACGAGCGACGCGGGCGTCTGGACGCGGGAGTTGGAGCGTGTCCGCCTGCCGTCGCGCGGAGGCGCGGAAGTGGACGTCGGCAGACTGAGCCCATCGCTGCGGGGCTTCCTGAGGACCCTGCGGGGCTCCTCGATCGCGCCCGAACTCGATCCGGAGTCCATTGAGCCGGTGCTGGACCGGAACGTCTACGACTGGGATGACGCCGAGGAGGAGAGCCCGGTGGAGGAGCCCGTCCGCCGCGTCGTCGTGGTCGTGGACTGCGAGCGGTCCGGCATCCGCAACCACCGTGACCAGGAGTTCCGGGACGCGTGGTTCCGCGCGGTGACGGAGGCCTGCTCGCGGGTCGTCGGCTGGCAGGACTGCAGGGTCGAGCAGGGCGACGGACTGATGGCCGTGCTGCCGAACAACGCGGGCGGGGAGTCGATCGCCCGCTGGTTCCGCCTCGTGGCGGCCGGGCTGTCCCGGGAACACCGGCCGCGCTACCTGGCCGGCGTCCTGGGGACCCGGTCATCGGATCGACGCGTGCTCTGGGATCTGGGCCGGAAACTCGGTCTCCTCAGGTCGGTCCGGGACGAATTCCTGCACCGGAACGATCCCGGGCCGATCCTGGTGCTGCCCGAGTCCGTGTGGGAAGACCTGGCCGGACCGGACGGACGGGTGATGGGCGTCCGTCGGTGGCAGCAAGTCACACCGTCCGGTTCCACCGACCGGGCATGGGCCGCGCCCTGGTGGCCGACACCCGCTGGAAGGCCACCGGACGACGCACTTCGGCGCGCAGCCCGTACCGCGCGGCAACTGGCCGGCGAGCTGACCCGGGCGCGGATCGGACACAAGACGAGGGCCGACCCGGCGTGGGAGCTGGACGAACTCGGGATGGCTGCCAAGCAGTTGTCGGCGGACCTGGCCAATCTGGCGCGCGCCGTGAGCGAGCCGGGCCAGAGGCCGCTCATGCAGGAGATCTTCCGCCAGGCCTCCCATGCCGCGACGAAGTTGACCATGATGGCCGCGTTCGGCCGACGCAGCCACGTGGGGAGCGCCGAGCGTCAGTTGTACATCGTGATGGTGCGCCTCTACGAGATCGTCGGGGACGACGACGAAGCGGAGCCGGTGCACGAACGCACGCCCGGCCGGCCCGATCAGTGGCGGATGCATCACCGGCGGCCGGACCTCCGGCTGTCGGCGGCCGTCCGGAGTGTCCACGAGGGCCACTGACCCACTCGCCGTGTGGTCCCGCGCACCATCTCGATCGGGATCGAGCAACTTCCGGTCCAGGGATCCATGATAAGTGCCACGCATGATCGAAATTGATCATTCCACCTTTGCTGCGCCGCCCCTCCCCCTAACGTCTCCCCCGGTCCGACACACGAGGGAGCTCGCCATGCGGGACGTTGTGCGGGAGTCGGCGTCGGCCGGGCGGATGGTGGTGTGGGAGGAGTCCGCCCGGGACGGGGCGCAGGCGAAGACGTTGATGCCCGGTTCGTTCCGCGTGCGGCTCGCGTGTGCGCAGGGGGCGGTGTTCGGGGCGGACGGGCCCCGGCACGTCGTGTTCGCCGCGGGGTTCCCGGCCGTGTGCGCCGAGGAGTTCGAGGCGGTGCGGCAGGTGGCGGTGGAGGCGGAGGGGCGGGTGAGCGTCGCCGCCGTGTGCCGGGCGACGCCCGCCGACGTCCGGCAGGCCGTCGCCTCGGTGCGCGGGACCGAGCACGCCAGGGTGATGGCGGTCGTGCCCGCGTCCGAGGCGATGGCCCGGGTGATGGTCCACCAGGGCGCGCGGGAGGCGCTCGCGCAGGGCGCGGACCTGGTCAAGGCCGCCCGCGACCTGGACGACGCGGTCGCGATCGACGTGTGCCTGGCCGACGCCTCCCGGGCGGAGCACGGGCTGATGGGCGACGCCGCAGGGGAGTTCACCGCCCTCGGCGCCGGCACGGTGATCCTCGCGGACACCGTCGGGCGGCAACTGCCGGTCGAGGCGGCCGAGATGTTCGCGGGAGTCCGCGCGGCGGCCGGGCCGGAGGCCGTCCTCGGCTCGCACCTCCACAACGACCTGGGCCTCGGGCTGGCGAACACCCTGGAGGCGCTCCGGGCGGGTGTGCGGGTGGTCTCGGCCTCGTGGCTCGGGCTCGCGGAGCGCTCCGGCATGGTGGCCACCGAGCAGGTGCTGTTCCTGCTCGCCCACACGCCCGAGCGCGCCGCGCGGCTGCTCGGCCTGCCCGGCGACGGCTCCGGGCTGTGGTGGCGGGCGCCCGACCTCACCCGGCTGCCCGCCCTCGCCGCCATGGTCTCCGAGCAGACCGGCGTGCCGCTCACCGTGACCACCCCGGTGGTCGGTTCCGGGGTCGGCACCATCTCGACCGGCACGCCGTTCGTCGATCCCGAGCTGTTCCAGCCGTACGACCCGAGAGCCCTCCTCGGCATCGAACCGAGCATCGTGCTCACCCAGTTGGCCAGCGCCCGCGTCGTCACCGCGGTCGCGTCATGGAGCTCCTGCGGCTGCACACCCACGGGCCGATGACCATCACCGAGCTGGCCGAGTCGGTCGGGCGGACGCACTCGGCGCTCAGTCAGAAGGTCGCCGCGATGCGCGCGGCGGGCTGGGTGCGGACCGTCCCGGGCGATGACGCGCGCAGCAAGAAAGTGACGCTCACCGACGAGGCCCGCGCGATCACCGGTCGGCTGGCGGCGGAGTGGCGGGCCACCGAGGCGGCGCTGGCCGAGATCGAGGCCGAGATCCCGTACCCGCTGAGCCGGGTGGTCGCCGACGTCGAGCGGGCGCTGGAGCGCCGGAGCTTCCACGACCGGATCGCCGAGAAGCTCACGGAGGACCCGGCATGGGACTGAGCGGCGCCCCGGTGGACATCGGCCTCTGACGGTCCTCGCCCGTCTTCCGGCGGCTGTGGACCGGGCAGTCGCCGTCCGCGGTCAGCAGGTGCGGCGGGTCGTACGCGACGACGCGGAAGTGCTCCTCGGCGGGGCGCGGGAGCGTGCGGGTCCGGCGGTAGGTCGTCCCGACCCGCAGTTTTTGGACTCACTGCGTGGTCACTCAGGCGCGCGACGGCGAAGCGTTCGACGCTCCGCGCCGGCGGATCGCCTCACTCGGCGCGTCCGCACCCATGATCTCGTCCAGCAGGGCGCGGGCAGCGGCGAGCTCGTCCATCTGCCGGGTGATCCGGGCGCGTTCGCGGGCCAGGCCCTCCAGCAGCTCCGGGCAGGTCGGGCCGGGGCGGCGGCGGCCCGGGAGCGGCAGGCCCGGCAGGATCTCGGCGATCGCGGCGCTGTTGAGTCCGGCGGCGAGGAGGGTTCGGATGCCGTGGACGGCGTCCACGTCCCGCTCGCCGTACTCGCGGTAGCCGCTGGGGCGGCGCTCGGGGGCGAGCAGCCCCTGCTCCTCGTAGTAGCGCAGGGCGCGCGGCGTGACGCCGGTCCGCCGGGCGAGCTCTCCGATCCGCATCGCGGGCACCTCCTGAGGACGGGACGGGCGCCGCGTCCCGGCTTGACTCTGACGTCGGCGTGAAGGTCTAGCGTAACCGGCATGCCGAACGAACGATCTTCCTCAACCACCCTTGCCCGCACCGCCGTTGCCGTACTGGGCCTGGGCCCGATGGGCCGGGCCCTTGCCGGGGCGCTGCTGGCCGCCGGGCATCCGACCACCGTGTGGAACCGCACGCCGGGCCGGGACGCCGACCTGCTCGCCCGCGGTGCGCGGTCGGCCGCGAGCGCCGCCGAGGCGGTGGCCGGCTCACCGCTCGTCCTGCTCTGCGTCCGCGACCAGCCGGCCGCCCGGGCCGTCCTGGACACCACCGCGGCGGCGCTGCGCGGCCGGACCCTCGTCAACGCCACCTCGATCGCGCCCGACGACGCCCGCGCCAACGCCACCGACGCCCGTGACTACCGTCTGCTCGACGCCGCGATCCTCACGCCCACCCCGACGATCGGCAGCCCCCGGGGCACGATCCTGCTCAGTGGTGACCCCGAGGCCTTCGCCGAGCATCGGGAGACGCTCCGGACCCTCGGCACCGTGCGCCACGTCGGCACGGACCCAGGACGGGCGGCGGCCTTCGACGCGGCCCTGCTGGACCTGTTCTGGACCACCGTGCACGGGTACGTCCACGCCCTCGCGCTCGCCCGCACCGAGGGCATCAGCGGCGCCGAACTCGCGCCGTACGCCCAGGGCTTGCCACTCCTGCTGCCCCCGCTGATCGACGACTTCGCCCGGCGCGCCGACGACCGCCGGCACCCGGGCGACCGCAGCAGCGTGGCCTCCGCCGCGGCCGGTCTGGCGCACGTCGCCCACACGGCCCGCGCCCGGGGCCTGGACACCGCCGTCCTGGACGCCGCGCTCGCCCTCACCCGCCGGGCGGCGGAGGCGGGCCACGGGCCGGACGGGGTGTCCGCGCTGGTCGACCTGCTCACCGCCTGAGGACCGGACGGAACGTCAGACGCGGCGGCCCCAGGCCGAGATCAGCGGGGCGGTGGCCAGGTCGAGCTTCCCGCTCTCGACGGCCGCGAGGTGCCGGTCGATCTCCTCGTCCGTCGCGAGGCCCTTCTCGACCAGGAGGCCCCGGACGTGCCGCACCGTCGAGGCCTCCAGCACCGCGCACGCGGGCGAGGTGATCGGGAAGTACGCGTCGGCCTGCACGTCGGCGAGCCCGGCCTCGCGCAGCACGCGCGGCAGGGTGCGCCCGTAGGCGAGGTCGGCGCCGCGCGAGGCCATCAGCTCGCGGAAGCCGTTGCGCAGCCGGTTGGCGAGCCGCTGCTCGGGGCCGGACTCGTCGGGGCAGATCAGCGGCATGAGCGCGGGGTCGGCGTCCTCCAGGAGGAGCCGGCCGCCGGGGCGCAGCGCCCCGACCATGCGGCGCAGCGCCTCGGCGCGGTCGGGGACGTGGACGAGGACGAGCCGGGCGTGCACGAGGTCGAACTCGCCGGGCGGCGGCGGGTCGGCGACGACGTCGTGGGTGAGCACCTCGATCGTGCCGTCGGCGATGCCGCTCGTCCACGAGGCGTCGATGTCGGTGGCGACCACCGTCCCGGTCGGGCCGACGCGCTCCGCCAGCCCGAGCGGGACGGACGGGCCGCCGGCGCCGACCTCCCAGACCCGCATGCCCGGGCCGAGGCCGATCCGGTCGACGTGCCGGAACGTCACCGGGTTGAAGATCTCGGCGAGGGCGTCGAAGCGGACGCCGGCCTCCGCCCGCCGGTTGTCGAGGAGGTAGCCGCGGTCTTCGTCGTGATCAGCCATGCGCCGATTCTCGCAGAGGAGGATCACAGGCCGCGGATGGCCTCCCCCAGGTCGGGGCCGTAGGAGGACCAGCAAGAGATCGAGCCGTCGGAGTCCAGGTCCCCCATGTACCAGTCGTCGCCGGCCTTCACGAGGCAGAGGCCGTGGAAGGAGATGATGATGCTCGGCCGGAGGGTCTCGTGGTCGGCGCGGCCGTGCACCTCGACGACGACGAGCCGGGCGAGGGAGAGCAGTTCGGCTTCGGAGTCCCCCGAGGCGGTGCGGATGCGCTCGATCGTCCAGCCCTCGGGCAGTCCTTCGTCGGAGCCGTCGTTCCCCACCGCGCGGTCGTGCCGGGGTCTGCTCACGGCCGGCCGCCCGCGATGACGCCGAAGTGGCCGTCGAAGCGGCGGTAGAGGACGCGGCCGCGGCCGGTGACCGGGTCGGCGTAGAAGAGGAACGGCAGTTCGGCGGCCTCCGCACTCGCGACGGCCTCGTCGTCGGTGAGGCGGCGGGCGCCGCGCGGGTGGAGCGTCAGCGGCACGGCGCAGCGGTGCGGCGGGGCGGCGGCCGTCGTACGGGCGAGGCGGTAGCCGGTCGGGCCGGTGCGGTAGACGACGGCGTCGGTCTCGGTGGCCGGGTCGGTGAACAGGTGGATGTCGTAGTCCATCGCGTCGAGGGTGCGCACCGCGGCGTCCGGCGAACACCACACCAACGAAGGGGACTTGACCCGGGCGATCCGCCGGGCGCCGTCCGGGGCGGACACCTCCTCGGACCCTCCCGGCGTCCACGCCCGCGGCTTCCACGCCCCGCCGACCGCTGCGATCCGCCGCCGCAGCCGCTCGCCGATCCCGTCCACCGCCTCCGCGAAACCGGGCGCCGCCGTCTGCACCCGCACCCGGCGGCCGTCCACCTCGGCGTTCACCTGCGCCAGAACGCCCGCGCCGGTGGCCGACAGCCTGACCTTCAGCGCCTCGACGAGCGCGTTGGCCCCCTGCACCGCCGCCGCGACCCGGGCCCGGCCCTCGGCCAGCACCTCGCGCGACACCCCTCCGAAGGCCACCACCGCGATGTCCGTGCTCATCTCCGCCATCCTCCTGCCACTCGGTGGACCCCGCCCAACAGCACCCCCTACGCTGCGCGCCCGCCACTCCCACCACAAGAGGCCAACGGCCCCATCGCGGCGGAAAGGACCGATTTCCGTTGCACGACGGCGCCATCCGTCCCCATACTCGGGCGCGATGAAGGGGACGACGGACATCGAAGGGCTGCGGGCCGCGGCCGCGCGCCTCGTCGGCGGCGTGGTGGAGCAGGTGCGGGTGCCGCTCGACGGGGGCGGCCGGTTCGGGCTGCAGGTCCGGCTGACGCGGCTGCTGGACGACGGGAGGAGGCAGGTCCGGCGCCGGTGGCTGGCGGTCCACGCACCGGCCTGGCGGCTGGACCGGCCGGACGGCGTCGTGGCCGCCTCGGGGGACCGTGAGCGGCGGCTGGCCGAGGACCTCGCCGTGCTGACCGGCCGCGCGATCACCGGCGTGCGCGTCCTGGCACCCGGGTGGGACACGCTCTTCCGCTTCGGGGAGCTGGAGTTGACGGTCTTCCCGCTGTGCCACCACACGCCCTCGGCGGCCCCGGACTGGACCTTCCGGACGCCGTCCGGCGGCCGGCTCGTCGTCGGCCCGGGGGCGCGCTGGGAGATGACGGCGTGAAGGCGGTCGTCGGCGTCGCCGAGGCCCACCGGCGGATCGGCCCGCTGCTCGGGCGGCCCGCGTGGGACGTACGGCGGGGCATGGGCAGCTTCGTCACCCTGGAGTTCGGCCGGCCGCAGCCGCCCGACCGGTTCGGCCGTGTCTACGGGGAGTACCACCTGTGGATCCAGATGGCCGCGTGGCGGCTGGAGACGGACGACCGGGTCGTCGTCGGCTCCGAGGACCCCGGGCTCGGCGAAGCGCTGGCCGGGCTGGAGGGCCGGGCGCTCACGGAGGTCGTGATCCGGCCGCCCGCGCTGGCGACCCGGTTCGACTTCGGCGGACTGCGGCTGGAGACGTTCCCGATGTACCGCAGCGACCCCGAGGACGGGGAGTTCGACCACTGGTCACTGTGGCTGAACCCCGGCGAAGTGCTGCTGGCCGGCTCGGAGTTGACGGTCGAGCCGGCCGGGGGCTGAGCGGTCCCGGCCGGGGATGAGCGGTCCCGGCCGGGACCGGGCCGGCCGGGTCCTCGGCTCTGACGGTGAATCCGTCGATCAGCCGCACGCCTCCAGCAGGATGACGCCGGTGACCAGCACCCAGAAGACCAGCAGCCCCCACACCGCCGGGCTCGGGCGGGTGGAGCGCAGGAGGGAGAGGGCGACGCCCACGGCGATCGTGAGCAGGCCGGCGGCCCCGATCGTCCAGGCCACCGGCACGAGTTCGGGGCGCTGGGCGTCCCGGGCGGCGAGGCGGACGGCCAGCGCGGGGACGGCCAGTATGGCGCCGACGTGGGCGACGAGGTCGGGGAGGGCGAGGAGGGGGCGCTCGGGTTCGGTCACGGCGGGTCCGTTCGGGGCGGGGCGCTGTCGCGCAGCAGGACGAGTCCGGCCGGGCCTGGCGCGTCGGGCAGGTGGACGGCACCGCGCAGCACGTGGGCGGTGCCCTCGTCGGTGAAGGGCTGGTCGAGCAAACCGGCGTCGCCCGTGGCCCGGTCCAGCCAGTGCGGCTGGCCGAGCCGGCAGACGTCGCTGGTGGGAGAGGCCGGCCGCCGTCCGCAAGAGGGTGAGGGGGTGTGCCATGGGGTGGTCGCAGCCTTGGATTTCAGGGCGGATGCCGGGTGGGGACCCTTGGAATCGGCACCGAATCCTAGAAAACGCACTCGGCGTTCTCCAGGCGACGAAGCACCCCGGGAGGCACGCTCCGGGCTCTTGACCGGAGCCGCCGGAGGCCCGTGCGCAGCCGGGCGATCGCTACCCGGGGTCCGTACCGCGCCGGGTGCGCCCGCGACTACCCCGTTTCGCCGCGCTCGTGCCAAGGGGAACTCCGCTCCCCCGCTACCCCGCTACGTCGCGGCACGCGTCGAGGAGCGGTGTGACCGTGCGGGCCGGCGCGTCGGGCCGGACGGCGAGGTAGGTCGGCATGGCCGGGGCGTCCGGGCCGGTGAGGGGGCGGAAGACGGTGCGGATCGTCGGGAGCACCTCGGCCTGGGTCGCGTAGAAGACCGTCCAGTGGCCGCCGCCCGCGCCGATCGCGGCCAGGGTGTCCTGGTCGGTGGTGAACGCCGGGCCGAGCACCGGCTCGAACCCGGCGGCGCGGCACGCGTCGAGGACCAGGTCGACGAGGTGCGGGTTGGCCTCGCGCGGGGCGATCCGCAGCGGCATCCCGGCCAGGTCGGCGAGGCGGACGGTCTCGCGCGCGGCGAGCGCGTGCCCGGCCGGCAGCGCCACGACGAACCGTTCCCGCCAGACCGGCACCAGCTCCAGCCCGGGGCTGCGGGTCGCCCCGCGGACGAACGCCGCGTCGAGCCCGCCGTCGCGCACGCGCTGGAGGCGGTCCGCCGGTGCGGCGCTGACGAGTTCGACGGCGAGGTCCGGCGCCCGGTGCTCCAGCGCCGCCAGCAGCCGTTCGAGCCGGGCACCGAGGCCGACGTTGGTGCCGATGCGCAGCGCGGCGGCCCCGCCCGCGTTCTCGGCCCGGTGCGCCGCGATCGCGTCCAGCGCGGCCTGTTCGGCGGCGACGACGGCCCTGGCCCGGTCGACGAGGACGCTGCCGGCCGGGGTCAGGGTCACGCTCCGCGTCGTGCGGTCGAACAGGTCGACGCCCAACTCCCGCTCCAGGCGCCGGATCTGCTGGCTCACCGCGGACTGCACGATGTGCATGCGCTCGGCGGCGCGGCCGAAGTGCAGCTCTTCGGCGACCGCGAGGAAGTACCGGATCTGACGCAGTTCCACCCGAGAGCCCCCACCTCGACGACCACCCCGACGATCATCACGGCGAATCATCACCGCGATTCATCACGATCACCGATGAGTGTAGGCGCGGAACGCTCCTTGGTCGCGGCCGGCCCGGTTGGTGTGATGGTCCTGCGCCACCGCACCGGCGGTGGACCGGACTTGAGGAGCACGTCATGCCGTTCGCGCGGATCAACGGGATCGAACTGCACTACGAGGACCACGGCACCGGCCGCCCGCTGCTGTTCCTGCACGGCTGGGGCTCCAGCGGCCGCGTCTGGGGCGCCCAGGTCGCCGGCCTGGCCGCGGACCACCGCACGGTGACCGTCGACTGGCGGGGCTGTGGCCGCTCGGACCACCCGGCCGAGGGCAACCACGTCGCCGGGAACGTCGCCGACGTGCTCGCCCTCGTCGACCGCCTCGCCCTCGACCGGCCCGTGCTGGTGGGCAGTTCGATCGGTGCCACCTTCGCCTTGGAGGCCGCGCTGGCCGCTCCCGGGCTCATCGGGGGCGTCGTCTCGGTGGACGGCCCCGCCCACTGGCCCGGCCAGGGCATGGCCCCGCAGCTCAACGCCCTGCTGGCCGGCCTCGCCGAGGACCGCGCCGGCACCGTCGCCGCCTGGGTCCCCAACTGGTTCGGCCCGGCGAGCGGTCCGGCCGTCGCCGACTGGACGGTGCGCCAGCTCCTCGACTCGGGCGTCTTCATCGACGCCCTCTTCACCGAGGCCCTGACCTACGACCCGCGCCCGGCCCTCCGCGGCCTCGCCGTGCCCGCCGCGTTCGTCCACGGGCGCCTCGACACCGAGATCCCGGTCGAGGTGTCGCGGACGCTCGCCGACCTCGCCCCGCACGGCGAGCTCCACGTCATCGAGGACGCCGCCCACATGCCGCACCAGGAACGCCCGGGCGCCTTCAACGCGCTCCTGCGCAGCATCGTCGCCCGGATGGCGCCCGTCCCGGCGTGACGGGGACGGTCGGCCGCGCGACGGCCCCGCAGGCAGCGGTTGCTCCCCACCCGTCGGCGCGCTTTAATAAATGAACGAGCATTTATTAAAGAGGAGGAGTGCGCGATGGCCGGCCGCCCCCGGGGAGTCGACGACGCCGTGATCCTGCGGGCCGCCGCCGAGGTGATGGGGCGGGTGGGGCCGCCGGGGCTGACGCTGGCCGCCGTGGCAAGGGAGGTGGGCCTGGTGCCCGGCACCCTCGTCCAGCGGTTCGGCTCCAAACGGGGGCTCCTGGTGGCGCTCGCGCGGCAGTCGGCGAACGACGTCGCCGAACTGCCCGCGCGGGTGCGGGAGCGGCACGACTCGGCGCTCGCCGCGCTGACCGCCCTGCTGGTGGAGTCGATGGCGCCGATGGCCGCGCCCGAGACCTTCGCCAACCACCTGGCGTTCCTGTGCCTGGACCTGACCGACCCGGAGCTCCACGAGCACGCCCTCGCCGTGCACCTGGCGCAGCGCCGGGCCATCGAGGCCCTGCTGGCGGAGGCGGCCGGAGCCGGCGAACTCACCCCCGGGACGGACGTGTCCGCCCTCGCCGGATCGGTGCAGGCGATCGCCGCCGGCACGGGCCTGAACTGGGCACTCGACCGCGAGGGGACGCTCCCCGAGCGGCTGCGGCAGGAAATCGACGCCCTCCTGCTCCCGCACACGACAGCCCGCCGCACCCGAGTCACGGAGGAATCATGACGATCGACAGCCGGCCACTGGCCGGACGCGTGGCCCTGGTCGCCGGCGGCACCCGGGGCGGGGGCCGGGGCATCGCCGTCGAGCTCGGCGCCGCCGGGGCGACGGTGTACGTCACCGGCCGCAGCACGACCGGCACCCGCTCGGACCTGGACCGCCCGGAGACCATCGAGGAGACCGCCGAACGCGTCACCGCGGCGGGCGGCCTGGGCGTCCCCGTCCGCACCGACCACAGCCGCCCGGACGAGGTCGCGGCCCTGGTCGAGCGGATCGCCGCCGAGCAGGACGGTCGGCTCGACGTCCTGGTCAACTCCGTCTGGGGCGGCGATCCGCTCGTCGACTGGGAACACCCGCTCTGGGAGCAGGACGTGGAGACGGGCCTGCGGCTGCTGCGCCAGGCCGTGGAGACCCACGTGATCACCAGCCGGTTCGCGCTCCCGCTGATGGTCGCGCGCAAGCGCGGCCTCGTCGTCGAGGTCACCGACGGCAACACCGCCCGCTACCGGGGCTCGTTCTTCTACGACCTCGCCAAGTCCGCGGTGATCCGGCTCGCCGTCGCCCAGGCCGCCGAGCTCAAGCCGCACGGCGTCGCGGCCGTGGCCCTCACCCCCGGGTTCCTGCGCTCGGAGGCCGTGCTGGACCACTTCGGCGTCACCGAGGCGACCTGGCGCGACGGCGTGGCGGCGGACCCGCACTTCGCCCGCTCCGAGACCCCGGCGTACCTCGGCCGGGCGGTGGCGGCCCTGGCCGCGGACCCGGACGTCATGGCCAAGTCCGGCCGGGCGCTGGCGACGTGGGGCCTGTACCGGGAGTACGGGTTCACCGACGCCGACGGCACGCAGCCGGACTGGGCGGCGCACTGGGCCGCGAACCTGGAGGCCGAGCACGGGCCGCTCGGCGAGCCGCTCTGACAGCGGGCAACGCGGGCGCCGTCACTGCGCGGGCGCCGTGACTGCACCGCTGCCGTCGCTGCATGGTTGCCGTTACTGCGCGGCTGCCGTCACTGCGCGGGCGCCGGGACGAGGCCGTCGGCGACGAGGCCCGCGAAGACCGCCTGCCCGAGCGCCTGGGCGGCCGACAGCGGACGGACCATCACCGTGAACTCCTTGATCCGGCCGTCCTCGGCGAAGTGCATCAGGTCGATGCCGTGGATCTGCTTGCCGCCGACCGTGGCCCGGAACAGCAGGACGGACGTGTCCGCCTCGGTGCCGTCGGCGCTGGTCTCCGCGGTGCCGGTGTGGTCGCCGACGTAGCGGAAGTCCTCGAGGGTGCGCAGCAGGACCCCGAACAGGCCCAGCACCATCGGCTTCCCCTCGAAGGGAACGAACTTGACCGGGCTGTAGAAGCGGATGTCGTCGGTGAACAGGTCGTCCAGAGCGGCGGCGTCGCGGTTCTCGACGGCGGCGCGGAAGCGGTCGGCGGTGGCGGTCACGGTGCACTCTCCCGAGGACTGGCAGTACTCATGAATGTGAGTAGTCACTTTCATGAGTACCATGGGCGGCGGGTCCGGCAACAGGGGCGATCCGAAGGGAATCCGACCGATGGCACTACGGCACGCCGTCCTGGCCGCGCTGCTCGACGGCGAGGCCAGCGGCTACGAACTGGCCAAGACCTTCGACCTCGGCGTGGCGAACTTCTGGTACGCCCAGCCCCAGCAGCTCTACGCCGAGCTGACCCGCCTGGAGAAGGACGGCCTGATCAGCGGCCGCGAGATCGTCCAGGACAACCGGCCCAACAAGCGGGTCTTCCGCGTCACCGACACGGGCCTCGCCGAACTCGACGACTTCGCCGCCGCCTCCGCCAAGCCCTCCTTCGTCCGCGACGACCTCATGGTCAAGGTCCGCACCGTCGACCACGTCGACCCCGCGACCCTCATCGCCCGGCTGGCGGAGCGTGCGGCCTTCGCCCAGGCCAAGGTCGACCTGTTCGAACGCATGCTGCGCACCATGCGCGGCGACCTCCCGGAGGACGACTTCCTGCGCGACGGCGAGCGCATCGGCCCCTACCTCACCTGCCTGCGCGGCCTCGCCTTCGAACGGGGCAACCGCGACTGGTGCCACACCACGATCGCCACCCTGCGCGCCCGCGAGGCCGCCCGCGCCCGGCGCTGACGGCCTCACCACGTCCCGCGCTCAGCGCCGCAGGAGGGCCCGTACGGCGGCGGTGACCCGGGCCGGGTCCTCCTCGGCCATGAAGTGGCCGCAGTCGACCGTGGTGTGGACGAGATCGGGGGCCCACGCGCCCCACAGGGCGGCGGCGTCGAAACCGAGCGCCGCGCCCCAGTCCTGCTGCAGGACGCTCACGGGCATGCGCAGCCGGCTGCCCGCCGCCCGGTCGGCGGTGTCGTGGGCGACGTCGATCCCGGCCGAGGCGCGGTAGTCCGCCACGATCGACGGGACGGCCTCCCGGCAGGCCGCCAGGTACGCGGCCCGGACCTCGTCGGGAATGGCGGCGGGATCGCGCGACCACACGTCGAGGAAGTGCCCGAAGAACGCATCGGCCGACGCGGCGATCATCCGCTCCGGCAGGCCCGGCTGCTGGGCCATCAGGTAGAGGTGGAAGCCCACGGCGGCGGAGGTGCCGCGCATGACGTCCCACGTGTCGAGCAGCGGCAGGACGTCCAGCGAGGCGAGGTGGGTGACGCGGTCCGGGTGGTCGAGGGCGGCGCGGAAGGCGACGAGCGCGCCGCGGTCGTGGCCGACGAGTGCGAACCGCTCGTGCCCGAGGGCCCGGGCGAGGGCCACCACGTCCGCGGCCATCGTGCGCTTGGCGTAGGTGCTGCCGTCCGGTGTCTCGGCGGGCTTGTCGCTGGCGCCGTAGCCGCGCAGGTCGGGGCAGATCACGGTGTGGCCGGCGGCCAGGTCCGCGGCCACGTGCCGCCACATGAGGTGGGTCTGCGGGAAGCCGTGCAGCAGCACGACGGGCGTGCCGGAACCGCCGACGGCCGCGAACAGGCGGACGTCCTCGGCGACCTCGACGCGGTGGTGCTCGAAGCCGGGAATGGTCTGCGTCATGAGAACTCGTCCTCTCGTGCGGTGACTGGGTACGGGACGAGCCTCCCGCGCCCGAATCAGCGGACGATCAGCACGCACCCGGGCGGGTACCGTGGACCCCGGAATGGAAGACGTGACGCGGGTACGGTTCGGCGTCCTCGGGCCGCTGACGGCGCAGGACGCCGACGGTGCGCCGCTCGACCTCAAGGGCCCCCGCCACCGGGCCGTCCTCGCCCGGCTCATCGTCGCCCGGCGGCGCGTCGTGCCCGTCGCCCGGCTCGTCGACGACCTGTGGGACGAACCGCCCGCGGGCGCCGTCGGCACCGTCCAGACCTTCGTCGGCGTGCTGCGCCGCGCCCTCGAACCCGGCCGGCCCCCGCGCGCGCCCGCCCGCCTCCTGGTGACCGACGGCCCCGGGTACGCGCTGCGGGCCGCGCCCGACGCCGTCGACGCGTGGCGCTTCGAGGCGACCGTGGAGAGGGCCCCGGCGCTGCCGCCGGCCGAGGCCGTGGCGCAGCTGGAGCAGGCGCTGGCGCTGTGGCGCGGCCCCGCGTACGCGGAGGCGGGCGGGGCGCGGGCAGGCGGGGCGCAGGCGGGCGGGGCCGAGTGGGCCCGCGCCGACCGGGCCCGGCTCGCCGAGCTGCGGCTCCAGGCCGTCGAGCGGCGGGCCGGGGCGCTGCTCGCGCTCGGGCGGGCGGCGCGGGCCGTCCCCGACCTGCGGGCGCACCTCACCGACCACCCGTGGCGCGAGGAGGCCTGGCGGCTCCTCGCGCTCGCCCAGTACCGGGCGGGCAGCCAGGGGGAGGCACTGGAGGTGCTACGGAAGGCGCGGTCGGTGCTGGCCGGGCGCCTCGGGCTGGACCCGGGGGCGGGACTGCGGCGGCTGGAGGCGGACATCCTGGCGCAGGCGCCGGAGCTGGACGGGGGTGGCGAGCGCGACAGAGCCGGCACGACCAGCACGCCCGGCACCGCCACCCCCGCCGAAGCCGCCGCCCAGGTCTGGGCGCGCGCCGCCGAGGCGTACGACCGTACGCTCGCCGCCAGCGCGCGGGCGCGGCTGGAGGGCACCGTCGGGCTGATGCGCAACCTGGCCGTCACCGGCGGGGAGGGGCTGCGGACGGCGGCACGGCACCGCGTGGAGGCGATCGCGGCGGCCGAGGAGTTCGGCGATCCGGAGCTGACGGCCCGCGTGATCGGCGCCTACGACGTGCCGGCCGTCTGGACCCGCAGTGACGAACCGCCACTGGCCGCCCGGGTGGTCGCCGCGGCCGAACGCGCCCTGGCCGCCCTGCCCGCCGGCGCCGAGGCGGCGCGCTGCCGCCTGCTCGCCACGATCGCCCTGGAGATGCGCGGCACGCGCGAGGAGCGCGGGCCGGAGGCGGCCCGCGAGGCCGAGGACCTCGCCCGGCGCCTCGGCGATCCGACGCTCCTCGCGTTCGCGCTCAACGGCCGCTTCATGCAGTCCTGCCGCCGGGCCGGGCAGGCACCCGAGCGCGACGCGATCGGCGCCGAGCTGGTGGGCCTGGCCGCCCGCCACGGGCTGGTGACCTTCGAGGTGCTCGGCCACCTCGTCCGCCTCCAATCCGCCTGCGCGTCGGCCGACTTCACCGCCGCCGACGCCCATGCCGCCGCGGCCGACCGGCTCGCCGAGCGCCATGAGCTCCCGCTCGTCGGCGTGTTCACCGAGTGGTACGCCGCCCTGCGACTCGCCGCCCACGGCCACACCCGGGAGGCCGAATCCGCCTACCGCGCCGCCGCCGAACGCCTCGACGGCGCGGGCATGCCCGGCCTCCAACAGGGCCTCCTCCCCCTCGCCCTCCTCTGCCTGCGTCTCACCGAAGGCGGCGCCGTCCCGCCCGTCGACCTCGCCGAGGACTGGGGCCCGTACCGCCCGTGGGTCGAGCCCTTCGCCCACCTCGCCACCGGCCACCGGGGCCGTGCCCGCGCCGCCCTCCGCGCCCTCCCCGAGCCGCCGGCCGACCTCCTCTACGAGGCGCTGTGCTGCCTGGAAGCCTTCCTCGCGCAGGAGTTGGACGACCAGCCGGCCCTCTCCCGCGCACGCTCACACCTCCGACCCGCCGCCGGGGAACTCGCCGGGGCGGGCAGCGGACTGCTCACGCTCGGTCCGGTCGCCCGCTATCTCGACGCGCCGACAGACCGGTAGAGGCACCGGCACCGACGACATCACGTCGTCGCGCTCCGTCACATCGCATCGCGTTCCGTCAGGCTTCTCCACCCGCCCAGATTTACGTGCGTGGCGCACGCAGTCTGTAGTACGGTGCATATGCGTGCTCAGCGCACGCACTTTTCCAGCGAATCGCGCACCCCGAGGGGACCGTCATGACCACCGCCAGCACCCGCACCGACGCACGCTCCGCCCTCACCGACCTGCTCCTCACCCCGGGACTCGACCTCGACGAGGCCGCCGACCGGCACTTCGCCCCCGACTACCGCCAGCGCACCGACGGAGAGTGGGCGGACCGCACCGAGTTCCTCGCCCACATCGCCCACCTGCGCACGGTCGTGGCCGGCGGCTCGGTCGACGTCCACGACGAGCTCATCTCCGGCGACCGCTACGCCGACCGCATGACCATCACCAAGACCGACGGTTCCACCGTCCGCATCGAGGTCTACCTCTTCGCCGAGTTCGCCCCCGACGGCCGCTTCCGCCGCATCGAGGAGACCACCCTCATGCTCGAAGGCGCCGACGCCGACCGGAACCTCGGCAGCGCCCGCTGAGCCGCAGCGCCCGCCCGACGCCACGACGCCGCCGCCGTCCCCGCCGCCGTCCTCACCGCCGCGGATCGGCCGCGGATCGGCGCGCGGCCGTCATGGCACACCGTCCCGAAACATCGTGCCGATTGTGAGAGGAAGTACTTGTCATGCTCGACGTGCTCATCGCCGGGGCCGGCCCGGTCGGGCTCTGGCTCGCCGCGGAGTTGCGCCTGCACGGGGTGGAGGTGGTCGTCGTGGAACGCCGGGCGGCACCGGACGGACGGTCGCGCGCGGTCGGCATGCAGGCCGGCACGCTGGACACCTTCGCCACCCGCGGCCTCGCGCAGCGGTTCATCGAACGCGGCGCACCGGTGCCGACCGGCCACTTCGGCGCGGCGACCACCCGGTTGGAGTTCTCCACGGTCGGGGCGGTGCACCCCTTCATGCTGGCGCTCGGTCAGTCCGTCACCGAGCGGCTCCTGGAGGAGCACGCGGTCGCCGTGGGCGCCCGGGTGCTGCGCGGACAGGAGGTCGTCTCGCTCACCCAGGGGCCGGACGCCGTCGAGGCGGTGATCCGGGCCGACGGCACCCACCGGACCGTGCGGGCCCGCTGGGTGGTGGGCTGCGACGGCACCCGCAGCGCGGTGCGCCGGGCGGCCGGCATCGAATTCCCCGGTCAGGACACCACCATGACCGGGTGGCTCGCCGACGTCGAACTCGACGACCCGCCCGCCGCGCCGCTCGGCGCCACCGGGCCGGCCGGTTCGTTCCTGGCGGCCCCGATCGGCGACGGCGTCCACCGGCTGGCAGGACTGTCCACGGCCACCATGCACCTCGGCGCCGGCGAACCGCTGACCCTGGAGGAGGTGCGCGAGCAGACCCGCGCCCTGCTGGGGCGGGACCTCGGCATCCGCAACCCGCGGTGGCTCTCTCGCTACGGCAACGCCACCCGCCAGGCCGCGCGGTACCGGGCCGGACGGGTGCTGGTGGCCGGGGACGCGGCGCACATGTTCTTCCCGGCCGGCGGGCAGGGCATGAACCTCGGCATCCAGGACGCCACCAACCTGGGCTGGAAGCTGGCCGCCACCCTCCAGGGCCGGGCACCCGACGGACTGCTCGACAGCTACGACACGGAGCGCCGGCCGGCCGCCCGCGCCGTCATCGACAACACCCGCGCGCAGCTCGCCCTGTTCGCGGCGGCGAGCCCGGAACAGATCGCGCTGCGCGAGGTCTGGTCCGCCGCGCTCGCCGAACCCCGGACCAACCACCAGTGGGCCCGCCGGATCGCCGGCTTCGACGACCCGATCCCCGCCGGCACCGTGCCCGGCGCGCACCCGCTGACCGGCACCCGGCTGGCCGGCCTCGCCCTGGCAGCGGCCGACGCACCCACCGCCCACCCGCTGATGCACCACGGCCGACCGCTCCTGCTGGACCTCGACGGGACGCGGACACCATGCCCCGCGGACGGCCTGGAGCAGCGGGCCGCCACCGTCGACACCGAGGCGGCGCACCCGATCTGGCGGGACGTGAGCGCCGTCCTCATCCGTCCGGACGCCCGGATCGCCTGGGCCGGCACCGACGCCGACCCGCAGCGCCGGGCCGCGGAGTGCGTCACCGCCCTGCGCACCCTGTGCCGCTGAACGCCGCAAGACGGCAGCGGGCGCCGTGCACCCGCTGCCGCTTCGTACCGCTCGTCCGGGGTCAGGCCGTCCGCTCGGCCGCCGGGCGGACCAGCCGGCTCCGGACGGCCCACGCCAGCGCGCCGAGGGCGAACCCGTAGACGGACACCAGTCCGTGGCCGTTCTCCTGGGCGAGCCACATCGCCATGCCCAGCGCCGGGACGCCGGCCGCCAGGGCGATCTCCTTCGGCACGCGGGTGCGGGTGAGGAAGGCGAGGGCCAGGGTGGCGCCGAGGAAGTAGGTGGCGCCGGAGCTGCCGGCGAAGTTGCGGGGGTCGGTGCTGGGGCCGTCGCCGAAGCCGAGCAGGTCGTCGATCCGGCCGGGCAGCAGGATCCCGGCGAGGAAGAAGCCGAGGGTGAGCGTGCCGCCCCAGTACCAGTGGGCGAGCGCGGCGACGGCGGCGAGGGTGACGAGGTTCCACAGGCCGCCGAACAGGCCGCCGTTCTGCATGAACACCGAGGTGAACTCGCGCCACCAGCCCGACTTGGCGGGGTCCGCGTCGAGCGCCTCCATGGCGCCCGACCAGACCAGCTGGAGCACGACGCCACCGACGGCGAGCGCGGTCAGGACGATCGCCGCCCACGGCAGCGGCCGCCCCCGCAGGGTGTCCCGGCCGACCACCCCGAGCCCGCAGTTGACCATCATGACCATCAGCGCGGCCGTGGTCACGTTGAACAGGATCGCCCCCATGCCCGCCCTCCCCCCGGTTCGACGTTTTCCAACGCCGTTCGAAAACGTGATGGCGCAAAGTTAGCACAGTTTTCGAACAGTGTTGGAAAACGCGGTACCGTGGAGCGCATGAAGCTCACCAAGGAGCGCATCGTCGACGCCGGCATGGCCGTGTTCGCCGAGGTCGGCTACCAGAACCTGTCCATGCGCCAGGTCGCCGACCGCCTCGACGCCCACGCCGGCAGCCTCTACTACCACGTGCGCGGCAAGGACGAACTGCTCGCCCTGATGGCCGACCGGGTCTGCCGAGCGGCCTACGACGCCGGCACCGAGGCCCTGGCCGCCCTCCCCGCCGACGCCACCTGGCAGCACCGCGTCGAGGCCCAGGCCACCACGCTGCGCCGGAGCATCAAACAGCACCCCGGCGGCGCCCAACTGCTCGCCGAGAGCCCCGGCATGCTCAGCCCCGGCGCCCTCTCCCTGATGGAACGCCTGCTGCGCACCCTCCTCGACGCCGGCCTCCCCGCCGACCACTGCGCCACCGCCGCCGACACCCTCCTCAGCCACGCCACCGGCTTCGTCCTCCAGGAACAGAACCAGCCGGCGACGCCCCCGCCCGTCACCGCCGAGCTCTACGCCGACCTGTGCGAGCGGTTCCCCCTGGTCATGGGCCCGCTGATCCCGCGCATCAGCCAGGACGAGAAGTACACCCGGAGCATCCGGCTCCTGTGCACGGGCTTCGCGGCGCTCGCGTAGCCGTCAGCGGCCGATAGGCGCCGAGCCAGTTTCGAACGGTGTTGGAAATTTCCCGGCGGACGGGAACCGGGCCCACGCCGCGACCGTTTCCAACGGTGTTCGAATGGGTGGGGCGACCACGCACCACCCTTCATCTGGGAGGGGAAACGTGTCGAAGGACATGTACAGGGAGTTCTCGGAGAACGTCGACCGCGAGGTCACCAAGCTCGTGGACCGCACGCACCAGGAGGCCGCGCGGGTCGTCGACCGGGCGCTGGGCAGGACCGGGACGGGCGGGGCGTTCGACACCGACCACTGGCAGCGCCGGCTCGACGAGTTGCTCGCCGTCCACCGCATTCCGGGCGCCGTGCTGGCCGTCCTCACCGGCGGTGAGATCCACGAGGTGGCCGGCGGGATCCTGCACACCGGCACGGGGGTGGAGACCAGCACGGACTCGGTGTTCCAGATCGGTTCGGTCAGCAAGGGCTACACCGCCGCCCTCGTCCTGAGCCTCGCCGACGCCGGCAAGCTCGACCTGGACCGGCCGGTCGCGGAGGTCCTGCCGGACTTCGCCCTCGCCGACGCCGAAGCGGCCCGCACCGTCACGCCGCGCCAGCTCCTCAACCACACCAGCGGGATCGAGGGCGACCACGTCGACGACACGGGCCGCGGCGACGACTGCCTGGCCCGCTACGTCGACGGCACGCGCGACGTCGGGCTCACCAACCCGCCCGGCGCCACCATGTCGTACTCCAGCACCGGCTACAACGTCCTCGGCCGGATCGTCGAGGTGATCACCGGCCTGACCTGGGACGAGGCGCTCAAGCAGCTCATCTGCGAGCCGCTCGGGCTCGAACACACCATGACGCTGCCCGAGGAGGTGCTGCGCTTCCGCGCCGCGATGGGGCACATGGGCGAGCCCGGCGAGGACCCGGTGCCCACCCCGCTGTGGAACATGCTGCCGCGCTCCGCCGGACCGTACGGCGGCATCAGCGCCACCGCGGCCGACGTGGTCCGCTTCGCCCGGATGTTCGTCGACGGCGGCACCGCGCCGGACGGCACCCGGGTGCTCTCCGCCGCGGCCGTGGAGGCGATGCTCACGCGTGAGGTCGAGATGCCCGACCAGTGGTTCCTCGGCGCCCACTGGGGCCTCGGCTGGGGCCTGTTCGAGTGGGACGGCGCCCGCGGCTTCGGCCACGACGGCAGCACCTTCGGCCAGCTCGCCTACCTGCGGGCCATCCCCGAGAAGGGCCTCGCCATCGCCCTGCTCACCAACGGCGGGGGCGCCGCACCGAAGGTCCACGAGGCCCTGTGCCGCGAGCTGAGCGCGGAGTTCGCCGGGGTCGCCATGCCCGCGTTCGGCCCGGCCGACAACCCTCCGACCGTCGACACCGAGCCGTTCACGGGCCACTACTTGCGCGAGGGCTTCCTGATGACCATCACCGCCCGCGAGGGCGACGGCGAGGGCGAGGGCGTGCTGGACCTGCGCTACGAAGGCCGGGGAGGCCTCGCCGACACCTTCGACCCCCTCGTCTGGCACCTCACGCCCGTGTCCGACTCTCCCGCCAAGACGGTCTTCGCGGGCCGCCGCAACGACAAGGACGCGTGGATCCCCGTCGTCTTCTACGCCCTCGCCGACGGCACCCGCTACGTCCACTTCGGCGTCCGCGCCACGGCCAAGTCCGCCTGACCGCAGACCTGCTGAGCTCAGGCCTCCTGAGCGCAGGCCTCCCGAGCGGCCGTTCGCCCCCGCCCGTTTTTACCCGAAGCGGCTGCGGGCGGGCGGCCGCTCTGGCATGCTCGCCCGGACGACATCGGGCTCCGGGTGACCGGCGGCTCACACAGGGTCAACACGCGGCCGGGGGCGGGCATTGCGGTACACGATCAGTGCGACGGTATTCCTCGCGATCCTCATCGTCGTCCGGCTCCGGCGCCGGACGGAGGCGCGCAGCCGGGTGGACGAGGCGGTCACCGCCTTCACCGCCGTCGTGTTCGGGGTCCTGATCGCGGCCACGGCCTGGGGGCGGGCGATCCTCCAGCTCGTCGGCGTCGCCGTCGACGCGACCCATTGAGACTCCCGGCCGACGAGGCCATCCCCCAGGAGAGGACACCGGTTTGACGAGGACGAACAACCCCGGAGCGCAGCTTGGCTAGCCGCAGGCCGCCCGTGCGGCGGCGCCGGCGCAGGCCCGTGCGGCGTGGTGATGGCACCTGGATCGTCTACGGGGTGGCCGGGCTCTTCGCGTTCGGGCTGGTGGTGACCGTGGTGCGGTGGCTGGCGGCGAACTGGTGGGTGCTCGTGGTCGCCGCCGTCGTGGCGGGCACGGCCGGGGCGGCCGTCGTGCGCAGGCGTGCGCTCGCGGCCCGGCAACAGCAGCTGCACGCGGCCCGGTTGCGGCTGGCGCTGAGCGGGCCGGGCGGGATCGACCACATGAAGCCGGACGCGTTCGAGTACGCGGTGCGCGATCTGCTGCAGCGGGACGGCTGCCGCGCGAGCAAGGTCGGGCGGGCCGGGGACCAGAGCGTGGACGTGCTGGCCGAGGATCCGATGGGCCGGCGCTGGGCCGTGCAGTGCAAGCACAAACAGGACCCCGTCGGCGGCAAACCCGTCGGCGTCGGCGTGCTGTACGCCCTCGCCGGCACCTACCAGCGCGTGCACGGCGCCCACGTCGCCGTCGTCGTCACCAACGGCCGCTTCTCCCGGGATTCCCGCCACTGGGGCGCCGAGCAGGGGATCCTCCTGGTCGACCGCCCCACGCTGGCCCGCTGGGCCGCCGGCGGCCTGCCGCTCTGGGACGTCCTGCCGCGCGTGCCCGCTCCCCGCGACGGCCGCGGCAACTGACCCGCGGAGAACGCCGTGGGGGCGGGAGCCGAAACCGGCTCCCGCCCCCACGAGTTGGAGCGCCGGGCCCGAATCGAACGAACCCTTCCCGCTGAAAGCGGGCGTGCTACCACTGCACCACCGACGCCTGACCGACCTGGCCCCGCTCGCTTCCGCGATCTGGTCCCGTCGACGGATAAGAAGTTACCAGTTCATGATCGGAAGAGGAAAATCGAGAGCCGACGGGGACAGGAGCCGAGGGAAGGAGCCGGGATTGACCGGGAGTGCGGGGACCGTGTTCCGGGGCGACGAACTGCCTGCGGAGGACCGTTTCGACTGCTGGCGGGAGCTGATCGGGCGGACCCGGGACAGTGAGATGACCAGTGCGCACGCCGACCACTTCGAGGCGGAGATGCGGCACCTGGAGCTGGGGCCGGTGACGCTCCTCAAGTCGTCCTTCCCGCCGGCCAGGTTCCGGCGGTCCGCACGGCGGGTGCGGCAGTCCGACCGGGAGGTGTGCCACCTGACGCTGGTGCTCGACGGGGCCCTGTCGCTGACCCGCGACCCCCGGGCCGGGACGACGGTGTTCCGGCCCGGCGAGCTGACCGTGCTCGACAGCTCGCACCCGTACGACGTGCGGGCGTTCGCCGGCCGCGCCACCGGGGCCGCCGGACCGCAGGCACCCCGGACCGATGCCCTGGGCATCGACTTCCCCATGGCGATGCTGCCCCTGCCCCCGGACCGGGTGCGCGACCTGATGGGCCGGGGGTTCTCGGGGCGCCAGGGTACGAGTGCGCTGCTCTCCGACTTCCTGGTCGGGCTGGACCGCCAGGCCGCCCTCCTCGGCCCGGCCGAGGCGCCGCGGCTGGGAACGGTCGTGATCGACCTCGTCGCCGCCTGGCTGGCCCGGGAGCTGGACGCGGAGGCCGTGCTGCCGGACGACGCCCGGCAGCGGGCCCTGGTGGAGAACGTCCGGACGTTCATCGGCCGGAACCTGCACGATCCCGAGCTCTCGCCGCCCGTGATCGCCGCCGCGCACCACATCTCCGTCAGCTACCTGCACCGTGTCTTCACGCAGCAGTCGGAGGGTGAGACGGTCGCCGCGTGGATCCGCCGCCAACGGCTGGAGAAGGCCCGCCAGGACCTGGCCGATCCCGCGCTGCGCGCCCTGCCCGTCCAGGCCGTCGCCGTCCGCCGGGGCCTCCCCCGCGCCTCCGACTTCAGCCGGGCGTTCCGGGCCGCGTACGGGATCTCCCCGAGCGAGCACCGGCGCACCGCGTCCTCAGGGGGCGCGGGCGAGTAGACGCAGTGCGCAGGAACTGTCGACTCGGTGACAACACGGCAGGTCCGCGACCTGGCAGCCTCGTTCCCCGAGGAGGAGCGGCGCCCCACCGCCGTCCACTCCGGCGCCGGACCCAATCCACCCGGCGCAGCAGGACGGGCCGGCGGCCCGGCACGCCACAGGGGAGCGTGCCGGGCCGCCGTGCTGCGTCGTGTGGCGGGACGTCAGGCCGACGGCACCGCGCCGAGCGCGTGGACGCCCCGGCGGCCGCCCTGGTAGACGGCGGTGCCGGTGGCGGCCAGGTAGATGCCGGTGCGCTCGTTGCCGGTGCGCTTCGGTTCGTCCTGCCAGCGGAGGTGGCCCGTCGCGAGGTCGTGGGCGTAGACGCGGTCGTCGTTCGTCCCGACGTAGACGGTGTCGGCGGTGGCCGTGACGGCGTTGCCGCCGAGGCCGAGGCCGCTGGGGACGGCGGCGGTCCAGCGGGTCCGGCCGGTGTCCGCGTCCAGGGCGGTCAGTCGCGGCCCGCCGAGCAGGAGGACCGTGCCGTCGGTCACCGCGAGCGGGCAGCCCGGGACGTCCTGTTCGGCCTGCTGCCAGCGGACCCGGCCCGTGGCGGCGTCCAGGGCGTAGACGGTCGAGGACTTCGTCGCCTGGTCGAAGTCCGCGGTGTACAGGACGCCGGAGCGGACGACGGGACCGGTGAACTGCCGGCCGACGGCGTTCTGCTCCCAGCGCTGCTCGCCGCTGTTCGCGTCGTGGGCGCGCACGCCCGCCGATTTCCCGGCGGTGTACACGGTGTCCCCTGCGACGGCCGGAACGCCCGAGGTGTCCGCCGGGCCGCTCCAGCGCAGTTCGCCGGTGGCCGCGTCGTAGGAGCGCAGGGCGCCCCCGTACGCCGCGAACACCCGGCCGCCGGCGACGGCCGGACCGTCGCCCCACTCGGCCGTCATGCTGTCGGGTTCCTCCGCCTGCCAGCGCACGGCGCCGGTCGCCGCGTCGAGGACCTGGAGGCGGGTCAGGCTGGTGGCGCACACCAGTCCGTCCGCGACGGCCATCGGGCAGCCGTCCAGTGTGTCGGCGTGGCCGGGGGTGGTGACCTCGCTGCTCCAGCGGACGGTGCCGGTGTGCGGGTCGAGGGCGCTCACCCTGCCGTCGTAGCCGGAGACGTACAGGCCGTTCTGCGCGCCGGTGTTCAGGGCGACCCGGCCGCCGGCGGCCGTCGTGCTCCAGATCCGCGGGCCGCGGGCGTCGTCCCGACGGGCCCACCAGCCGACGCTCGCCGCGACCGCGAGGGCGCCGGCGCCTCCCGCGGCGCTCACCAGCAGCCTCCTGCGGCCGGGGCGGGGCCGGGGCGGATCGTTCTGCGTTTCGTTCGAATTCACACCAGACTCGACTTCGTACACCGAGTTTTGGTTCCCGCCCCGCCACGTCGATTGACGGCGGATCAGGCGAAGTAGTGCCCCTGGTCGAGGTCCTCGACGAGGCCGGGCTCCACCGGGCGCCAGCCGAGCAGGTCGCGGGTCAGGGCGGCGGACGCCGACTGGTCGACGCCGAGGAGGGCGCCCAGGAAGCCGAACTCCTCGGGCGGGAGCGGGCCGGTGGGCAGGCCCAGCCGGCGGCCGATCAGCGTGGCGATCTCGCGGATCGGCACGCCCTCGTCGCCGATCGCGTGCAGGACCGATCCGGCCGGGGCCTCCTCCAGGGCGAGGCGGTAGAGGCGGGCGGCGTCCCGGACGTGGACGGCGGGCCAGCGGGTGGAGCCGTCCCCGACGTACCCGGAGACGCCCTTCTCGCGGGCGAGCCGGATCAGGGTCGGGACGAAGGCCTGGTCGCCCTCGCCGTGCACGCTGCGCGGCAGCCGGACGACGGACGGGCGGACGCCCCGGGTCGCGAGGTCCAGCGCCGCGCGGGCGTTCGCGTCCCGGCCGGCCGCCGGGGTGCCGGGGGTGGCGCGGTCGCGCTCGGTCGCGGCGCGGCCGGGTGCCGCGGGCGTTCCGGAGCTGACGACGAAGGGCTTTCCGGTGCCCTCCAGCGCGGCGCCCAGCACGGCGATGGCGCGCCCGTCGACGCGGACCGACTCCTCGAAGCGGCTGAAGTCGTGGATGAAGGCCAGGTGGACGACCCCGTCGGCCGCCGCCGCGCCGGCGCTCAGGCTCCCGGGGTCGTCGAGCGCTCCGCGGTGCACTCCGGCCCCGGCCGCCTCCAGCGCCGCCGCGGACCGGTCGGAGCGGGCGAGCCCGACGACCTCGTGGTCGGCGGCCTGCAGTTCGCGGACGACGGCACTGCCGATGAAGCCGGTGGCTCCGGTGACGAACACGCGCATGATGCGTTCACTCCTCGTGGGTACGGCTCGGTGCCTCCAGCGTCGGCGGGCGGGGCGGCCGCCGTCCAAGTCCTGTTCCGGATCGCGCAATACGGATCAGGCATCACCACTGGTCGGAGTGCTGTTCGAAGGTGACCCTCAAGGAACGGGGCTTACGCTGGGGACATGGCCGACCCATCCCCGCCGGACCTCGACCTCCGCCTCGTGCGCTACTTCACCGTGGTCGCCGACCACCGCAACTTCGGCCGCGCCGCCGCCGAGCTGCGCGTCGCCCAGCCCTCGCTCAGCCGGCAGATCCGCCGCCTGGAGCAGCAGCTCGGCGCGCAGCTGCTCGACCGCACCCCGCAGGGCAGCCGGCTGACCGAGGCGGGCGAGGTGTTCCTGCCCCGCGCCAGGGCGCTGCTGCGCTCGGCCGCGCAGGCCGCCGCCCACACCCGGGCCGCCGCCGAGCCGAGCCGGATCACCGTCGGCTACACGGCCAACCTCATCGTCACGCCGGCCGTGCGCGAGCTGCGCCGGCGCCACCCGGACGCCGACGTGCACACCCGGCACCTGGCCTGGAACGACGCCCGCCAGGCCCTCCTGGAGCACCGGGCCGACGCGGTCGTCACCCGCCTGCCGCTCAGGACGGACGGGCTGCACGTGACCGTCCTGCACGACGAGCCCCGGGCCCTCGTGGTGCCGGCCTGGCACCGCCTGGCCGGCCGGGCGTCCGTCACCCTCGACGACATCGCCGACGAGCCGCTCCCCCGGGTCTCCGACCCGGCCTGGGACGCCTTCTGGCGGATCGACCCCCGCCCGGACGGCCGCCGGGCGCCCGACGGGCCGCTCGTCGCGGCGAACGAGGACAAGTTCGAACTCGTCGCCGACGGCCGGGCGGTGGCCCTCGTCCCGATCGGCCCCGGGCGGTCCGCGCCGCGCCCGGACCTGGTCGTCGTCCCGATGGAGGGCGTCGAGCCGAGCCACGTCGTGCTGGCGGTGCGGGCCGGCGAGCGCGGCCGCCTGGTCGCCGCCTTCCGGAAGGCGGCGGAGGCGCTGCTGACGGGCGCGCCGGAGCCGCAGCGGGGGGTCACGGCGCGGAGGGGCGGCCTGGACTCATAGCCTGCGCGCAGATAATCTACGGACGGATCACCTCTTCCCCTCCCGGAGGCGCCCCATGTGGACGTACGAGCACAGCGTCGAGACCGACGCCACCCCCGAGGCCGTCTGGCGCCTGTGGGCCGACGTCGACCACTGGGCGGCGTGGAACGCCGACATCGTGAGCGTCCGGATCGACGGCCCGTTCGAGGCCGGCACCGGCATCCTCATGACCCCCTGCGGGCAGGACCCCGTCCACCTGCGCATCGCCGAGGCCACCGCCGGCGAACTCTTCGTCGACGAGGCCAGGATCGACGGCCTCGTGCTGCGCACCACCCACCGGCTGGAACGCGGCGAGCGGCTGCGCACCCGGGTCACCTACCGGATGGAGATCACCGGCGACACCGTCGACCTGACGGGCCCGCAGCTCGGCCCGGCCGTCACCGCGGACTGGCCCGCGACCATGGCCGCCCTCGTCGCCCTGGCGCGCGGCTGATGGCGCCCGGCCCCGGCGACAGCCCCGGGTTCCTGCTCTGGCACGCCACGCTGCGCTGGCAGCGCGACATCGCCGCCGCGCTCGGCCCGCTCGGCCTCACCCACGTCCAGTTCGTCCTGCTCGCCTGCACCTGGTGGCTCAACTCCCAGGGCGAGCACCCCAACCAGCTCGCCCTCGCCCGCCAGGCCGGCACCGACGTCAAGATGACCTCCCAGGTGCTGCGCGCCCTCGAAACCAAGGGCCTGATCGAGCGCGAGGTCGACCCCGCCGACACCCGCGCCAAGCGCCTGCGCATCACCGACAGCGGCGCCGAGCTGGCCCCGCGCGCGATCGCCGCCGTCGAGGCCGTCGACGCGGAGTTCTTCCGGCCGGTGCCCCGCGAGGACACGCTGACCCTGCTCCGCCGCCTGGCCGCCGCCCCGGAGGCGTGACTACCCGCCGAGGCCCTTCCGTTCGCGCTTCCGGAGGCGGCGCTCCTTGGCTGCCGGAAGCTCGCGCACGACGAACACGCTGCCGCACACGGCCATGCCGGTGACGGTGATCCGGTGGGCGGCCGGGCGGTGCGCCGTCCCGCGGTCCTGGTGGAAACCGCCCAGGACTCCGGTGCCCTCGACGCACACCTCGACGCCCTCGGGGACGACGACGTGGACCGTGCCGATCCACGCGTGCACGCGGATCGTCGTCTCCGGGCCGGTGAACCGGGCCTCCCGGAGGTCGACCACGCCCGTCGCGACGACCGCCGTGGCGCGGTACCGGGCGCCCACCAGCCAGGGACCGCGACGGGCGAAGTCGCTCAGCACGCCGACGTCCTCGGCCGCCGTCGGCCTGCCGCCCGGCGACCCGAGGTCCCGGACGGCGTCGGCCAGTTCACCCGTCGTCCGCGCCCCGTAGACGAGGTCCAGGCGCTCGTCCAGCTCCCCGGTGGCGAGCCGGCCGTCGGCCGTCGCCTCCCGCAGGACGGCGGCGGCGCGCTCGCGGTCGGCGTCGGAGACGCGCAGGGCCGGGGTGGCTTCGCGGGGCTCGTGCGTCACCGGGCCTCCTCGCCGGTCCCGGTGTCGGGGTGGGACGCGTCGAGCAACTCGCGCACGCGGTCGGCGACGACGCCCGGCTGCTCGGCCTGGATGAAGTGGCCCGAGTCCGCGCGCTCGAACCGACCGTCGGGCAGCGCCTCGACCCAGCGGCGCTGGTGCTCGACGAGTCCGGCGTGGTGCCGCGCCCGGCCCGGCTGCGGCCGGGAAGCCGATCGCAGGACGGTCGGGCACGTGGGCGGGGCGGGCGGCGCGGCACGGAAGCGCGGGATCGCCTCGGCCACGGCCTTGATCTCCTTCCTCGTCTGCGCGATGCCCGCCGGGACGAAGTCCTCAGCCAGCATGGTCTCGTAGGTGTCCGCAGGGAACACCCGGCGGACGTTCCCGCTGGTCAGACGGGCGAACCAGCGGAACCGGACGAGCGTCTGCAGCATGGCCAGGCTGCGGTCCACCTGGGTGACGGTCCGGTCGAACGTGTCGTAGACGGGCGCGGTCTCCGCCGTCGGGTCGAGCAGCAGCAGCCCGCGCAGCCGCGGCCCCAGCGCCTCCGCGGCGCGGCGCGCGACCAGGCCGCCCATGCTGTGCGCGACCAGCACGAAGCGGCCGGGCACGACCGCCTCGACCAGCGCGACCAGGTCCGCGGCCATGTCGTCGATGCTCAGCCCGGCCTCCGTCCGGCCGCTGCGGCCGAAACCGGCGCGGTCGTACGCCACGAGGCGCGCCCGGTCCAGCAGCAGCGGCCGCACCGGATCCCAGCAGGTACGGCCCATTCCCCCGCCCGCTTCGAACACCACGTGGTCCGGTCCGGTGCCGGACTCCTCCACGTAGACGGACCGGCCGTTCACCGGCACCGCCCGTCCCCTCTGCTGGCGCATGTCCCCCTCCGATCGCCGTCGATCACCGATGGATCGCCATCATTTCCAGTTTCGATAATAGTGCCAAGTATGGAATCGTAAAGCCCATGGACACTACGGACGTGCTTCTCCACCCCGTGCGGCTACGCGTCGTGCACGCGTTCGCCGGCGACCGGGTCCTCACCACCTCCCAGCTGTGCGAGCGCATGCCCGAGGTGCCGAAGGTGACCATGTACCGGCACGTCGGCGTACTCGCCGAGGCGGGCTTCCTGGAGGTGGCCGACGAGCGGCGGGTGCGCGGCACCGTCGAGCGGTCCTACCGGCTGCGCCGGGACCGCCCCTCCGTCGGCACCGCCGACGCCGCGGCGATGACGCCCGACGACCACCGCCGGGGCTTCGCCGCCGCGATGGCCGTCCTCATCGCCGAGTTCAACGCCTACCTCGACCGCGAGGGCGCCGACCCGGTGGCCGACGGGGTCTCCTACCGGCAGGGCACGCTGTGGCTGAGCCCGGAGGAACTCGGGCGGATGACGGGCGACCTGCTCGCGGTCCTCGGCCCCTACCTGGCGAACGAACCGGCGCCCGGGCGCAGGCCCTACCTGCTCAGCCCGATCCGCTTCCCCACCGGCCCGGCGGCGGAGGCGGGCGACGACGCGCGCTCCTGAGCAACCGGTCGGCCCCGCTTACGGTCGCACCGGGGCCGTTCCGCGCCAGCGGGCGAACCGGTCGGCCCGGGCCGGCGGGTTGAGGCGGCGGATCCACTCGGCCTCGCGCGCCGGGTCCAGGTCATCGGGGTCGGAGACGGCGAAGACCACCACGTGGTCGGTGCCCGGGCCGAAGGCACCTTCGGCGACGAGCGATTCGAGCGCGGCCACACACGCCTCGTACACGGTGTCCCGGAACGTCCGGAACCGCGCGTCGCCGGCGTCCGGCCTCTCGGCGCGCAGCCGTCGGCAGATCGACGCGAACTGCTCGGCGGCGACGCCCTCCATCGCCCACTCCGCCGGAGTCCACTCGTAGTAGTCCGCATCGGTCGGGTCCTCTGCCCACAGCCGGGCGAGGTGCGGGACGGTGTTGGCCGCACAACACACGGTCATCGCGCCGGCGTCGGAGTACAACGCGTACCCGCAGTAGTCCGCAGCGTCCGCAGCGGGACGGGCGTCGAGCAGCCCCGCGAAGGCGGCCCGTGCCGCCCGCTCCACCTCCGCCCGCAGCCGGGCCCCGGCGTCAGGCACGACGGCACCGGTCGTCGAATTCGACGGAGACGACGAACTGCCGCCGCCGGCCCGGCCCGTCGAGCCGGACCCGGACGGCGACGCGGCCGGGGTCGAGGACCTGGACCCCCCAGTGGTAGTCCCGTCCGTCGACCCGGATCCTGCGTGGTGGTCTCGATGTCACACGATGACCATAAGGCCGTACCGGCAGCGGCAGGCCGGGCAGTCGACATCACCCCCTCTCCCCCGGACCCTCGCATTCCGGCCAATTCCCGCCACACGCCTACAGGATGACTACCCGGGCGCCAGGATGGCCGAGGCACACGTGCCCAGGCGACCGATCGAAAGGGACGGACCCATGCGCAAGAACGCACGCCGACTCAGGGCGGCGGCGACCGTCTGCGCCGCTCCGTCCCCGGCCAGACCCTCACCTTCTGAGGGTTCGAGGGCCGCCCTGGCCTGGGGGCACGTCGCGGCGACAGCCTTACCAGGCGGGACGGCCCTCTGCCCGAGGGCCGGTGCCCGTCGGACGACAAGCATGACTCCTTCGTCAGGTGGCGCTGCCGAGCGCCGAGACCTGCTGGTGCAGGGCTGAAGCCCGGCCGTCGGCCATGAGTGGAACGAGGCGCGCAGCGGAGTCACGACTCGCGCCGTCCGGGACGGTGAGAGGCGGGCCCTACACCCCCGCTACCCCGCTCGCGCGGAGCGCGGCGATCCGCTCGTCGGAGTAGCCGAGCCCGCGCAGGGCCGCGTCGGTGTGGGCGCCGAGGGCGGGGACGGGGCCCATGGGGAGTTCGATGCCGGCGAAGCCGAACGGCGGCAGCAGGCTGCGGACTTCGCCGACCGGGGTGGTCACCGGACGCCAGCGGTCGCGGGCGGCGAGCTGGGGGTGGTGCAGGAGGTCGGCGACGTCGTTCAGCCGGGCGGAGGCGATGGCGAGCGTGTCCAGAAGCTTGATCGCCTCGTCGGCCGTCATGGTCGCCGTCCGGCCGCCCACCAGGGCGTCGACCAGTCGGCGGCGGCGCACCCGGGCGACGTTGGTGGCCCACTCCGGATCGTCGGCCAGGTCCGGGCGGTCCAGGAAGCCGGTGGCGAAGCGGGCCCACTCGCGGTCGTTCTGGATGCCGATCATGACCTCGCGGCCGTCGGCGGTCGGGTAGGCGTCGTACGGCGCGATGGCCGGGTGGGAGAGGCCCGCGCGGCCCGGCGAGCGGCCCGCGCCCTGGGTGTAGTGGAGTTGGTGGCCCAGCCACTCGGCCGTCGCCTCGAACATCGACACCTCGATCGCGGCACCCTGCCCCGTCGCGGCACGGCCGACCAGCGCGCCGAGCGTCGCCGTCAGCGCGTACATCCCGGCGGCGATGTCCGAGCTCGGCACCCCGGTCTTCGACGGCCGGTCGGGCGGGCCCGTCACCGAAGCGAGGCCTGACTCGCACTGGATCAGCATGTCGTAGGCGCGCTTGTCCTGGTAGGGGCCGCCGGAGCCGTAGCCGGAGAGGTCGACGGTGACCAACCGGGGGTGCCGGGCCCGCAGTTCGGCGGAGCCGAAGCCCAGGCGGGCGGCGGCGCCGGGCGCGAGGTTCTGCAGGAAGACGTCGGCGCCGGCCACCAGGTCGGCCAGCACGGCTCGGCCCTCCGGCGCCTTCACGTCGAGGGCGACCGACTCCTTGCCGCGGTTCAGCCAGACGAAGTGGCTGGCCAACCCGTTGACGCTGTGGTCGTAGCCGCGGGCGAAGTCGCCGCCGTCCGGCCGCTCGATCTTCACCACCCTCGCTCCGAGGTCGGCCAGGTGCCTGCTCGCCAGCGGCGCGGCCACCGCCTGCTCCAACGCGATCACCGTGACACCCGCCAGCGGCAGCGACACCTGGACTCCCTCCCTCGTGAACGGATCGGGACCTACCCGCGGACGGGCGGGTTCAGTCTGTCTCGTCCTCTGCCGGACACCCCGTCATCGGCCCCCGGCCGGGCCTCCCTCCGGCCGCGGGCCGGCACCGGACGTAGCAGGTGCAGCAGGCCCGTGGGCCGGGCATACGTCGGGTAGCCGTCGATCGAGGCAACCGCTGAACGCTCCGGCTCCAACCGACACCCGTCAGTGAACGCCGGGCACGACGTTCCGCAGGTGGTAGCCGTCGCCGTAGCGGATCAGGCCGCGGAGTTCGGCCAGCGGGTTGAACGCCTGGGCGTTGCGACGGTGCGGCTGGTGGGTGAAGGGGATGCCGGACCACGGGTTGTCGGGGTGGTGGTGGCTGCCGGGTTCCGCGGCGGGGTCGACGGGCCAGTGGAGCCAGACGGAGTCGCACCGCAGGCAGACGACCTGGCCGAGGTACCAGACCGCGCCGGCCAGGAACGGGCCGCCCGGGAACGGCCCGTCCGGCTCCGCGTCGAACGCTCCCGGCCCGGCACACCGGGCCCGCACCTCCCGTTCCAGCGCATCGAGGCTGGCCAGGGAGAAGTCGTACGCGTCCCGGCCTCCCCGCAGTCGCCCGGCCCATGCCCCGAACCCGGCCCGGCGCTCGCGCAGCCAGTCGGCCAGCTCCGGGTCGTCGGGCTGCGGACCGACCGGGTCCAGCGGCGAAGCCTCCTTCTCGGGCGCCCAGCCGGAATCGACGGCGCGGACCGCGGCGACGGCGGCCAGCAGCCGCTCGTACTCCCGGCCGAACACCTCGCCGCTGCGCTCCGCGAGCGCCACGTCGACCAGCAGGCCGACCGACAGCGGTGGCAGGCCCAGCGCCGGGTCGGGAAGCACGGCCGGCCCGGCCTCCACGTCCCACCGCCCGCCGCAGACGCCCATCAGCACCTCTCCCGCGTACCCGGCCACCGCGCGCGCGAAGTCCTCGTCCGGTCCGCCGGGTTCGTCGAGCAGCAACCGCTCCAGGGCGGCCAGCGAGTCCGTGCCGTAGTCGAGGACGAAGCCGTCCGGCACGTGCACCCGCTCCAGGCGTGCGACCAGGAGCGGCAGGTCCTCCAGCCAGTCCTCCAGCAACCGCTCCCCCGCCCCGCCGTGATCATCGCTCATGCCCGTCAGCCTAAGGCCTGTGCCGACAACTCCCGTGACTTCAGCCAAAATTGTGGCTTCTGTGGGCGATCTGTAAAGCCGTCGAATCCCCGCCGTGCCGCGGCTAGGGTGGCGCCGCCGGGGACGTGTCGACGGGGGCCGCACGCCACCGGCCGCATGTCCGACCCTCGGCCCCCGCAGGGGGATCGCCACACCGTGCGACAACCGTTACGCACCAGGGGACTGCTGGCGGCGCAGGCCACGGCCGTCGTCCTCGGGATCACCGCGCTCGTGTTCGCCGGCCTGCCCGGCCTGCAGGAGCACGCCGAGGCGGCGCCGTCCATCACGCGCTGCCAGGACAAGTACGGCACCACGCCGACGCCGCCGGACCAGTCCACGCTCCCCGGCTACCGGCCCACCGGCTCCGGCCAGTGGGCGACCCCGGACGCCGAGCAGCGGCTCTACCCGTACGACCTGCCGCCCAAGGGTTTCGACGGCCTGACCGATCCGTCACAGGTCCCGCTGCCCCAGGGGTCGGACCCGAAGAAGTACGAATGGGGCAGCATCGAGAACGCGGTCGCGACCTGGATGCAGAAGCAGGCCGGCAACAAGCCGTACAAGGGCAGCTTCAACAGCTGGCTGAACAGCGTCTACACCCGGAACGTGGGCAACAACAAGCGCGGCGACGCCTACGAACGCGAGGTCGTGCGCTACTTCAACCTCGGCGGGGTCGACTGGATCTGCCAGGGCAGCCTCAAGGACCTCGACGAGAAGCTCTACCAGGAGCTGAAGGACGAGCTCGGCGACCGGTTCCCCAAGGGCAACCGGCTCTTCGACGCCGTCAACATGCGGACCAGGACGATCTACGAGATCAAGTCCGGCATCGGCTACGACAAGGCCCAGCTGCCGGTGGACGAGGCCCTGGTCAAGCGCGGCTGGAAGGTCGTCTACATCAACGGCCAGCAGCCGAACGCCAGGACGATCGCCAAGTACAAGAGCGCCGGGGTGGACTACTACCGGCACTCGGCCACCCCGGAACCGCAGTTCAGGCAGACCCCGTACATGCGCCAGGCCCCCGGCACGATGACCGTGGACCCGGCCAAGCCGTCCGTCGGCGCGGGCACCGACATGGTGGAGGGCTCGGCCCCGACACCGGAGGAGGCGGAGCAGGAGGCCCAGCGGACGAACGGCCTGATCGAGGAGCCCGAGCAGGACATCCGCCGACCCGGCGGCATCGACTTCTCCACCCTCGACCTCTCCTACATCGGCCAGACCAAGGCCGGGGACCTCAAGTACGCCTTCAGCGCGAGCAACACCGACGAGGAGGAGCGCCCCGGCTTCGGCGGACAGGAGAAGGCGCAGCTCGTCTCGGACGCCTTCTTCACCTGGCTCGCGCTCACCCCGGACCACTTCTGGGTCAACCTCAACCCCGACGACCCGAACACGATCATGCAGTCGCCGTTCGACGGGACGGACGCCGGGCGGGTGCTGCTGGAGGCCGACCTCGCGATGAAGCGCGACTTCGGCCGCGCCGAGGACCCGAAGACGGACGCCGGGAACAAGTTCTGGTACGGCATCTCCCGGATCGACGGACTGCCGTGCATGAACTCCACCCGCAACTGGATCGTGCCCAAGCAGGCCAAGGTGCGCGTCCAGGACGACGGCGTCTACATCCTCGACAGCCCGCTCGAGGTCAAGACGGTGGCCCAGGACTACACCAGCTCGGGCCCCGGCACGGGCTGCAACCTGACCAAGGAGCAGATCGACCACAACATGGACGTCTACCGCTCCACGATCCTGCCGATCGTGGAGAAGGAGGTGAACGAGGACCCCAAGTACGCGGACCTGCGCCGCGTCTACAAGGCCCGCATCGGTGCCGAGTACGTCCGCCAGACGGTCGCGAAGGACCCGACGGCCTTCGGCGGGGCGTTCACCAAGGTCATCGACAGCAACGACGTGTCGAAGTGGCCGCTGCGCGGTACGAACGCCGGCTGGGACAAGATGACCGTGTGGCGCGAGATGCGCAAGTCGTTCACCGAGGGCGACTTCACGTACCAGCTCCCGCTCGGGGGAACGGTCTACACCTACATCGTCGGCGGGGTCGACTTCCAGCAGCAGCCGCAGCAGAAGATCGACCAGGCCGCCTTCCAGGCCGCGAAGCCGAACCTGGACGATGTCACGCAGCACGCGAAGAGCGAGGCGCTGTCGTACAAGGACGACGGGATCACCGTCATGGGCGGCGACAACAGCGGTCAGGCCGGCACCAGCGGCGACCCGACGCCCACGCCCACTCCGACCCCGACGCCCACGCCTACCCCGACGCCTACCCCGACCCCGACCCCGACCGGGACCGGGACGCCGACGGGGACTCCGGCACCGACGCAGACCCCGACGGGCGAACCGACCACCAGCCCGACACCGACGCCCACCGGGCCCCCGGCACCGACCCCGAGCGGCAGCACGGGCGGAACCGGTGGAACTGGCGGAGCCGGTGACGGCGGCGACGACGGAACCACCCCGCCGCCCGCCGGAACCGGAAGTGGCGGTGGTGGCGGCAGCCTCGCCTCCACCGGCCTCCGGATCACCGGCGTGGCCGGAACCGCCGCCGCCCTCACGGCGGCCGGGACGGCCCTGGTCTGGCTCCGCCGACGCCGCAACACCACCGGCTGACCAGCACGCCGCGCGCCCCCACCCCCTGGCCGTCCAGGGCGTGGGGGCGTCTGCTCTCACCGCTCGCGGTCGTCGATCGGATCGTCTCCGACGGACCCGACCGGCACGATTCACCCCTGCTCGGTCCCACTCCGGACGCGGCACAGGCACGGGTCGGCGCGATGCCGGAGACCGTCAACGTCGACCTCGACCGCGGCTACGACAGCGCCAAGTCCCGTCTGCCGCCGCACCACCCGACGTCTCAAGTGATCCATTTGCCAGTCCGTTTCAGCCCCCGTTCTGCAGCTGCTGGAGCAGGTCGGCGTCGCCCTCCATCCGCAGCGAGTCGTTCGGGATGCGCATGTACATGAGCAGGGCCATCTCGCTCGCCGTGCCGTGGATGGCGGCGGTGGGCTTGCTCTCGGCGGCCTCCGCCGCGGTGAGGCGGGTGAAGCGGGACCCGGCGGCGTCCACCGTCTGGCGCCAGGAGCCGGCCTCGGCTGCGTGGTAGTCCATGGTGGCGGGCTCGTGCGGCCACGGGACCGTGACGGTGCAGACGGTGGCGAGGAACTCCTCGATGGCGTCGACCGCCTCGGTCGTCGGCAGCTCCTGCGGGGTACCGGAGGCCAGCTGGGCGTCGTAGGTGTGGATCAGCGACTCGTGGACGCGGCGGCGGGCCACGGCGGCCCCCGTGTGCGGCGAGGCCAGCGGCTCCCACCAGGCCCAGCAGGTCCGGTCCGGGCCGGCCTCGCGCAGAGCGGCAAGCAGCTGTTCCGTCGAGTCGGCCAGCCAGGTTATGAGGGCCTCGCGCTCCCTGGGCGCCGCCAGCCCGTCCTTGCTCGGCCGCTCGTCGCCCGGCGCGGTGTTCAGCACGATGTGGGCCCAGAAGCGGTCCCCCTCACTGAGGTGGTTCGCCAGGTCGTACAGCGTCCAGCCCGGGCAGGACGGGACGTCGGCGTCGAGGCTGGGGGCCGCGGACACGGCGGCGCGGAACGCGGCGGAACGCTCGTCGACCATCTGCAGCAGGGTGAGGAAGGAGAATTGCTCAGTCACGCAAACCTTGTATCACCCGGACCGGAACTCTCGCACTCGATTAACAAGCCGCGCAGACAGGCGTTGGGGCTTCCCGATACTGCGAGACGTTTGTGCGGGGCCCGGTCAACGGCGGGCCAACACCGCGACCTCCCAGCCGAAGCCCACCACCAACCGCCCGTCCGGCACCACGGCCACCGCGCAGACCGGCAGCGGGAACACCAGCTCCGGCCCGACCTGGTCGCCGGCGGTCAGGTCCCAGACCCGCACGGTGCCGTCGTCGCCGCCGGTGACCGCTACGGGGCGGCCGTCAACCACGGCCGTCGCCACCGCGTTCACCTCGTCGGTGTGGCCGGTGAGCGGCTCGCCGATCTGCTCGCGCGTGCTCAGGTCCCAGACCCGCACGGTCCGCTCGGAACCGCCGGCGACCGCCACGGAACTGCCGGTGACGGCAACGGGGCGGCCGTGGACCACGGCCGTCGCCACCGCCAGCAACGCATCGGTGCTGTGGGGAGTCGGAATACGACGCAGGGACCGGTCGAGCTGGGAGCCGGTGGCCCACTCGACGCCCCACGGTGCGGCGGGTTCGCCCTCCACCGGTACTGCGGTGATCCGCGCCGACAGCTCCCGGTCCCCGTAACGGGCCGCGTCCAGCGCCAGTAGCTGCCGGCGCACTCCCGCGGTCACGTCACGATGCAGCTCTGCCGAGGCCCGGTACACCGACGCGGCCAATCGCGCCGCCGGACCCGACGCCGCATCCAGCAATGCCGTCACCGCCCCCGGGTCCGCGTTCACCAGGAATCCCGGATCGGCCAACCGCTGGGCGGCCACGGCGGATTCAGCACACGGGCGGATGTCCCGCAGATCATCGGACATGACCGGCACAGTAGCCGTACCCGGAGCACCGCAGAAAGCACGACCGCCAGACCCGGATCTACTCGCCGACCACTCCGTCGATCGCTTCGCGCAGCAGGTCGGCGTGGCCGTTGTGGCGTGCGTACTCCTCGATCATGTGGGTGAGGACGTAGCGGAGCGAGATGGCCTCGCCCCGGAAGTCGACCGTGTCGTCGAGGGATTCGACGGCGGCTTCCCCGCCCGGAAGTCGGACGCGGTCGACGAGGAGCGGCCCGTCCCCGATCGGGGACGGGCCCGGGCTCACCGCGCCAGGCGGCCCAGGAGGGACGAGGCGGCGGCGATGCCGAGGAGCGTTGCCACCGTCAGCACCGCGAAGTCGAGCGGCAGGTGGGACGGGGTGCCGATCAGGAGGCCGCGCAGGGCGTCGACCTGGTAGCTGAGGGGGTTGGCCTTGCTGACCGCTTGCAACCAGCCGGGCATCAGGTCGACGGGGTAAAGGGCGTTGGAGCCGAAGAAGAGCGGCATCGTGATGGCCTGCCCAATGCCCATCAGGCGGTCGCGGGTCAGCACGATGCCCGCGATGGCCATCGACAGGCACGAGAAGAACGCCGAACCGAGCAGCACCGCCACCACGACCCCGAGCAGGCGCAGCGGGTTCCACGTCATGGCGACGCCGAGCGCGGCGGCGATCAGGACGACCACGACGGCCTGGAGCACCGCCTTCACCCCGGCGGCGAAGGCCTTGCCGGTGACCAGCGCGGCCCGCGGGGTCGGGGTGACCAGGAGCTTGGTGAGGACGCCGGAGTCCCGCTCCCAGATGATCATGATGCCGTAGAAGATCGCGATGAACATCGCGGACTGGGCGATGATGCCCGGCGCGAGGTAGTCCAGGTACGGGATCCCGCCGGTCGGGATGGCCTTCAGGCGGGTGAAGGTCTCGCCGAAGATCAGCAGCCAGAGCGCGGGCTGGACCGCCCGGGTGTAGAGCTCGGTGCGGTCGTGGCGCAGCTTCTGCAGCTCGACCGCGCACATCGCGACCACCCGGGCCGGCACCAGGCGCCAGCCGGTGCGGGCGCGCGGGGGCACGAGCAGCAGGCCGAGGTCGGGGCCGGCGGGGGACGGTCCTGCGGGTTCAGCCGACGCGGCCGGCTGTGCGGCGGGTACGACGGACATCGCTGAAGTCTCCTTCCGCGTTCTCGGAGCCGGTGAGGTCGCGGCCCGCGAAGTGGCGGAACACGTCGTCGAGGGTGGGGGCGGGCTGTGCCGGGTCCTGCTCGCGGACCTGGGCCTTGAGCTCCTCCGGGGTGCCGAGGGCGCGGATGCGGCCGCGGTCCATGAGGGCGATGCGGTCGCAGTGGCGCTCCGCCTCGTCCATGTAGTGGGTGGTGACCAGGACGGTCATTCCGGTGGCGCGGCGGACGGTGTCGACCCGGTCCCACACGCCGGTGCGGGCGATCGGGTCCAGGCCGATCGTCGGCTCGTCCAGGACGAGCAGGCGCGGGGCGCTGACCAGGGCCTGGGCGAGTTCCAGGCGGCGCACCATGCCGCCGGAGTAGGTGCCGGCCATGCGGTCGGCGGCGTCGGTGAGGTCGACGGCGGCCAGCGCCTGGGCGACCCGCGCGGCGCGCTCGGAGCGCGGCACGTCGAAGACGCGGGCGAACAGGGCGACGTTCTCCCGCCCGGTCAGCCCCGACTCGGCGGACAGCTGCTGCGGCACGTAGCCGAGCGTGCGGCGCACCTCCATGCGCCGCTTGGCCGCGTCGTTGCCGAAGACCCGCACCATGCCCGCGCTCACCGGGAGCAGGGTGGTGATCGCGCGGATCGTCGTGGTCTTGCCCGCGCCGTTGGGGCCGAGCAGGCCGAACACCTCGCCGGTGCGCACGGTGAGGTCGATGCCGTCGACGGCCTTGGTGGCGTGGGCCTTTCCCCGACCGTGGTGGAACGTGTACTCCAGGCCGCGGCACACGACCGCCTCGTCCTCCGGGGTGGTCATCGCCCGTCCTCCCCCGGCAGGGTGCGCAGGCCCTCCGCGACGCCGCGCAGGGCCGGCAGCGCGGCGGCCAGCGCCGCCCGGTCCGCGGCGGGCAGGCCCGCCACCAGGTGCTCCATGAGCTCGGTGCGGCGGGCGCGCCAGGCGGCGAGGCGTTCGACGGCCTCGTCGGTCACGTACAGCAGCGCGGCGCGGCGGTCGGCCGGGTCGACCTCGCGGCGCAGGAGGCCCAGGCCGACGAGCTGGTTGACCAGCGTCGAGACCGAGTTGCCGGCCAGGCCGAGCTCCTTGGCGGCGTCGGACACCCGCGTTCCGGGGGCGTGGGTGACCAGGCGCAGCAGTTCGACCTGGGCGCCGCGCAGGCGCGGTTCGGTGAGGCCGTCGCGCAGGCGGCGGCGGACCATGCGCTGGATGCCGACGAGGAGGGTGGAGAACTCGTCGGCCAGCGCGGTGTCGAGGAGGTCGAGGGGCCCGGCCTCCAGTGGTTCCAGGGCTTCCGCACTCATGTCTCCATATTAGCTCTCAATAAGAGCTATCTGTCGAGAGTGCGGCTCACATTCAGCTCCCGCAGGTGGTGTCCGTGGCGGGCAGGGCGCCGGTCAGGAGGTGGGCGTTGACGGCGGCCCGGGCGCACGGGCTGTAGCCGTTCAGGTAGACCGTGTGTACGCGGCCGGGGACGGTCAGCAGGCGGGAGGCGCGCAGCTTGGCGTGCATGCCGAGGGCGCCGTCGTACGGGGTGTGGGTGTCGCCGGTGCTCTGGACCAGCAGCGCGGGAACGCCGTTGCCGACCGCCACCGGCTCCTCGCGCGGTGCGTGCTTCCAGAAGGCGCACGGGGTCGGGCCGTTGTACACCGGGCCGAAGACCGGCTGCGCGGCGTGCGAGCGGGCGACGGCGTCCCGGTACCAGTCGGGCCGCGCGGCATCGCGACGTCGTCGCACAGGATGCCGATCGTGGCGGCGAGGTCGCCCAACGCCATGGCGGGCTTCATGATTGAACCATAACTACCGCCAGCAGTAAGCCAGTTAGCCATGAAGGAGGAGTTCGGCGCCGGGCACCTCCTCCTTCGGGCTCATACCCCGGCCACGGCGGCGTGCCCGGACGGCTCCCACCACTCCAGTTCGCTCCGGGGCCTAACCGGGCTCGGCCCGGTGGGCGTCCAGCGCCCGGCCCGCCTGGTGTGCCGTCAGGAGGCCGCGGTCGTGGAGCCAGCGGATGGTGTCCGTCATCGTTTCGGCCGTCGGGCGTGGGGTCAGGCCTCCGGTGCTCGCGGACGGGGCCACCGGGCGGGCGTGGGCGCAGGTGTAGATGGCGCCGTACTCGGCCGGGATGTGCCAGGGCCAGAGGCGTTGGGCGGCCGTCGCGAGGGCGCCGACGGGGAGCATCGGGGCGGCCGGGAGGTGGAGGGCGGGCAGGGAGCGGCCGGTGACCTCGCGCAGGGTGCGCAGGTAGGTGCGGGTCGGGACGTGGCGGCCGGGGGCGAAGTGGCGGTTGGCGACGGGGGTTTCGGCGATCGGGTGGGTGGTGAGCAGGTCGGCGTGCAGGCGGGCGGTGTCGCGGACGTCGCCGATCGGGAAACCGCCGAGCGGCCACAGGGGCATCAGGCCGCGCAGGGTGTTGCGCAGCCGGGTGTTCTGGTCGCCCGGCCCGGGGTCGTGCGGGCCGAGGAGCGCGGGCGGGTAGGTGATGAGGACGGGGGCGCCGTCGGCCTGGTGGCGGCGGGCGATGCGCTCGGCGGCGGCCTTGCTGGCCATGTAGGCCTCGCGCGGCCGGCCGACGGGTGTGTCCGCGTGCAGCGGGCCGGGCCCGGCGGGCAGGAGGGCGACGACGCTGGAGACGTGGACGATGCGGGCGGCGCCGGCCCTGCGCGCGGCACCGAGGACGAGCTCGGTGCCGCGCGCGTTGGTGGCGCGCATGGCCCCGTGGTGGCGGCTGTCGAAGGAGTAGACGGATGCGGCGTGCAGGACGGCGTCGGCGCCCGCGACCGCCCGGCGGACGTCGCGCTCGACGGTGACGTCGCCCGCCACCACGCCGACGGCGGACGGGTCGACGGCGAGCGCCGCCAGGCCGCGCTCGGCGGTGCCCGGGTCGCGGGCGAGGATCCGCACCCGGTGGCCGCGGCGGACGAGCTCCGCGACGGAGTGGACGCCGACGAACCCGGTGCCGCCGGTCACGCACACCAACATCCCGGTCTCCTCAGCTCGTCCGGTGGAAGCCGCCGCCGTAGAACAGCAGCGCCCGTTCGTCGGGGGCCCGGTCGGTCGCGAGCACCTCGCCGAGGAAGATGGAGTGGTCGCCGCCCTCGTAGACCTCGGCGAGCTTGCACTCCAGCCAGGCGAGCGAGCCGGCCAGCAGCGGCGCGCCCGTGAACGGGCCGGGACGCCAGTCGACCTCGCGGAACTGGGCGGCCCCGAGCGGGCGGGCCCGGTCGGCGAAGTACCGGGCCAGGGCCTCCTGTTCGGCGCTCAGCACGGAGACCGCGAAGGAGCGGACGGCGGTGATGGCCTCGTGCATGACCGCCGTGCGGGACACGCAGCACAGGACCATCGGCGGCTCCAGCGAGACCGAGGTGAAGGAGTTCGCGGTCATCCCGTGCACGCTGCCGCCGCCCGTGGTGAGGACGGTGACGCCGGTCGCGAAGCCGGCCATGGTGGCGCGCAGGTCCGCGCCGGCCCCGATCACCGCGGCCGTCCCGCGCCGGCCGAGCCGACCGGGCCCACCGGCCCGGCCGGCCGCAGCGGGTCGGCGTACGGGGCGAGGGCCAGGCGCAGCTCCGGCGGCACCAGGGCGGGGACGGTGTTCGTGTTGGGGCCGCGCATGCAGGCGATCCGCTGCCGGCCGCGGGCGACGAGAAGTTCCTCGACGCCGGCCAGGCGCACGTACTCGAAGCCGAACTGGAGCTGGGTCTGGGTGACCTCCTCCAGCCGCATGCGGACGGAGAGTTCGTCGAAGGCGGTGATCTCGGCGAAGAACTCGCAGTCGACCTTGAGCGTGAACAACTTGAGGTCGTCCTGGAGTTCGGCGAGCACCCCGGGGGCCTTCTCCTTGAGGAACATCTCCCGGCAACGGCCTTGCCAGCGCAGGTAGTTGACGTAGTAGACGTTGCCGACGAGGTTGGTCTCCTCGAAGCCGACGGTGTGCCGGATCTCGTAGTAGGCGGCGGACATCACTCCCCCTTCCCGGTGAGGACGGCGAGGACGACGGGTTCGTCGCGGTCGGTGACGGTGGTCGCCCAGGTGGCGATCGTCGCGTCGCCGACCGACAGCACCACCCAGCCGGAACCCTCGATCCGGTCGAGCGTGAGGGCCTGGCCGGTGGCGGCGGACTTGCGCAGGCACTCCAGGGCGCACCACACCCGGGTGGCGGCGAGGTCCGGCGGGCAGCCGGCCTCGGCCACCAGCAGGTCGCGCAAGGCGAGTTGGGCCTCGCCGAGCAGTCCGGCCCAGTCCGCCTCGGTGCGCGGCCGGACCGTCTCGACGTCGCACGCGAGCCGCGCGCCGTCGTCGCCGACCACCGCCAGGGTCAGCCCTCCGCTGTGCGAGGCGGACACCGCATGGCCGTCCAACTCCGGTTTGCCGTCCGGCCGGTGGCGTAGCTCGGCGGGTGCGCCGAGCGCCCGGGAGACGGCGGTGGCGGTGCGGGTGCGCCGGTCCGGCTCGTCCCCGGCGGCCTCGACGACGACGGCGCGGCTGCCCCCGAGCACGGTCTCCAGCCTGCGTTCGAGGTAGGAGCCGAGCACGGCGGGCACCCAGGGTCCGGCGCCGTCGCGTTTGCGGACGGCGACCAGGGTCAGGCCCTCCCAGCGTTCGACCACCCGGCCGTCCGGGGTGCGGACGTCGAGGTCGTAGACGTAGGTGTCGCCGTCCTGGCTGCGTTCGCGGGCTTCCAGGACGACGAACTCGGTGTCCTGGTCGGCGGGTTCGGCGAGCCACAGGCGTTCGATGCCGCGCGGCAGCAGGGTGGCGTCGGGGACGCAGCACTGGAGGGCGTGCATCATCGTGTCGCGGGTGCCGGGGTCGGCGAGGACGTGGTCCTGAGGGAGGTAGGCCGCGAACCAGGGGGCGGGCGTGGTGGTGGAGACCTCGGCGACGGCGTGCCGGGCGCTCGCGCGGCGGTAGTCCAGGAGGCGCTGGAAGCGTTTGCCCTGGAACAGGACGCTGCCGTAGAGCTCGGTGACCGGGTCGACGGGGACGGTGGGCAGGTCGAAGGCGGCGGAGCGCGGGCCGCCCGGGACGGCGGGCCGGGGGTAGCGCAGGCGGGCGCGGAAGTGGTCGGCGGCGAAGCCGGTGTCGGCGGTGCGCAGGACGACGTCGACGGTGCCGGCGTCCTGGACGAGGGCGGCGACGCGCAGCGTGGTGGAGCCGCCGGGACGCACGGCGATGGGCCGCAGGAACTCGACGTCCTCCAGCACCGGCGGTCCGGCGTGCCCGCTGACGGCGCCCGCGACCTGGGCCATCGCCTCCATGCCGAGGACGGCGGGGAAGAGGAGGTCGCCGTCGAGCTGGTGGTCGAGGAGGTACGGGTCGCTGCCCTCGGTGAGGTCGGCCTCGGTGACGAGCTCGACGCCCGGGTAGTGCGCGAGGACGCGCTCGACGAAGCGGCCGAGCGGCAGTTCGGGCCGGTCGAGGGCGAGGGTGGGCAGCCCGGCGGCGCGGCCGCTGACGACGACGGCGGGCCCGGCGGCCGGGTCGGCGAGCAGTTCGCGCAGGACGCGGATGCCCTCGTCGGTGGAGATCGGGGTGATGCCCTCGCGCATCAGCGACTCGACGACGCCGAGGCGTTCGCCCATGCCGGCGCCGGACCACACGGACCACTCGATCGCGAGGGCGCGGGCGCGCGGGTGCCGTTCGCCGAAGCGCAGGGTGAGTTCGGTCATCCAGTCGTTGGCGGTGGCGTAGTGCGCCTCTCCGCGCAGGCCGGCGCGGCCGATGATGGAGCCGAAGGTGATCAGGAGCTTGAGGCGCTCGGGCGTGACGGCGGCCAGGACGGCCGCCAGGCCGCCGGTCTTCGGGGCGAGGGTGCGGCGGAAGTCGTCGGCGGTCAGGGCGGTGAGGGCGGCGGGCTCGTTGCGGCCGGCGCCGTGCAGGACGGCGGTGACCGGGCCGAGGGCGCGCTCCAGGCGTTCGACCGCGGCGGCGACCTGCGCGGCGTCGGTGACGTCGGCGCGCTCGTAGTGCAGGCGCAGGCCGGCGGCGGTCATCCGGGCGAGGTTGGCGGCGAGTTCGGGGTCGGTGGCGGGGTCGGCGCGGCCGACGAGGGCGAGGGCGGCGCCGGAGTCCCGGGCCATGGCCAGGGCGCACTCGGCGGTGATGCCCTTGCCGCCGCCGGTGACGAGCAGGACGTCGTCGCCGTCGAGCGGGGACGTCAGGGGCCCGGCCGGGGCCGTCAGCGGGCGCAGCACGGGCACCGTCCGGGTGCCGTCGGGCCGGTAGCGGACCTCGCTGAAGCCGGTGGTGGCGGCGGCCTCCGCGACGACCAGGGGAACGGCCTCCGGCGCGAGGGGGTCGGCGAGTTCGACGACGGTGGTGGGGACGGACGGGTGCTCCAGGTGGAGCGTCTTGGCGAGGCCGGTCGCGCCGAGGCGGTGCTGGACGACGACCAGGCGGGTGCCGGCCGGGGCGGTGGCGGCGGCGCGGCCCGCGGCGAGGAACAGGTCGGCGTCGTCGGGGCCCGTCTCGGCGGGCAGGCACAGCAGCACGCCGTCGCCGATGCCGGCCCCGGCGAGGGCGGCGCGCAGCGGCTCGGCGAGCGGGTGTCCCGGCGTGCCGAAGGCCGTCCAGCGGCCGGGCGCCCCCGTGGCGGCGGTCGCGGGCGGCGGCGCTTCGACGTGCTCGACGGCGAACGGGCGGACCCACGGCGCGACGCCCGCGACCTCGGCCGTCGGCGCGGCGCCGTCCTCGGCGGTGCGCGCCAATCCGTCGATGAGGTCGGCGAGTTCGCCGAGGCGGACGGTCGCGTAGCCGGTGGTGGCCTCCAGGGCGGGCAGGCCGAGCGCGCGGGTGACGTCGTTGACGATCTGACCGACGGTGATCGAGCTGAGGTGCAGGTCGTCCATCGGGTGGGTCGAGGAGGTGACGGAGTCCAGCGGCAGCTCGACGCGGTCGGCGGCGAGGCGGCGCAGGAGGTCCAGCGTCGACTCCCCGGTGGCCTCGACCGGCGCGGCCTCGACGGCCGTCTCCGTCGGCGCGAGCAGGGCGGCGTCGATGGCCGGGGCGGACTCGCAGGGGCTGGCGAGGAACGTCATGGCGCCGTCCTCGGGCAGCGCGCGGATGAGCCGCCCGGCGAACAGGGCCTCGGTCCGGACGGGCGCGCCGAGCACGTGGGCGGCGGCGACGACGCGGAGCAGCGGGCCGAGGGACGGGCTGTCGGTGTCGACGGCGAGGACCGGTCGGTCCGGTGCGATCTCGGCGAGCAGGCCGGACAGCACCCGGCCGGGGCCGACCTCGACGACCAGGTCGGCGTCGGCCGCGGCGACGGCGGCGGCCTCGTGGAAGCGCACCGGCAGGGACACCTGGTCGCACAGCAGTGTCCGCAGGTCGGCGTCCGGGTCGAGCAGGGCGCCGGTGACGGTCGAGGCGTGCGGGCGGACGGGCCGGGCGAAGTCGACCTCGCGCAGCCGCTCGGCCATCGCGCGGGCGGCGGGGGCCACCAGCGGGGAGTGGAAGGCGTGCGAGACGTTGAGCCGGGTCGCGGTGACGCCCTCGGCCGCGGCCCGCCGGCAGGCTTCCTCGACGGCGGCGGCCGGGCCGGAGACGACCGTCTGCCGGGGGCCGTTGTAGCCGGCGACGACGACGTCGAGGCCCGCGGAGAGGCGCGCCACGTCCTCCGGCGTCGCGGCGAGTCCGGCCATCGCGCCGCCGCCCCGGCTCGCCTCGGCCATCACCTGGCCGCGCACGGTGGCCAGGCGCAGCACCTGCTCCTCGGTGAGCGCGCCGGCCCAGTGCAGCGCGGTGAGCTCGCCGAGGCTGTGGCCGACGGCGGTGGCGGCGCGGACGCCGAGCCCGTCGAGGACGCGCAGCGCGGCGAGCGAGCCGGCGACGATGCGGGGCTGGGCGACGCGGGTGTCGACGTGGTCGGCGCCCTGCGGCAGCCCGGCCAGGCGGTGGACCTCGTCGGCGGCGGCGAATCGGCGGCGCAGCGCGCCGACGGCGCCACGGCCGGAGCCCTGGCCGGGGAAGAGGTAGGCGATCCGCGGCGGGGTGCCGGTGGAGGCGCCGAGGAAGACGCCTTCGCCGGGCAGGAACCTCACGCCGGCGCCCGCGTCCTCGGCACCCGCGTCCGAGAGCCCCGCGTCGAGCAGCGCCACCAGCCGCTCCAGCGCGCGGACGGCGTCGTCCGGCGAGGTCACGACGAGCGCCGCCCGCGCCCGCGCCCCGGTCAGGCGCGCGGCCGATCCGGCGGCCAGGTCCGCGAGTTCGGCCTGGGCCAGTTTGGGGACGATGCCGAGCAGGCGCTGCGCCTCCTCGCGCAGGCCGGCGCGGTCGCGGGCGTCCAGGAGCAGCAGCTCGGCGTCCTGACGGCCGGCCACCAGGCGCCCGGTGTCGGCGTCGACGGCGGTGCGGCGGCGGGCGCCGGGGACGGCGGCCACCGCGATGTGGGTGTTGATGCCGCCGAAGCCCATCGCCGAGACGCCCGCCCGGACCGGCTGGTCCTCGGGCCACAGCTCGGCGGCGCCCGGCACGTACAGCGCGGCGCCGTCGCCGAGCAGGCCCGGGTGCGGGTCGTGGTGGCCGGTGCCCGGCGGGATCACCTGGTGGTGCACCGCGAGCGCGGCCTTGATCAGGCCCGCGACGCCGGCGGCGGCCTTGGTGTGCCCGAAGTTGCCCTTGACGGTGCCGAGCGCGGCCGGGCGGGCGCCCGGGGCGGCGGCGCGGCGGGCGGAGGACAGCGCCTCGATCTCGGTGGCGTCACCGAGGGCCGTGCCGGTGCCGTGCCCCTCGAAGTAGGAGACGGTCTCGACGCCGTACCCCGCCTGCTCGTAGGCGCGGGCGACGGCGAGCCGGTGGCCGCCCGCCTCGGGGCGGGTGATGCCGCCCTTGCCGTCCGAGGAGACGCCCCAGCCGGCGATCGTCGCGTAGACGCGGCGGCCGGCCGCTAGCGCGTCGTCCTCGCGCATCAGCACGAGCATGCCGGAGCCCTCGCCGGGCCAGAAGCCGTTGGAGTCGCGGTCGTAGACCTTCATCTCGCCGGTGGCCAGCGCGCCCGTCTTGGCGAAGCCGATCACCTCGAACGGGTCGATGGACAGGTCGACGCCCCCCGCGAGCGCCACGTCGAGATCGCCGTCGGCGAGCGACCGGGCGGCGGTGATGACGGACAGCAGCGACGAGGAGCAGGCGCCGTCCACGGTGTACCCGCCGCCGCGCAGGTCGAAGTGGTTGCAGATCCGGCCCGCGATGGTGTTCGCCAGGCCGCCCGCGAGGGAATCCTCGTCGATCGCCGGGAAAGGCGCCTTGTAGGCCGGTTCCAATTCCGCCAGGAACTCGGCGGCGGCCTCCTCGGACCAGCCTTTTCCGGTGAGCGCCGCGGCGACCGTCCGGCGCACGTAGGGCCAGCGCAGGCGCATGATGTTGGCCCGCGAGAATTCCCCGGTGAGGCTGTTTCCGACGACGACCCCGGTGGACTCGGCGGGAAGTCCCTCCCCTCCCGGGAATCCCGCGTCGGCCAGTGCCCGGGCGGCCGTGTCGAGGGCCAGCCAGTGCGTCAGGTCCGTCGAGCGGTAGGTGCTCCCGGCGACGCTGTAGGCCACCCGGTCGAACGTGAAATCGCGGAGCACCGCGGCCTTGCTCGCGTAGAAACGGTCCGGCGCGGTCCGGTCGGCCGACCAGTAGTCGGCGTGGTTCATCCGCTCGTCCGGCAGTCGCCGAAATGCCCGGCGCCCGCCCAGGACGTTCTCCCAGAGTTCGTTCGGGGAATTCGCGTCCGGGTACCTGAGCCCGATTCCCACGATGGCGACCCGCTGGCTGCTCACGTATTCACCGCCCCTTGGATCCGAATTGACGACCCGCCACCCCGCACCGGGAACGGCACGCCGTATCCGAATCAAGGCTGCCCGGCCGGGGCCCGGGTGTCTACTTCGAGCGTGCTTTGCGCCGACCCCGGGAGGGGTTTATTGCATAACAGCGTCATCGCTGCTTTGCATAACGGCGTCATCCATTGTTTCCATAACGGCGTCATCGGATTCGGCGGCCGACAGGGCTTTTCGGCCAACTTCGCGACGACCCCCGGAGTAGTCCGTTCGGGTGAACTGCGCGCTCCCGCTGACCTGCCCGCGGCCCGGCCGTGATGATCTCTGTCCGGCACACTGCCGGCACACCACCCGGCACCCACGCCCACGGACAGGGGACGCGCGTGAAGTACATCGAGGTCGAGCAGAAGTACCGGCTCCTCGGCCCGCCGGACGACCTGCGGGCCACCCTCGCCGGGCGCGGTGGCAAGCCCGGCGAGCCGTCCCGGCAGGTCGACACCTACTACAACTCCCCCCACCGGGACTTCCTCGCCGGCGAGGTGGTCTCCGAGTGGCTGCGGATCCGCGAGGGGGACGACGGGGCCTCGGTCAACTTCAAGCTGTTCCACCCGGTCGAGGCGCCGGTGAAGACCCACTGCGACGAGTACGAGAGCGCTGTCGAGGACGCCGAGGCCGTCCGCCGGATCCTGGCCGCGCTCGGCTTCACCCGGCTCACCGTGGTCGACAAGGTCCGCGAGGAGTGGACCGCCGACGGGATCGCCGTCGCCTTCGACACCGTGGCCGGGCTCGGCGACTTCGTCGAGTTCGAGTTCAAGGGCGAGGCGGGCGGCGTCGCCGAAGCCACCGCGCGGATCGAGGAGTTCATCGCGGACCTCGGCGTGCGCCTCGGCGACCGCATCCACCTCGGGTACCCGCACATGACCCTCGGCCTGCGCTGAGCAGCGGCAGACGGTCGATCGAGCATGACAGCCCCGGACACGGCGAAGCCCCCGTCCACCCGGGCGGGGGAGCGCCGGGCGGGCGGGGGCTTCCGTCGGTGGCGGATCAGAGGGACAGGGGGACCGTCCCGGCCGCCAGCCGGCGGGCGGCGGTGAGGGACGTCCAGGCGGTCAGTTCGATCAACCGGGCGTCGCTCGGGGCGGTTTGACGGGTGGCGGCCACGACCGCGTCGTCCACCTGGTAGGCGGCCTTCGCCGTCAGGAGGGCGAGCCGCCCGGCCGCCCGGTGCTCCGGGGGCAGGGACGAGAGCGCCGGTTCGAGCCAGGCCCGGCTCAGGCCGGGCGGGGTGCCGTCCCACGCGGCCAGTTCGGCGGTGACGAGTGCGCGGACGGGGGCCGGAACCGCCCGTTCCCCGCCCTCGTCGACGGCCGCCGCCGCCCGCGCGAAGGCGCCCGCGATGCTCGGGGTGCCGGCCGCCCACAGCAGGTCCTCGGGCAGCCGGGCCGCGGGGAGCAGGTCGAGCGAACCCCCCGGCGAGGGGGCCGCGTTCGCGCTCTGCCGGGCCAGCCGGCCGAGCAGTGCCCGCGCCGCCCGGCGGGCCGCCGGCGGGGCCTTGGGCGGCATCGGGCTGTCGCCGAGGAACAGGCTCACCATCCGGTTGAGGTAGTGGAAGGTGGCGGCCACCCCCACCAACTCCGGTCCCAGCGCGGGCGGGAAGGGCTCCAGCGGGCCCTCCCCCACGGACCCGCCGAGGGCCTCGATCGCCGTCGTGTGCACCTCGACGCAGTACGGGCACGCGTTGGCCCGGGAGACGGCCGCGGCCACCGCCTCCTTCTGCGCCCGGTCCGCCCGGCCCGCCGCGACGAGCGTCTCGCGCAGCATCATCCACGCCGCCGCCAGCACCGCGGGGGCCGGCGCGTGCAGGGCGACGGGCGGTGCGAGCATCCCGAACTCCCGCTCCACCTCGGCGTAGACGCGCGCCACCGGGGCCCCCGCCCGCGCGGGGCGGACGGGGGCGACGTGGCGGACCTGGCCGAGGGAGCCCCTCAGCGCGGTGCGCAACAGTGGTCCTGCCATGGCTACTGGCCCAGCAGGCCGGGCAGCTGGGGCTTCACCCCGCGCCGTCCGGCGGTCTCGCCGCCGGGGCCGGGCGCGCCGTACTCGACGTCCACGCCGCGTTCCCGGGCGGCGCGCACGATGCCCGGGACCGCGCGCTCGGCGAGGGCCGAGATCGTGAGCGCCGGGTTCACCGTCAGGGCGGCCGGGACGGCGGAGCCGTCGGTGACGAAGATGCCGGGGTGGCCTCGGAGTTCGTGCCCGTCGTCGAGGGCGGAGGTCTCCGGGTCGTCGCCGATGCGGCAGGAGGCGAGCGGGTGCACGGTGTAGGCGCCGACCACGTCGTTGGTCCAGGGCATCACGCGGGCCAGGCCGTCGCGTTCGAGGATGTCCTTCACGGCGGCGTCGGACTCGGCCCAGCCGCGCAGGGTGCTCTCGGTGGGCACGTAGCCGATCGGTCCGCGTCCGAGCATCTGCTGGGAGATGCGGACGGCGTTGCCGGTGGGCGGCGGCGGGCCGAAAACGCCCTCGTTGTCGTCCTCGACCATGGTGAAGATGGTCAGCCAGGACTGCCACTGCCGGACGAGCTCCTTCTTCTCCCGGCCGAACCAGCTGGGGCCGGTGGCGTCCGGCACCTGGGCGAGGATGGTGCCGAAGCCCGGCGGGAAGTAGAGCTGTTCGAGCGAGTAGCGCGAGCCCACCGGCCGGGACCCGTCGAGGGCGTCCCAGCTGGCGACGACCGGGCCCTTGCCGATCTGGTTGGCGCCGTAGGCGGCGAGGCCCTCGCCGCGGCCCAGGCCGAGCAGGTCGCGGGCCTTGTCCTCGTCGACGACGGCGGTGTTGAGGCGCTCGCCGTTGCCGGAGAAGTAGCGGCCGACGGCGTGCGGCATCCGGCCGAGGTCCGCCTCGGAGCGCTGGAGGATGACGGGGGTGGCGCCGGCGCCCGCCGCGAGGACGACGATCTTCGCGTCGATGACGCCGCTCTCGTGGTGGACGCGGTAGTCGACGTCGTCGATGACGTTGTAGTGGACGCGGTAACCGCCGTCCTCGGTGCGGGTGAGCTTCTGGACCTCGTGCAGCGGCCTGATCTCGGCGCCGTGGGCGAGCGCGGCGGGCAGGTAGTTGAGCAGCAGGGAGCGCTTGGCGTCGAAGCGGCAGCCGGCCATCATCCAGTTGCAGTTGGTGCACTTCGCGCGGTCGATGGCGGCGGGCACCGGGTTGGCGGTGCGGCCGGCGTGCGCGCAGGCGGCGGCGAACAGGCCGCCCGCGTAGGTGACGTCGTTCCAGTCCTGCTGGGTGATCGGCAGCGCCTCGGCGACGCGGTCGTACCACGGGTCGAGGGCCTCGCGGCTGACGGCCTTCGGCCACAGCCGCGCGCCGGTGGCGTTGACGCGGTCGAAGACGAAGCGCGGGGCGCGCGGCATCGCGGCGAAGTAGACGACGCTGCCGCCGCCGACGCAGTTGCCGCCGAGCAGGCTCATCCCGTCGCCGACGACGAAGTCGAAGATCCGGGTGTAGGAGGAGCCGAGCAGGAAGTCGTGCTCGAAGTCGCCGGCCGTCAGCCACGGGCCGCGCTCCAGGACGGTGACCTTCGCACCGCCCGCGGCCAGGTGGTACGCCGCGATCGCGCCGCCGAAACCGCTGCCGACTACGAGGACGTCGGTCTTCTCCGTGGAGGTCATGCGGGGCTCCCTGTCGCCGTCGTGTCCGGGTGGATCTCGGCCAGCGGGCGGCCGTAGGAGAAGTCGGGGAACCGCCACAGGGCGTCCTCGCCCGGGTCGAAGAAGCCCATCGCGAGGAGGCCCGGGTGGCCGGCCGCCATGGCGTCGGTGGTGTGCAGGTGGGCCGCGGTGTCGAAGGCCATGTTGCTGAAGAGGGTCAGCAGCACCCACAGCTCCTTCTCGGGGTGCCGGGGCGACGTCAGCTCCCGGGCCAGCGCCGTGCGGTCGTCGAAGGCGAGCGCGACGAACGGCGGGACGTCGTCGTCGAGCGCGAGCCCCCGCCCGGCCGCGAAGGCGCGGGCGTGGCGGTTGAGCGCCTCGGCGTAGTCGTCCAGGGCGGTGGAGATCCCGGTGGCGGGCGTCTCCAGGAGCTCGATCGCCCCGGCCGCCACGGCGCCGCCGCCGGCCGAGACCCCGGCCACCGCCCGGTCGTCGGGTGACCTCTTCTCGCCGGGGACGATGGTGTCCGCGAATGCCTCCAGGGTCATCGTTCGAGCCCGGTACTCATCCGATATGTCGGAGCGCACTGGCGTCTCCTCGGGTTCGTGGGTGGGAAAGCCGGGGGGCCGACACCGGTGCGCCCCGTTCGGAAACCGGAGCGCGGGCACCGCCACCCCCCGTTTCGCAGGCGCGACGGCAGTATCGTGCATGCGAACCACGCGCCCGCGCATCTTCGGCGTTGCTGCCCCGACGCTCCGTCAGTTGCGCGGACTTGCCGCGTACTTGCCATGTCCGCTTCTTCCGTGTTGCTGCCTCGGACGGCAATACGCCGGAGTAGGTATTCCGCCACTGGCTGAGGGCATGCCATGAATATGACGGGCTCTTGTTGCGCCTGACATGCACTGCTACGGTCTTCATTCATCACGGACGCGCAACTTCCGATCATGGCGGTCCCTGGGTGACCGAGACCGCCCGCCAACCCGCGGTGAAGAACCGCTGAACGTTCCCGGGCGGAGGGGGGTGGGTTGAACATGGGCACTGACGCTGCCGAGGGGGGGACCAGACGACCGCGGTTATTGCTGGTCAGGTCGGCGCCAGCGCATCACAACTGTCGAACCGAAAGCGGCTCCTAGAATCTGGGGTAGCAATGAAGCCGGCTATCGAACAGGCCGTGACTCGCGCCATCGAGACGATGCAGGAAAACATTGGTGAGATACTCACCATAGACGACATGGCGCGCGCCGCGATGTACAGCAAATTCCACTTCTCGCGAGAATTCCAGCGCGTCACGGGGGTGTCGCCCCGGCGGTTCCTCTCCGCGATCCGGATACAGGAGGCCAAACGTCTCCTGCTGGAAACGACGTTCACCGTCACCGAGATCAGCCACCACGTCGGGTACAACAGCGTCGGGACGTTCAGCTCCCGCTTCGCGGCCAGTGTCGGCATCTCCCCCACCATGTTCCGCCAACTCGGCGGCTACACCCCGGGGATCGGCGTCGAGGGCCACGCGGCCGACGAGACGTCCTCCGTACGGGGTGAAGTGCGCAGCGCCGTCGCCGGGTTACTCGGGCAGGTGTTCCTCGGCCTCTTCCCCACCCGCATCCCCCAGGGCCGTCCGGCCGGCTGCGTCGTCCTCCCCGGCCCCGGGCGGTACCTGATCGACGGTGTTCCCCCCGGGACGTGGTACCTGCTGGCGCACTCGGTGCCCGCGGCCTTCGACGAGGTCCTGCTCGGCGAGCAGGAGGTGTTCGTCGGCTCGGTCGGGCCGATCGAGGTGCGCGCGGACGTCCCGGTGATCCCGGCCGACCTGGTGATGCGGCCCAAGCACACCGTCGACCCGCCGGTGCTGCTAGCCCTGATGGACGTCCGGACGGCCGCCGTGCGCGCCGGCCTGGCGCGAGCGGGCACCGGCTGACGGGCCTTCACGCGCCGTCGCCGGGCAGCGGACGGCGGGTGGGGCCGGCAGCCGACGGGACAGCCGCGCACGACAGAGGGGCCCACCGAGCACGATGGGCCCCTCGTCCGTCTTCCCGCGGCTACCCGGCGGGCCGTTCAGCCCCGGGCACGGTGCACCGTCATCGGCAGGCCGCCGCGCACGCGCAGCGACAGCATCGGCTCGGGCACCACGCGGTGCCCCGGCACCTTCGCGAGCCGCAGCTCGCGCACGAGGACGGCGATGGTGAACGTCGCCTCCAGCAGCCCGAGGTGGCTGCCGACGCAGAACCGCGGGCCCGCGCCGAACGGCAGGTAGGCGTAGCGCGGGCGCTCCGGGCCCGCGCCCTCCGGGCGGGGCCGGTCGGGGTCGAAGCGGTCCGGGTCGAACTGCTCGGGGGCGTCCCAGAACGCCGGGTGGCGGTGCAGGGTGTACGGGCAGATCAGGACGTCCGATCCGGCGGGCACGTGGTACCCGCCGATCTCGTCGTCGGCCTGGGCCTGCCGGGGCAGGATCCAGACCGGCGGGTAGAGGCGCATGACCTCCTCCACCACGCGGGAGGTGTACCGCAGCCGGTGCAGGTCCTCGTACTCCGGCGGGCGGTCGCCGAGGACCTCGACGGCCTCGGCGTGGAGCCGGTCGAACACCTCGGGGTGGCGGTCCACCAGGTAGAAGGTCCAGCCGAGGGTGCTCGCGGTGGTCTCGTGCCCGGCGAGGAGCAGGGTGACGATCTCGTCGCGCAGCCGCCGGCGCCCGACCGCGGGGTCGGGCTCGCCGTGGGCCGAGTCGATGATCAGCGACAGCGCGTCGTCTCCCTCGGCGCCGCCGTCGCGGGCGTTCCGCTCGGTGACCAGCGTGTCGACGACGCGCTGGAGTTCGGCGCGCGCCCGGCGGAAGCGCCGCTGCGTGGGCAGCGGGATCCAGCCGGGCACGGCCCCGAGCGTCACCATGTCGAACATGGCCTGGTCCTGCACGGCCTCGAACTCGTGGCCGATCGACTCGAAGGCGCCGAGGTCGGTGTCGAGCAGGGTGCGGCCGAGCACGCCGAGGGTGAGCCCGGTGAGCTCCTGGACGAGGTCGACCGGCCGGCCGCCCTCGAACGCCCGCAGGCGGGCGACGAGTTTGGCGGCCTCCTCGGCGACCGCGTCGGCCTGCCGGCTGATCCGCTTGTGCTGGAAGACCGGCTGGATCGCGCGGCGCTGTTCGCGCCACAGCTCGCCCTCGCTGGTGAGCAGTCCGTCGCCGAGGGCCCGGCGGGCCTGGATCAGCCCGATGCCCTTGTGGTAGTTGGCGGCGTTGTCGGCCAGGACGTGCTTGGCGTGGTCGGGGTGGTTGAAGAAGTAGAGGGTCTTCGGACCGATGGAGATCCGGACCGCGTCCCCGTACTCGGTGGCGGCCGCCCGCATCAGGGCGAGGCGGTCGCCGGCGAGGCGGCGCAGCAGGGTGGGCGCCGCCCGGCGCGGAGGGCCGGGCGGCACCCGCCGGGAGGAAGCGGCGGTCACGCCGCGACCTTTCCGGCCACCGCGGTCTTGCCGGTCGTACTCGCCCGCAGGAGGGTCGCCCGTGCCTCCTCCTGACCGCGGTCGCGGAAGTGGACGTACCAGAGGTAGAGGCCGCGGATCAGGCAGGTGAGGGCGGTGGCGAAGAAGATGCCGTACGCGATGTGGGCGATCATGAACAGGGCGTAGATCAGCGCGACGCCGGCGCCGAAGGCCATCTGGTTGGCGGGCTTCGACGGGGTGGTGCCGGGGTCGGTGATCATGTAGTTGGTGAAGAGGACGAAGGCGACGCCCGTCATCATCGCGAGCGCGCCCTGGATCGACGTGCCGAAGATCAGCCCGCGGAGCACGGCCTGGAGGGCGAAGGCGGAGAGCCAGCCGAGGATCAGCCACATCCGGCCGGTGAGCTTGGCGTTGAGGATGGTGCCGGACATCAGGATGCCGAGCACGATCAGCCAGCCGAACGGGGTGTTGACGTGCTCGGTGAAGTGGTACGGCGGGGCGATGCTGGCCCACGGGAAGAGCACGAGGATCGCGGCGATGCCGAAGTTCGACGGGTTCATGTAGTGCCGCAGCCGGCCGCGCACCGGCACCCGCAGCACCCACTTGGCGCTGACCGCGAAGACGACGCCGAACATCATCACGTAGACCCGGTCGTTGACGTAGGTCAGCATGTTGAGCGCGAGGCCGGTGATGTGCGAGGGGTAGAGGAACTCCAGCACCCCGGGCAGGCCGTTGCCGAGGAAGCGCGGGCGCCGGCCCTCGACCTTGGCGCCGACCAGCTCCAGCGCGATCTCGGTGGTGTAGGCGGTGGCGAGGGCGATCAGCGGCCACGTCCAGGGCTGTTCGAAGCCGAGCACGGTGTAGCCGAGGATGTTGAAGACCGTGATCGAGATCGCGAAGCGGCGCAGCGCGATGACGACCTTGGGCTCGTGCCGGGAGGCGGTGGCCGCCTTGCCGGTGGCCGCGGGCGCCGGGGGTGCCGGCTGCGTCGTCGTGGGGGCCTTGTCTGCCATGTGCGTCACTTCTCCTTGGCCTGGCTGCCGAGTTGGAGCGAGTGCCATCCCGGGCTGAGCGTCACGGTCTGCTGGTGCACCTGGCCGTCGCGGTCGCGCCACTGGAGCTTGACCGGCATCGGGCCGGTGACGCCCTTGCCCAGGCCGATGTGCACGTAGTGGCTGCGTTTGCCGGAGTGGCCGCTGCCGCCGTCGACGCGGTCGATGAGCTTGCGCCCGTCGGGGGTGGTGACCTCGACCTCGGCGCCGATCGCCGGGGATCCGGGGGCGGGCATCGGTCCGGCGGCGGCGGGGGTGTCGTAGGTGAGCCGCAGGCCGAGGTAGGAGCCGGTGTCGGGGCTGTCGTTGCGGTAGAAGACCGGGGCGTCCCACTGGCGGGCCACCGCGAAGTCGAGTTTGCCGTCGCCGTAGGCGTCGCCGGTGGCGATGCCGCGGGTGGGCACGGGCACGGCGAGGCCGAGCCGGCCGGCGAGGTTGCTGTAGTGGCCGTCGGCGCCCTTCACGAAGAAGCGCAGGGTCTGGTCGCCGCCGATGTCGTCGCCGGCCTTGACGTTGGGCCACCACCACGGGTTGTCGAGCAGGGCGTCGTTGGCGGTCGCGAGCTCCTGGAGCTGCGGCCAGCGGTTGGTCTTGCCCTTGACGAAGCCGGTGGCCTGGACGATCGCGAGCTGCCCGCTGTTGTCGAAGTCGCCCATCTTGACGTCCCAGCCCCAGCCGGACCACGCGGTGCCGTCCTCGGCGCTGTGGTCGACGAACGGGGCGGTGCCGTTGGAGAGCTGGGCGCGCAGGTCGGCCTGGTCCCGCGCGGTGTTCATGAACTGGAAGTTGCTCTCCTCGATGCCGAAGGAGGTGGTGATGTTGCTGACGAACAGGTCGTAGAGGCCCTTCTTGCCGGACAGGTCGCCGAAGTCGACGCCCATGCCCTTGAAGGAGTCGTTGCCGAGGATCTTGGACTTCGGCGTGGAGCCGTCGCGCGGCCCGGTGACGAGGTCGAACTTCGGGTGGCCGGGGGTGGAGACGTTGTGCAGCAGGCGGTCGTTGCCGAAGTCGTTGGCGACGTACAGCTCGGGCAGCTGGTCGCCGTCGAGGTCGATCGAGCTGGAGGCGAGCGACCAGCCGTGCTTGGCCTCCGCGGGGAAGGCGTCGTCGGAGCACTGGAACGCGGCGGCCGGTTTGTCCGCCGCGTTGCCGCCGGTCCAGCGGCAGATGTACTTGCCGCCGCTGTTCTGGGCGTGGGACATCGAGTGGTTCATGACCACGCCGCCGCTGACCCGGTCGTCCAGGACGGGCCCGTCGGGGAAGTAGTTGCCGATGAAGAGGTCCTGGTGGCCGTCCCCGTCGAAGTCCGCGACGGTCGCGGTGTTGGTGTTCCACTGCGCGCCGGTGTACTTGCCGTCGGTCGCGTTGGGTCCGGGCACGAGCTCGACCGGCTCGAAGGCGTGCGCGTCGAGCGTGGTGGCGTCGGGCTTGGCGAGGAACAGGACCGGGGTGCGGCCCCAGTAGTAGACCAGCAGGTCGGTGCGGCCGTCCTCGTTGAAGTCGCCCGCCACGCAGCCCATCGGCGCGATGTAGTCGTTCATCGGCAGCGGGGACGGGTCGAGCGCGAACGGCGCGTAGTGCGGGCCGTCGGAGCCCGGCACGGGCGTGACGTCGACCTGGTCGGTGCGGGTGTCGACCAGGCACAGGTCGCCGGACTTGCCGGTGCCGCGCAGGTCCGTCATGGTGATGGCCGCGCCGACCGAGGAGATCCAGGCGCGGATGTGCTCGTAGTCCTTGTTGACGGTGCGGATCGTCTGCTGCTTCGCCGCGGGCGGCAGCTCGATCGGCAGCGGCGTGAAGTGGAAGCGGCTCGCCATGGTGTCCTGCTCGGCGGCCGACGTCGTCGGCGGCAGCACCAGGAAGTAGCCGGCGACGATCGCCAGCACGGCGATGATGCCGGGCAGTTGCAGGCGGACCCGGCCAAGGAGGGTGGGCACCGGTCAGTTCCTTCCCGTGGTGGCGAACGCGTCGGCGATGGCCCGGCGCCAGGTCTCGAAGGACGGCACCGGGCCGTTCGAGCGGCCGGTGGGGCGCAGGTCCTGGGTGACCTTGGCGGCCGCGGCGGCGGAGGTGCCGCAGAGCACCTCGGCGGCGAGCTCGGTGTGCGGGCCGAGCAGCCCCGCGTGGATGCGGGCCTCGCACGCGAACGCGGCGCCCTGGGCGACGATCGCCCGGTGCGCGCCGGCCCGCTCCCGGAAGTCCCGCAGCTCCGCCTCGTCCACGCCGCCCGCGTAGGCCGCGGCCAGGCCGGCGCCGCCGTACAGGTCGGAGTGCCGGGACTCGTGGAACCGCTCGATCAGCCCGGCGACGACGCCCGGGTCGGTGCCGCCGACGAACCACAGCGCCCGGCCGATCCCCTGGTCGATCGCCCGGTTCACGTACCCGGGCGAGTCGTCGGCCGGCCACGGGAACGCCCGCTCGCGGAACCGGCCGTGGACGTACCGGTCGGTCGCGAAGTACGCCTGGTGGAATCCGTAGCCGTCGAGCACGAGCCAGCGCAGCAGGGGGTCGAGGGCGGTGATGTCGGGCCAGCAGAAACGCGGCAGCCGCGCCATCGCCCAGCCGATTCCGACGTACACCATGTAGTGGTGGTCGGCCCCCCGCCCGGCGAGGAATCCCCCCACCCAGCCGCGGCCCTGCAACGGCAGCCCGTCCAGCATGGCGAATCCCATGCCGGCCCCCTCGTAGGCGAAACCGCGGAATCGGTGCGGGACGTTTTCCAGCCGGTGCTCCGCCTCGGCGGGCGCACCGGACTCCACCGCGTACGCATAGCCTTCGAGGAAGCGGCTCCCGACGGTTTCGAGGAGTTCCCGGGCCTCCGGCGACTTCTCGTGGAAACCTCGCTTGGCCAGCTTGGTCTCGGCGGTGTTCGGCGTCAGCACGCGCCGCCGTAATGTCCGCAACGGGCTTGGCACTCTGCTCTCCTTTCCGTGGTACGGAGATTGACGAGCCTTACCCTGGATAATTCCCGTTCCGGCGGACGGCCGCTTCTTCGCGAATGCTCTGGTCTTTCTTCCGGAATGCTCAGCCGGTGCCGCGGCCGGGATCCGGCGCGGCGAACCGCTTGCGCACGTTCGTGCGCCACGCCTCGTACGCCGGCGGGTCCGCGGGCGAGGCCGCGTCGGCGAACACCGCGCACTCGTCGCCGAGCGCCGCCGCGTCCGCGACCGACAGGCCGGTGAGCGCCTGCGAGGCCTCCTCGCCGTGCGCGGGGACGAAGCCCGCGTACACCCGGGCCTTCGAGGCGAACACCGACCCCTGCGCCAGCTCCGCCCGGTGCTCGCCCGCCTGCTCGCCCAGCTCCGCCAGCTGCGCGGCGCCGCACCCGCCGGCGAACGTCGCCGCGAGGCCCACCCCGCTCCACAGGTCGGCCTGCCGGTGTGGCGCGAACGTGCGCACGGCCGACGCCACTTGGCGGTGCTGCGCGCCGTGGATGAACCACAGCGCCCGCCCGATCCCCTGGTCCACCGCACGCGGGAAGTAGCCCGGCGCACCCTGCCAGGGGTAAGGGCTCGGCACCCGCTGCTCGTCCACCCAGCGCCGGGTGTGGAAGTACGCGAGGTCGAAGCCGTAGCCGTCGACGGCCAGCCAGCTCATCGTCGGGTGGTACGGCGTGCCGGACAGGTCCGGCAGCACCTTGGGCCACAACTGCCGCGGCAGGCGCGCCATCGCGAACCCGATCCCGATGTACGCGAGGAAGACGTGCGGCTGCCCGGCCCCGGTCAGGAGGTCCCGGGTACGGTGCCCCCGGCCCATCGCGTCCAGGACGGTGAAGGCCATCGTCGCGCCCTCGAAGGCGAACCCACGCTGCTCCGCGTCCACCAGGCGCAGCCGGTCCTCGACCTCGCGCGGCCCCCGCGCCTCGATTCCCCACTCGAACCCGCACACGACCGCCTGCGGCACCGCCTCCAGACGGTGCGTCACCGGCGAGGCCGCCACGGGGAACCCGCGCCGGGCGAACGTCACCTCCGCCGGCGAGGGCGCCAGGACCAGTCGGCGCAGCGTTCCCAGGACCGTCGGCATGTTTCCCCTCCGCCCCCCGCCGTCCGATACGGCGGCACGGTTACATGCTCGGCGGCGGGTCCCGCCTGGGGCATCTTCCGCGTTGCGCTGCGAGGCGGTAACCGCTCCGTACCGTTTGAGCGAACCCCCTTTGCTTGAGGGGGTGTTGTGCCACCATGAGTGCCCCGACGGGGAGGCGGCGGTTTTCGGCCGTTCTCTGCGACGGTCCGTGCGCGCTTGTCGAGCTGGAGGCCAAAATTGATCGGGGGCTCGAATGACGGGGCGTGTCCGGTCTGCCACGGTCCGCAGGGCGGACGCGGGTTCTGCACCAGCTGCCGCTGGCGCCTGGAGGGCGAGGTGTTCCTCGGCGGGCCCACCCCGGACGACCTCCGCCGCGAGGAGGAGGCGCTCGCCGCGGCCCGCGCCGAGTGGGACCAGCAGGCGGCCGCCCTCGCCGCCGGCGACCCCGGACCGGCCGGCGAGCCGGGCCCCGCGTGGGACCGGCTGCTGGAGGAGCTCGTCGAACACCCGGACGCCGTCCTCTGGTTCGTCGAACTCACCGACGAACGCGTCGGGTTGATCCGCGCCGAGGCCGACCGCAACGGCATCCCGCACACCGTCGACCTCGGCGGCGCGGCCTGGACCGCCCTCGCCCCCGAGTTCGCCGAGGACCCCGCCGACCGCGCCTTCCAGCTCGCCGGCGGCATCGGCACCCGCCCGCCCGTCGACCGCGCCGCCCTCGACGACGCCGTCCGCCGCCTGCTCGGCACGCTGCTCCCCAACGGGCGGCGCCACCGCACCGTCCTGCTCACCCAGCGCCCCGACTGGCCGCTCCTCGCCCGCGCCGCCGAGGCCGCCCGCACACTTCGCTCACCCGACGCCCAACTCGGCCCCGTCAGCGGCGGAATGGCCGGAGTTCGCCTCCTCCTGCGCGGCGCACCCCTGCACCGCGACCACTCCCTCGTCCTCGCCGACGTCGACGCGCTCAGCGGCGCCGTCCGCCCCGAGGCCAAACTCCTCTTCCCGGCCGGCGCCCGGCTGCGCCCCGGCGAGACCGTCACGGTGCCGGTCACCGTCCACGGCGGCGTCGACGCGGACACCCTCGTCACCCTCCCGGTCGTCGCCGCCGGCAGCGGCACCCCGCACGACGCCGTCTCCACCCACGGCGTGCGCCTGCCCGCGCTGCGCTCCGCCGACCTCACCTTCGTGCTGCACGGCCCCGGCGAGGTCGAGGTGCTGCTGCCCGACGGCTCCGCCGCCGAGCCCGTCCGTGACGACCTCGGCACGATCATCGCCGCCCTCCCCCGCCGCCTCGCCCGGCCGCCCCGCCTCCACCTCCTCCTCGCCGTCGAACTCGGCTACGGCGCCTCGCCCGACGAGGTCACCGCCCGCCTCGACTTCGCGCGCGGCCTCGTCACCGCCCTCAGCGGCCCCGAGGGCGCCGCCGCGGGCGTCGACGTCGGCCTCGTCGGCTACTACGACCACCACGTCCGCGAGAGCCGGTACGCGCCCCGGGGCACGCTGCTCGACACCCTGCCGCTCGGCCCGCCCGCCACCGCCCTCGCCGCACTCGCCCGCTGGCGCCCGCAGCGCCGCCGCCGCGACACCGCGTCGGCGCTGGAGGACGCGCTGCAGGCGCTGCGCCGGCTCGCGACCGCGCCGCCCTGGACGCCGCCCGGCCGCGCGCGCCCGCAGCGCACCGTCCTGGTCCTCGGCGCCCGCCCGCCCTGCGAGTGGGCCGAGCACGGCCAGGGCCCGGTGCCCGCCTGCCCGCTCGGCGTCGACTGGCGCGCCGAGCTGGCCGGCCTGCGCGAGGCCGGGGTCCGCGTGCTCGCCCGGCGGGACGGCCCGGCGGACGAACGGCCGAGCGAACTCGCCCTCCAGCCCCTGTGGGACCACACCGAACTGGCCTGGCACACGATCGGCACCGACGGCACCCTCCCGCCCGGGCAGCCGCCCGCCGCGACCGCCCTCGACCTGCTCCCGCCCTGGCACGTCGACGGGCCGCCCTGCCGGCTGGCCCTGGCCCGTTCCCTGCTCTGACCGCCGCACCGAGGAGACCCCCGATGTCCAACCTGCCCGACCCCTCGTCCGACCACGGCGCCGCGGCCAAGGACGGCCTGCCGCCGGAGCCGGACGCCGGACCGGCCTGGGAGGGCCCGCACACCCAGGGCGGACCGGGCCTGCGCCCCTACGGCCCGCCCAGCGGCCCACCCCAGCCCACCATCCCCGACGGCTACCCCGCCGCCATCCCCACCGCGCCCGGCATGGCGCAGGACGGCAACCTGCCCCCGCTGCCGCTGCCCTCGCCGCCCGGCGCGATCGGCCCGGACGGGCCGGGCTCCGTCCGCATCGGCCTGTGGGGGGCGCCCCGCTCGGGCAAGACCACCTTCCTCTCCTCCCTGCCGATCGCCGCCATCCAGCACAACCGGCACGGCAAGGGGAACTGGGTCATCAGCGGCATGACCAAGGAGGCCATCGAGTTCCTCAACCGCGGCATGCGCCTGCTGGCCGTCGACCGCGGCTTCCCCGGCGCCACCTCCGCCACGGCGGGCATGAGCTGGGCCTTCCAGGGCGAGGAGCCGCGCAAGCTGGCCGGCACCCGGCAGGTCGGCTTCGTGCTCGACATCCACGACGTCAGCGGCGAGGTCTTCCGCCCCGAGCACCCCAGCCACGAGGCCATCGTCGACCAGCTCGCCGCGGCCAACGGCCTCGTCTACCTCTTCGACCCGCTCCTGGACCGCGAACACGCCACCCAGAGCCTGGACTTCTTCTACGCGACCCTCAACGCGATCACCAGCCGCGTCCGCGACAGCCGCGGGATGATCAACGGGCGGCTGCCGCACCACGTCGCCGTGTGCGTCGCCAAGTTCGACGACCCGCTGCTCTTCCGGCCCTCCGTCGAGGCGCGGTGGGTCACCCAGGACGGGGTCGGCGCCCGCATCCCGCGCGTGCCCGCCGAGGCGGCCGCCGGCTACTTCACCTGGATCTGCGACACCTTCCGCGGCTCCAGCGCCTCCCTCGTCCGCGACGCCCTGAACGCCTACTTCGTGCCGGACCGCATCAGCTACTACGCCACCTCCGCGATCGGCTTCCGCCTCAACGCCGACGGCATCTTCGACTACCGCCTCTACGCCAACGTCGAGCAGGTCGGCGGGAAGCCCCGCATCGCCACCTCCCCGCAGCCCATCAACGTCCTGGAGCCGCTGGTCGACCTCGAACGCCGGATCCGCTCGCGCAAGATCAAGCTGCGGTGACCGCCGTGCAGCCACCCGACCCGCACGTGCCCGACCCGCACCTGCCCGACCCGCACCGGCCGGGGCCCCACCCGCCGCACTCGCCGGGGCCCCAACAGCCCGGTCCCCACCCGCCCGGTCCCCGGCTTCCGGGTCCGCAGCTTCCCGGTCCCCAACTTCCCAGTCCGCAGCGGCAACCCGAGCAGCGGCAGCGGCCCGCCGCCACCGAACCCGTCACCGCCCACTGGGCCGTCCTCGGCAAGCACCCCGGCCGGGCCATGGGCTACGAGCTCCTCGCCGCCAGCCTCGACGAGGACCGCGCCCGCCGCTACCTGTGGGGCGCCCAGACCGGCACCCCCGAGGTGCGCCGCCCCGACGAGACCGGCGGACTGCCCTGGCGCGTCTTCCTCAGCGGCGTCGAGGGCGAACGCACCGCGGCCTGCGCCCTGATCGAGCAGAGCTGGGACGGCACCAGCGACGGCACCGGCGCACCGATCATCACCTCCCGCCTGCTGCTCGTCGAATGGGCCCAGGCCGCGGCGCGCGGCGTCACCTGGTCCACGCTCGCCGACGCCGCCGCCGGCCTGCGCTGGCCGGGCCCGGAGGAGGGGCCGGCCCGGCCGCTGCGCCTCGACCTCGGCGGCCTGTCCGTGCCCTCCTCGGCCGCCGAACTCGCCGCCGTCGTCGACGAGGTGGGCTTCGAGTGGACGGCCTGCGTCGCCGCCCTGCTCACCGCCGGCCACCGGATCACCATCACCGCCGACGGCCGCAGCCTGCCCACCCCCGAGCAGCGGGTGCGGATCGTCGACGCGATCGCCGCGCTGCTGCCCTACGGCTGCCGGCACTGGCTCAGCGGCGCCAGCTGGACCGGCGACTCCGACCACAAGGTGCAGCTGACCTTCGCCGAGAGCGCCCGCACCGGCCGCACCGCCGTCCGCTTCGGCACGGCCACCGCCCAGCCCGCCGATCCCGGGGCCGCCGCCTACCTGGCCGAGCTGACGCGCCTGCGCGCCAAGGGCTGGACCAGCCGGGAGCTCGTCGCCCACCTGCTGGCCGCCACCGCGCCGATCCACTGGAGCGACGGCCCGGCCATGCTCCGCGTCCTGCGCGAGGTCGACCTCGTCGACGCCGTGCTCGCCGCGGTCCGCGAGGGCACCGCCCGGATCGAGGACGTCGCCCGGGTGTTCGAACGCCAGGGTCTCGGGCGGCTCGACGCCGACGGCCACCGCGAGCTCTACCTCTTCCTCGCCCGCACCGCCCGCCCCGGCGGCCCGGACCGGCGCGACGACCACGCCGTCCGGCTGCTGCGTGACCACTGGTCGCCCGGGCTGCCGGAGTGGCTGGCCGGATCGGTGCTCGCCGACCCCGATCCCGACCGCGGCTTCGACCGGGCCTTCGCCTGGCTCGACCTGCTCAGGGAGCTGCACGGCCCCGGGTCGGGCCCGTTCGACGAGCTGCTCGCGGCGCTGATCGACCAGCGCCGGCCCGGGCCGGTCGCCGGGTCGCGCCAGCGGTGGATCGGCGTCGTCGTCCTGGCCGCCCAGCAGGCCTTCGGCGCCGAGGCCGCACCGGCGGACGGCGTCCTGATCGCCCAGCCCGAGATCGGGCGCGCGTGGGCGTTCGCCGCGCTCGCCAAGGACGGCCCCGGCCCCGCGGTGCTCGACCGGCTGCTGCGGGCCGCGGCGAAGGAGCGCCTCCCGGGCCCGACCGGCTGGCTGCGCTTCACCGCCTACGTGTACGGCGCCGCCGACGACCGCGACCTGCGCCGCGGCGACGCGGCGGACTTCGGGACGGCCATCCCCGCGGCGCTCTGGAAGGAACTCCTCGAACTCGCCGTCCGCCACCGGCGGCCGCTCGTCGTCTCACACCTGTGGCCGTCCTACTGGGAGGTCGCGCGCGGGCAGCAGGGCCCCGAACTCGCGGCGGCGCTCGCCGCGGCGGCCGTCCACCTGGAGGCCGCGGCCGGGCAGGTGCGCCCCGAGTACGCGGCCGAGCTGGACCTGCTGCGGCTCTACGCCGCCCAGGGCCAGGCCGTCCCGCTCGCCGGCCTCGACCGGCTGCTCGGCGGGGAGGCCCCGCCGGCGCCGGGCCGGGTGTACCCGCGCCGGGGCTCCGGCCCGGCCGACGCCTATGCCGCGCGGCTGTCGGAACGGCTGTCCGCCGCCGCCTCCGACGCCCTCTGGCAGCGGACCGTGGACGCGCTGCTCGGCTCCCGGCCCGACCCCGGACGCTGGCCGGTCACACGCCTGCTGGCGGAACGCAACGTGCGCGGGCAGGAGGCGCTGGTCCGGGCCCTGGACAAGCGGCTGCTCGACGGCGAGGCCGCCTGGCTCGAACTCGGCCTGCCGCCCGCGGTGACCGCGGCGCTCGACAAGCTGCCGGGGATGCACTCGCTCAACGCCCGCAACAAGGTCCGCCACCTCCTCCAGGGGCCGCCCGCCCCCGTCCAGCTCGGCATCGCCCTGTCCGACGTGCACGCCGGCGGCTACCCGATCGACCCGACGGCCGAACTGCTGCCCGGCCTGCTCCGCTGGCGGACCGAGGAGGTGGACCTGCTCCTCGCCGAACTCTGGTACCGGGCACGCCCGTTGGCACAGCACCTGTACCACGTCATCCTGCAGACCCAGGGCGCCACCCGGCTGCGCCTGTCCCTGCTCAACATGGCCCACCAGGAGGCGCAACGCCAGGAGTACGCCCGGGAGCTGCTCCGCTACGACGGCTGGTACGGCACGGCCGAGTCCGCCGAGTCGGCGGCCCAGCCACAGGACCGCCGCGGCATCTTCGGCAGGAGGCGCCGCAAGTGAGCCGGGGAAGCGCAGGCCGCGCAGCCGCAGAGGAGCGTGCCGGATGACCCTCGCCGTCGACGTCGGCACGCGTTTCGTGCGGCTCGCGCACGTCCGCCCCGACCGCCTGCCCGCGCTCGCCGAACTGCCGGGCGCCGTCGCCGGCGAGGGCGTGCCCGTCCCGTCCGGGCAGGATCCGGCGCGCACGCTGGCCGCCGCCTGCGCCGCCTTCCGGGCGCGCTACGGCAAACCCTCCCGGGCCGTCCTGGTCGCCCCCGAGGCCATGCCGCCGCTCTACCGGGACCGGATCGCCGAGGCCTTCGGCCGCACCACCCCGGTCGTCGAACTGCGGCCCGCCACGGCCGTCCTGGCCCTCCTACGGCACAACGGAGAGGCGTTGGAAGGCACTTGGGGTGTCTGCGCACTCGGCACGACGACCATAGAGGTGAGCGTGTGCGTCGCCGCGCGGCGCAGCGTCGGCGTCCGGCGCTTCGTCCGCCACACCCCGGAGGGTGGCCTGGGCGCGGCCTTCGACGCCGCGCTCCTCGGCGGCGCCGTGGCCGGCGGCGGCCCGGCCGGCGACGCGGCCCTCGCGGCGCTGCGCGAGGCCCGCGACGCGCCCGGCTCCGCCGCCCGCTGGGAGCGCGTCATCGCACGGGCCCAGCAGCACCCGGCGCGCTACGACGACATGGCCGTCCTGTGGGTCGACGGGCGGGAGGTGCCCGCCGGGACGGCCCGGCACGCCCTGGCCGTGCTGCGCGAGCAGGTCGGCCACGCGGCGGCCGAGGCCGGGCTCGACGGCCTGCCGGTGGTCGCCGTCGGCGGTCCGGCCCGGCTCGCCGCCGTCCGGCGGGCCGCCGCCGGGGCCGGTCGGGCGGTCGGGCCTGTCTCT
>NZ_JBHYWI010000003.1:0-109662 GCF_042751525.1 Kitasatospora sp. NPDC059408
CCCGGGTGGGCGCCGGTGGGTGGTGCGGCTCGGGCGCGGCGGCACGGCCCGGTGCGGAGCGGGCGCGCCGTCGCCACGCGTCCATGGCCCCGAATCTCCGTGTACGTCATATTTGGGAGAAACCCGGACCTGGAGGCTCCCATCACTTCCACCGCCACTGGCCCCGCCCTCCCCCCGCTCCACCGGCTCACCTTCGCCCCCGCCCTGCCGCCCCGGCCGACCACCCTCGCCGACGGCACCCCCGCCTGGCTGGTCACCCGCTACCACGACGTCCGCAAGGTGCTGAGCGACCCGCGCTTCACCCGCGACGACCTGAACGCCGTCGGCAGCGACGGCCGCACCGCCGAGGCGACCGGCAACCCGGCGTCGATCTTCAACCTGAACGGCGCCGACCACCGCCGGCTGCGCCTCACCGTCCAGCGCGCCTTCACCCCGCGCGCCGTCGAATCCTGGCGTCCGTGGGTCGCCGAGGCCGTCCAACGCGCGGTGGACGACCTGGCGGCGGGCGGGTCGCCGGCCGACCTGGTCGCCGCCTTCACCCGGCCCGTGCCGTTCGCCGTCACCAGCCGGCTGATGGCCCTGGAGGGCGTCGACGAGACCGGGCTGCACCGCTGGTCCCTGGCCCTCCTGGCCGAGGGCGATCGGCGGAACGACTCCGCAATGGACGAATTCACCTCCTACGCTGCCGAGTTGATCGCCCGGCGGCGCCGCGCACCCGGCGACGACCTGGTCAGCAGCCTGGTCCGCGCCGCCGATGAGGACGGTGGCATCCCCGAGACCTGGCTCGTCTACCTGGTCTGCGGCCTGGCGGGCAGCGGCAACGAGAGCATCACCGGCGCCCTCGGCAACGCCTTCGTCCACCTCCTCGGTGACCGCCCCGCCTGCTGGCCCCGCCTCGCCGACCCCGCCGTCGCCGAACGCGCCACGGAGCGGCTCCTGCACCACATCCCCCTCGGCGACGACGACGCCACGACCCGGCGCGCCGTCGAGGCGGTCGAGCTCGGCGGGGTGCCGATCCCGGCCGGCGCGGTGGTCGCCGTCAGCCTCAACAGTGCCAACCGCGACGGCGCCGTCTTCCCGGACGGGGGCCTCGACGCCGACCTCGCCGCCCCGCTCGCCGCCCCCACCCTCGCGTTCAGCGCCGGCCCGCACTACTGCCTGGGCGCCTGGCGGATCCGCCAGGAGATGTGCGAGGCCCTCCACCGCCTCGCCACGGCGCTTCCGGGCCTGCGCCTCGCCGACCCCGGCGCACCGATCGACTGGCAGCTCGGCGGCACGACGCGCAGCCCGTCGCACCTGCCCGTGGTGTGGTGACCGGATCGTGGAATTGCGCGCGACCGCAGCGTGGTTGTCGTACCGTCCGGGACCATGGACCTCGAATTCGCCACCCGCTTCGCCCAGGACTGGGCCGCCGCCTGGAACTCCCGCGACCTGGAGCGCATCCTCGCCCACTACACCGAGGACGTCGTCTTCGCCTCTCCCAGGATCCTGGAGATCATCGGCGACCCGTCCGGCGAGGTGCGCGGCAAGGACGCCCTGCGCGCCTACTGGGCCAAGGGCCTCGACCACCTGCCCGACCTGCACTTCACCGTCGAGGACGTCCGCGCCTCCGTCGACACCCTCGTCATCAACTACCGCAACGAGCGCGGCCAGGCCGTCGCCGAGGTCCTGACCTTCCGCGACGGCCTGGTCCGCCGCGGCTTCGGCGCCTACGGCCCGGCGGCGTGACACGGCGGAGCGTCCCGGACACCCGGGCCGCTCCGCCCTCACCGTGGGTCAGATCAAGATGACGTAGCGGTCCTCGAACTCCCCGCCGACGCAGAACTCTCGGCGCTCGCGGATGTCGGTGGCCACCCAGCCGCCACCCTCCTCGCACTGCAGGGCGGTGACGGGCGGCTCGATGTGCCGGACGTGTGCGGCGTGCCCGGCGGCCCCGGCGTGCTCGGCGGCGAAGGCCGGGCCGCCCATGGAGACGGCGACCGCGGCGAGGAAGGCGGCGGCGGTGATGCGCTTGGAAATGGTCATGCCCGGCCAACGCCGCCCCGCCTCGCAGGTCACGCCGCGTCACCCGGTCGTGGGCCGGCGGAGGTCCCCGGCCATCTCCGGAGCGCTATCAGAGGGCGCACCAATCGGGTGCCCCCCGGCCCCCGGCCCCGCCTCCCGTCGGTGCCCGCCCCCGATGGTCCGGGCACCGACGGGCCGGCGGATCAGCGGATCAGCTCGCCATGCACTTGGCGTACGCCTTGTTGGCGCGGCGCAGCGCCCCGCCGTGGGAGTAGCCGTTCTCTCGGTAGTGGTAGTAGGTGACGGTGAACTCGACGTCGCAGTCGGCGGCGCCGGCGAGGGCCGCCGCGTGCGTGCCCGCCGGTGCGGCCTCCGCCGCCTGGGCGGCGCCGACGCCCGAGAGCACGACGGCCGCGGCGAGGCCGCCGATGACCAGGGAACGGTGCAAGCGCTTCATCAACTGGGCTCCTTCTCAACGGGTTTGACGTGCACCGTCATTCTGCGGCGGCGGCCGTGGCCGTTCCTATCCCAGACTTGTGGGACGGATTCCGGGCCTGCCGCGCCGATTGATCGGGCGTGAACGGAGCATGAAGCGTTCATTGGGATTCGGTCCCGGGCCCCCGTGCGGGGCCGGGGGTGATCCATTGCCCGGTAAGGTGAGCCTCAGTGCCACCACCCCCTTGGAGACCGACGATGTCCATCAGCCCTGTCCGTCGCCGGGTCGCCGCGGCGCTGGCCGTCTCGGCCGCGGCCGCGCTCGTGCTGTCGTCGTGCAGCTCCTCGTCCGACGGCGGGGACGATTCCGGCTCGGACAGCGCGACCACGGCCCCCGCCACCGGCCCGTCCCTGCCGCCGCCCACCAGCGTCACCCTGCCGCCCGAGCACACGGGCTTCGACTACCAGATCTCCTCGCCCTACCAGCCCCCGGCCGGGGTGCAGGTGGTCAGCCGCGACCACGGCGCGGCGCCGGCCGCCGGGCTGTACAACATCTGCTACGTCAACGCCTTCCAGGCCCAGTCCGGCGCCGAGAAGGACTGGGAGCCGGACCTGCTGCTCCGCGACGGCGGCGGCAAGGTCGTCTACGACACGAACTGGAACGAGGCCCTCCTCGACGTCCGCACCGACGCCAAGCGTCAGCGCATCGCGGCGAAGGTGAACGGCTGGATCGACGAGTGCGCGGCCAAGGGCTTCAACGCCGTCGAGCCGGACAACTACGACAGCTACACCCGCTCCGACAACCTGCTCACCGCGGCCGACGTCGAGGCGTTCCAGACGGTGATCGCCGCCCACGCGCACGAGAAGAAGCTCGCGATCGGCCAGAAGAACACCGTCGAGCTGGCCGGCGACCGCCAGAAGGTCGGGCTGGACTTCGCCGTCGCCGAGGAGTGCGGCGAGCAGGACGAGTGCAACGGCTACGTCGACGCCTTCGGCGACCGCGTCTACGTCATCGAGTACACCGACAAGGGCCTGTCGAAGGCCTGCAAGGGCTGGGGCGACAAGCTGAGCATCGTCCGCCGGGACAAGAACGTGCTGCCGCAGGGCAAGGCGGGCAACGTCCGCAAGACCTGCTGAGCCCGGATGTGACGAAACCCTGACGACCGGGCTGCGCCCCTGGTCAAGACGGGGCGGAACTGGTCGAATCGGCGGTGTGGACAGCACAGCGCACAACGGGAAGGGCACCCCGGTCGGCCGCCGGGTCGTGCTCGGGCTGCTCGGCCTCGGCGCGGTCGGCGTCGCCGCCGGGCCGTACCTGCAGAAGGCCCAGGACACCGTGGCCGGCAAGGACCCGACCGGCCTGACCGGGCTCCTCCCCGGGGGCGGCGGCTTCCGGTACTACTCGATCACCGCCTCCGTCCCCGAGCGGACCGCCGAGACGTACACCCTGAGCGTCGACGGCCTCGTCGACCGCCCCGGCACCTTCCGCCTCGCCGAACTCCAGGCGATGCCCCAGCGCCGGATCGTCCACGACGTGCAGTGCGTGACCGGCTGGCGCGTGCCGGACACCCCCTTCGAGGGGGTCCCGCTGTCGCACCTGCTCGACGCGGCCGGCGTGCGGCCCGGCGCGCGGGCCGTGCGGTTCAGCTGTTTCGACGGCGCCTACACCGAGAGCCTCACCCTCGACCAGGCCCGTCGCGACGACGTCCTCGTCGCCCTGCGCATGCAGGACGCCCCGATCTCCCACTCCCACGGCGGCCCGGCCCGGCTCTACGTCGCGCCGATGTACTTCTACAAGTCCGCGAAGTGGCTCTCCGGCATCACCGTCACCGACGCGGTGCAACCCGGCTACTGGGAAGAGAACGGCTACGACGTCGACGCCTGGGTCGGCCGCTCGAACGGACGTGACGATGCACCGACCTCCTGACCTCCTGCGCCGCTTCACCCGCGCCGAACGCTGGGTCCACCGCCTCACGGCCGCCCTGATGCTGGTCTGCCTCACCACGGCCGCGTTCCTGTACGTGCCGCCCCTGGCCGAACTCGTCGGCAGGCGACGGCTGGTGGTGACGATCCACGTGTGGTGCGGCCTCGCCCTGCCCGTCCCGCTGCTCCTCGGCCTCGCCTCCCGCGCCCTGCGCGCCGACCTCTCCCGCCTGAGCCGCTTCACCCCGACGGACTGGGCCTGGCTGCGCGCCCTGTGCTCCCGCGCGGCCGACCGCCCGGCCGGCAAGTTCAACGCGGGCCAGAAGCTCTACGCCCAGTGGACCCTCGGCGCGATCCTCGTCATCGTCGGCACCGGCCTGCTGATGTGGCTGACCCACCTCGCCCCGCCGTCCTGGCGCACCGGCGCGACCTTCGTCCACGACTGGCTGGCCGCCGCGATCGCCGTCGTCACGATCGGCCACATCCGCATGGCCGTCCGCGACCCCGAGGCCCGCCTCGGCATGCGCACCGGCCTGGTCGACCGGAGGTGGGCCGCCCGCGAACACCCGGAGTGGGACCCGGAGCGCACGTAGGGCGTCAGCGGCCGGCGAGGACGTCCGCGCTCTTGCGCAGCGCCGCGTCCAGTTCGCGGCGCTCCGCCTGGAGCGCCGGCACCCGCTGCCCGAGCGCCTGCTCCTGGAGCCGGACCTCGGCGTCGAACCAGACCTTCGCGACGTTGCCGCGGGCGCGGCAGGCGAGGTCGGCGAGCGCGGTGTCGATCTCGGTCCGCGACACGTCCGTGCCCTTGAAGCGGCGGTCGTCGCTCGCGTCGAGGGGCTCCTTGTAGACGAAGCCGCGCCCCTTCATGCACGAGGACCAGGCCCCGAACGCGGCCACGACCTCCGGCTCGCGCTTGGAACGCACGAAGGCGTCGTTGCCGAGGGTCTGGGCGAGCGCGCCCCAGGTGCGGTCGCCGCCGCCCAGACGCTGCTTGCTCTGCACGCCGCACGCCTGCTCCGCCTCGGCGGCGGCGCCCGTGGTGCCGGCCGCGAGGCCCTTCGCGATCGCCGCGTCGTAGGCGGCCTGCTCCGCCGCGTCCGGGTGGTAGCCGCGCTCGGCCGACAGGGCGGCGTCGTGGATGCCGTAGCGCCAGTCGGTGAGGGTCTTGGGGCCGAGCCTCGGCAGTTCCGGCGGCGCCGAGTAGGCGTGGCCGGCCTTGCGCATGCAGTCGCCGACGAGGGTGGTCATCGCCCGGCCGAACCGCCGGGACTCCTCGTCGGTCGGCAGGTGGGCCTCCATCGGCAGGCGCCAGGTCGCGGGGTTCGCGGGGTCGGCGGCGGCGGTCGTGACGGGACTTGTGGTCCCGGCCGCCGACGGGGTGGGACTGGTGGTCCCGGCCGCGGACGGGGCGGGGCCGGCGAGTCCGCGGTCGACGACGCCGGAACACCCGGCGGCCGTCCCCGCCACCACGGCGGCGGCCACGGCGCCGGCGGACCACCGGCCGAGAGCGGAAAGTCTCGTGACCATCATTCCTGAACTCCTGTGCGTTCTTTCGCGATCGCCTTCGTTCGCGGGTTTCCGGGAGTGCGGGGAATTGCCGTCGAGACGTCGGGGATGTGCATTCTTGCCGTGCTGACTTTGCCAATCCTTGAAGGATGCATGGCCATTACAGCACCGAAGCAACGGGCAAAACGGACACTCGGGAGGCCTCTTCGTAACGGTTTGACATCGTCTGTGCGCTGCCTGGGACTGCGCCCGCCGATCGGAGGGGCTGCCGGAATGCCCCCCTCTGGCCGGTGGATTTCGGCGATTCGTGCGGGGGCGGTGACAAGAAAGCGCCCCACCGGTGACAGGGAGCCGGTGGGGCGGGCCCGATGGCCTACATGTCGTGCTCGCGCGGCTTGTCGAGCCAGCCGCCCGCGGTCACGTGGGTGTCGTGGCCGACGCCGTTGACCCAGTGCCAGTTGGCCGGGGACCCGCCGGAAGCGGTTGCCGACGTCGCCGCGCCGGTGCCGAGGGCGACCAGGGCGGCCGCGGCCATGCCGACCAGTACACGCGTGATCATGGTGGTCCTCCAGGACCTCGAAGGGGTTGGTGCCCCTACGGGACCAGTCGCGCGTAGACGTTCGGTCAACGCCGGCCGCCTACGGCCGACCCGGAAGACGCAGTTGTAGGGGGCGTGGGCGCGCGGAGCACCGGCGAAGCCGCGCCGGTGGACGTGATCGAGGAGGGCGTGCACCGTCGCCGTCCACGGCCCCGACGGGCGCCGAACGGTGGCCCCCGCCCGGAAGACCCGGTTGACGCCCCCGCCCGCCAGTTCCACTTCCCGCTGATCATCCGTCATGACCGGGCATGCTACTGCCGCGGCCGGTGCCGTCACGGCGCGACCCGGATGGCCCAACTACCGTTCGTGTTTGCGGACGCGCTCTGCGTGAGAGGATCGCGGGGCAAGGCGATCCGCGTGCGACAAGGAGAAGACATGGCCGACCGTCAGAACGGCACCGTGAAGTGGTTCAACGAGGAGAAGGGCTACGGCTTCATCAGCCCTGAGTCCGGACCGGACCTCTTCGTGCACTTCAGGGCCATCGAAGGACAGGGCTTCAAGTCCTTGATGGAGGGCCAGAAGGTCTCCTTCGAAGCCGTTCAGGGCCAGAAGGGCATGCAGGCCGACAAGGTCCGCGTCGAGCAGTAGCCGGGGGCCGGCGGTACGGACGGGGGTACCCGGCCGCGTACGCCGAGCACCGTCCGGACGACGCGCAGGTCGCGGCGCGGTGGGTGCTGGAGCCCGCGCCCGGCCTGCGCGTGCTGGACGTCGGTGCCCTCGGGGCCGGGGCGGGCAAGCCGGCGCTGCTGAGCGCCGATGCCACGGCGGTCGGGCCCGGCGCCGGTGTCAGGTTTCACCCGACGCCCTCGCCGGCGACCTTGACCAGTGCCTGCGTGCCGATCACCGCCAGCAGCGCCAGCCGTTCGGCGTCCTCGGTGCCGGGTTCGGCCGTGTAGACCATGATCCGCAGATCGCTGCCCGCGACGCTGAGCACGTCGCAGTCCAGCGTCAGCGATCCCACCTGCGGGTGGTCGATGGTCTTGCGCGAGGCCTCCTGGTGTCCCACCGTGCCGGAGTCCCACAGCTCGGCGAACCGCTCGCTGTTGCCGCGCAGATCGGCGATCAGACGCCGCAGCCGCAGATCCGCCGGGTAGCGGCTCGCCGTCGCCCGCAGGTCGGAGACGACCGCCGTCTCCAATGTCCGCCGGGATTCCGGCGTGTGGCGGACCCGGCTGCCCGAGCCGAGGAAGTTCCGCCACGCCCCGTTGCGCTCCTTGCCGTGCCGTTCACCCATCAGCGCGGTGTAGAGCGGATTGGCCAGCAGCAGCGTCCACGCCGCGTCGTGGACCGCGACGGGTGTGCCGGTCAGCCGGTCCAGCATCCGTTGCACGCTGGCCGTGATGTAGGCGGGCACTGTGCCGCGTCCCGGCGCTACCAGCCCGGCGACCCGGAACAGATGCTCACGTTCCTCCGCGTTCAGTCGCAGCGCCCGCCCCAGCGCCTCGACGACCTGCTCCGACGGGTTGGCCGCCCGGCCCTGTTCGAGGCGGGTGACATAGTCGACCGAGATCCCGGCCAGCAGCGCCAGCTCCTCCCGGCGCAGTCCGGCCGCGCGCCTATGGCCGCCCGCCGGCAGGCCGGCCGCCTCCGGCGGGACCCGGTCACGCCAGCGCCGCACCGTCCGCCCGAACTCCGTGGTCGCCATGCCACCACTGTGCACCGTCCCGCCCGCGGGTGCCTGGTACCGGCAGTCCCAGGAAGACCGGACGCCTGGCTGACGGCATCGCCGCGCAGCATCGTGGAGGCATGACCACGACACTGATCACCGGAGCGAACAAGGGGCTCGGCTTCGAGACCGCCCGTCGACTCATCGCCGCAGGCCACACCGTGTACATCGGCAGCCGGGACCCCGAGCGCGGACGTCGCGCCGCCGAGCGGTTGGGCGCGCGGCCGGTCGTCATCGACATCACCGACGACGCCTCGGTCGCCGCAGCGGCGAGGACCGTCGAGGCCGACGGCGGCCTGGACGTGCTGGTCAACAACGCCGGCGTGGAGGAGCGGGCCGAGGACAACGGCATCATCGGTGCGGCGGACGTCACCGCCGACCTGATGCGGAGCACGTTCGAGACCAACGTCTTCGGCACGGTACGCGTCACCCATGCGTTCCTCCCGCTGCTGCAGCGCTCCGCCGCCCCCGTGATCGTGAACCTCAGCAGCGGCCTGGCCTCGCTCACCCGCGTCACCACCGCCGGCACCCCCACCTACGCGTACCCCGGCGTCGCCTACCCGGCCTCCAAGGCCGCCGTCAACATGATCACCGTGCAGTACGCCAAGGCGTTCCCGAACATGCGCATCAACGCCGTCGAGCCCGGCTTCACCAAGACCGACCTCAACGGCAACACCGGTATCCAGACCGTCGAACAGGGTGCCGAGATCATCGTCCGCATGGCCGGCCTCACCCCGGACGGCCCCACCGGCACCTACACCGACGCCGAAGGCCCGCTGCCCTGGTAACCGCCCCGCCCCCGACGGCGGCCCCGGCCGACGATCACGTCTTCGCCCTGCAGGAGCACGTGCTCCAGCCCGCACCTTGGGACTCCGCCTCCGGGCCGAGCCCATGCCGTCAACCCCCGCCCATGGCAGTGTCGTTAGGCTGCCCGGATGCAGACAGACGTGCCCCCGTCCCCGGTCAAGGGGCCCCCGGGGCGGCCGGCGTGGCTGACCGAGACGCACCGGTGCGTCATCGACGCGCTGCTGGCCCTGATCCTGGCCGCCGCCACGCTGTCCTTCGCCTACCAGTACCACCCGCCGGGCTGGCCGCCGTTCGACCGGACCGCCGCCGCCCTCTGCCTGGTGGTCAACCTGCCGCTGGCCGTCCGCCGCCTCGCGCCGGTGGGTGTCCTGCTGGTCTCGTGCGCGGCGCTCCTGGCCTACACCGTCGGCGGGTACCAGCCGTCGGCCAACATCTGGGCGCCGCTGTTCGCCGTCTTCACCCTCGCCGCCCGGCGTCCGACCCGTACCTCGGTGGCCGGCGCCTGTTTCGCCGCGCCCGTCTGGCTGTGCAGCGCGATGGCCACGAAGGTGGTCTCCCCGGACGTGGCGCTCGCCCAGGTGGTGCTCGGGGTCGGGACGGCCTGGGCGTTCGGCCTGACGCTGCGGATCCTGGGCGAGCGGAACCTCCAACTCGCGGCACTGACCTTGCGGTTGCAGCACGAGCAGGCCGCCAGGATGCGGCACGCGCTGACCGAGGAGCGGCTGCGGATCGCGCGCGAGCTGCACGATGTGATTGCCCATCACATCTCGGTCGTCGCGGTGCAGGCCGGTCTGGCGGGCTACGTGTTCGAGAGCGATCCCACCACGGCACGCTCGGCCCTCGACACGATCGCGGGCAGCAGCCGGGAGGCCCTGGAGGAGATGCGCGGACTCCTCCACGTCCTGCGGGTGCCGCCCGAGGAACCGGACGGCGGGAGCGGGCGGCCGGAGGAGCCCGCGCCGGGGCTGGCCCGGTTGCCGGCGCTGATCGAGCGGGTCGAGGCGGCCGGGCTGACCGTCGAGCTGACGGTGGCCGGCGAGCCGTACCCGCTCGCGCCCGGCCCGGACCTCGGCGCCTACCGGGTCGTGCAGGAGGCGCTCACCAACGTGCTCAAGCACGCCGGCCCGGCCGACGTGCGACTGTCCCTGGACTACCGGCCCGGCCGGCTGTCGGTCGGCGTCCGCGACGGCGGCCCGACGGCCCGCGGCGGCGCGCCCGTCCCGCCCGGCGTCAGCGGCGGTCACGGGCTCATCGGCATGCGCGAACGGGTCGAGGCGCACGGTGGTATGTTGCGTGCGGGCTCGCTGCCCGACGGGGGGTTCGAGGTGGTGTTCACCCTGCCGGGACCGGGCGCCGGGTCCGCGGGGGGCGGCCCCGATCGCGGGTAGGGGGAGAACCGGCGCATGACCACCGTGCTCGTGGTGGACGACCAGATCCTCGTGCGGGCCGGGCTGGCCGCCCTGATCCACGCGGCGCCCGGCCTCGACGTGTGCGGACAGGCCGCCGACGGGGAACAGGCCATCGCGCTCGCGGCCCGATTACGGCCCGACGTGGTCCTGATGGACATCCGGATGCCGGACGTCGACGGCATCACCGCCACCGAACGGATCCTCGCGCAGGCCGCGGATCCGTTGCCCAGAGTCCTCGTCCTGACCACGTTCGACCTCGACGAGTACGTCTACGGGGCCCTGCGGGTCGGCGCCAGCGGCTTCCTGCTCAAGGAGACCCCGCCGGAGCGGCTGCTCACCGCGATCGAGGTCGTCGCCGGCGGCGACATGCTCTTCGCCCCCAGCGTCACCTGCCGCCTGATCGAGGCGTACGCCCACCGGATCGGCCAGGAGGCCGACGCGCCAACGGAGTTGGATCCGCTCACCGCGCGCGAACTCGACGTGCTGCAACTCGTCGGCGCGGGCCTCGGCAACTCCGAGATCGCCGACGAACTGGCGGTGACCGTCGGCACGGTGAAGACCCACCTCAACCGCATCATGACCAAGGTGGGCATCTCCAGCCGCGCCCAGGCCGTCGTCCTCGCCTACGAGAGCGGCCTGATCACCCCGCGGCGCGCCCTCCCGGGATAGGCCCGCCCGCCGTACGGAGTCTCGGACGCCCAGGACGCGCAGCTCGGCCTGCGCGCGTTCGACGTTCGGACCGGTCCCTGCGGCAACGACCTCCGTGCTCGTTGCCGCAGGGCGTCCGGCGCTTTCGTCAGCCGCAGTTCAGACGCTCCGGGCTCCGGCTGACCCACTTCTGGATGATCTCGAATCCGGGGTACTGCGGCTTCGGCTTCGTCCAGGTGGCCACGATCGTGTAGTTGTTCCTGCTGAAGTTGCGGCACTTGTACCTGGGGTTGATGTCACCCTTGCGCGTGGCGGTCTTCTTGTCGACCTGGTGGCCGTTCTTCTGCAGCTCCAGCGACAGGTGGGTGAGGCCGCAGTCGTAGAGCCGACCGCCGGCCTCCACGTACCAGTCCCGGCCGATCTTGCGCGGGTACGGCTTCCACAGGTCGGGCGATGCGCAGCCCTTGGGGAGGTTCGGCGTCCCGACGGTCTGAGCGAACGGCGTGGCGGCGCCGGCGCTCACGGTCCCGTCGGCGTCGCTCGTGGGCACGGCGACCCACTCCGAGGACACGTCGGCGACGGGACCGGCGTCGGCCGCCTGAGCGGGAACGGTCAGGCCCAGGGTGGCGAGTCCTGCGAGGGTGGTGGTGACTGCGAGCGTCGTCATGCGCTTGCGCAGATCCATGGAGCGGTTCCTTCCGTCTCTGGGTTGCGGTACGGCTGTTCACTCGATCCGGCAAGGCTGGGCGGCACGAACGGCCGGCCGGCTCACGAGATGCCGCCGACGGCCGCCCCGGGCCGATGAGTTGTTCACTCGGCCGCCTTCCGGCGAGTGCATGGACATACTGCCGGGCAGCGGGAGGTGCGGTCGTCAGCCCAGTGGGGCAGCGGTCCGTCAACCCTCGCGGTATGCGCGCAGTGGGCCTGCATCCCCCGCGGACGGCCACACCCCGCCGAGTGTCGGTCGCCGCACTCCGGTTGTGTGTTCACAAGAGCGGGGGTCGGCTGCCGGAGGCCTTTCCCCGGGCGTATCCGTCACTGCCCGGTCCGGTTGGTGAGGGGCTGTTGAGGGGTGGTCGGTGGCGCGAATAGTGCCTGGACGGTTTCGGTGGCCAGGTCTCGCAGCCAGGTGTGGGCGCGGTCGTCGTCGTAGCGCTGGTGCCACAGCAGGTACAGGGGGACCTCGGGCAGCGGGAGTGGCGGCGGCAGTGTGGCCAGGCCGAGGTGTTCCCGGGCTGCGCGGGTGACCGCGTCGGGGAGGGTGACGACCAGGTCGGTGTCGAGGGCGAGTTGCAGGGCGAAGGCGGTGGTGGGCCCGGCGGCGATGACGCGTCGTTCGAGGCCGCAGGTGGCCAGGGCGTCGTCGATCGGGTCGCGCAGGCTTCCGCGTCGCGAAACGGTGAGGTGTTCGGCGGCTGCGTAGCGCTCGATGCTCGGCGGACCTTCGGTGAGGGGGTGGCCTGGTCGGACGGCGACGACCAACCGGTCGCTGCCGACCAGGCGGTGGCGGATGTCCGGGAGCGTCGGGGCGCCGGCGCTCGATTCGAGGTCGACCTCACCCCGGCGCAGCTCGGCGTCGTCCGTCCCGGGTTCGGCCGACAGGCGCAGCCGGACGCCGGGGGCCTGGCGGTGGACGGCGGTGATCAGGGCGGTGCCGCAGGCGGCGGTCAGGGCGTCGTGCCAGCGCACGGTGAACACCCGGTCCAGAGCTGCCAGGTCGAGTTCCTGCTGCGCGGACAGGAGTTGGTGGGCCTGCTGTACGAGGGCGTGGACCTGGGCGCGCATGGCCAGTGCGCGGGTGGTGGGGACCATGCTGCGGCCGGTGCGGACCAGGATCTGGTCGCCGGTGGCCTTGCGGATGCGGCCCAGGGAGCGGCTCATCGCCGGTGCGGTGACGTGGAGGCGTGCTGCGGCGCCGGCGACGCTGCCCTCTTCCAGCAGTGCGTCCAGGGCCGTGAGCAGGTTCAGATCCAGTTGCATGCCAGTAACTCTATAAGTGAATAGCATGCACTTGTTGTTAATGACCGGGGGTCCTACCTTCGAAGTGCAGGCGCGAGACAAGCCGCCCGCACACATCGAACGCAGGGAGCCCGCCATGAGCACAGCCATGCCTTTCGCCGCCGACACGACGCTGCTGTCCGAGGTGACCGCCGCGGTGGAGACCGCAGGCCTCACGCTGCGCGACCGCCACACCTCGCACGCCCGGGGCGTGAGTCTGGACGAGGTCGTCGCCGAGATCCACGCCAACGACGACGCGGTGCTGGGCGTGCTGCGGGAGCCGCTGCTGCGGGCCCGGCCCGGATCGCGGTGGGCCGAGGACGAGCTGGCCGGCGGTGCGCTCCCGTCCGGGGAGTGGTGGGTCGTCGACCCCGCCGAGGGCAACATCAACCACGTCCACGGCATGGAGGACTGGGCCGTCACCGCCACCCTGGTCCGCGACAACCAGCCGGTCCTCACCGTCGTCCACCTGCCGCTGACCGGCGACACCTACACCGCCGTCGCCGGCGGCGGTGCCCGCCTCAACGGCCGGCCCCTGAACGTGTCCGCCAAGACCGATCTGGGCGCCGCGCTCATCGGCACCGGCCAGGCCAGGCCCGGCGAGGACGTGCGCACCTTCCGGCGGATCGGCGACTCGGTCACCGCCATGCTCATCAACGGCCTGGTCGTGCGCGTGTCCGTGCCCGCCACGATGCAGCTCATCCACGTCGCCGCCGGACGCACGGACGCCTTCTGGCAGTTCTCCGACGTCCGCTCCGGCCTGGTCGCCGGCGCCCTGCTGGTCTCCGAGGCCGGAGGCACCGTCACCGACCTGGCAGGCGAACCCTGGCACACCGGCAGCCGCGACTTCCTGGCCGCCGCCCCCGGCATCCAGACCGCCGCCCTCAAGGTCCTGTCGACCATCGCCTGACCGGACACCTCCGCCCCACCCACCCGATACCGCAAGGAGCATCACCTCATGACCAGCATCGGCATCCTGGGCGCCGGCCGCGTCGGCGCCAACCTCGCCGGCAAGCTCTCCGCGGCCGGACACCGTGTCACCCTCGGTGTCCGGAACCCGGATGAGACCGCAGCCCTTGCTACAGGCATCGCCCCGCAGATCGCCTTCGCCGACCAGCGCACCGCCGCCCGCACCGCGGACATCGTGATCAACGCGACGCCCGGCGACACCTCCCTGGACCGCCTGGCCGGCCTGCGCACCGAGCTCTCCGGAAAACTCCTCGTCGACGTCTCCAACGCCACCCGCGACACCGACGACGGCCTGCCCGGTGACCTGTGCTATCCCGGCAGCAGCCTCGCCGAGAAGCTCCAGGCCGCGCTCCCCGGCACCCATGTGGTCAAGACCCTCAACACCATGTTGTTCATGGTCATGACCGCTCCCGAAACCCTGGCCGTCCCACCGACCGCCTATCTCTCGGGCGACGACCAGAACGCGAAGAAGACCGTCACCGGCCTGCTCGGCGACCTGGGCTGGCAGCCCGCATGGATCGAGGACCTCGGCGGCATCACCACAGCCCGCGCCACCGAGGCCATGATCCTCGTGGTTCCCCACATCCTGCGCCGACACGGTTTCAAGCCCTTCGCCGTCTCCCTCGCCCGCTGATCCATCAAGACCGGGTCCGGACCAAAACCAGCAGCGGGCTCGTGCGAGCCGGCCGGGCGCCGGCGCGGACGACGCTCGCTGAGCTGCAAGGGGACGCCCGTTCCCGAGTGCAGAGCCGTCCCTCGGGCGCGGCGGCCGAGATCCTGCCTCGCTCCCCATGGCCCCCATACCGACCCGGGTGCCGAATACGCACGGGGTCCTGATCACCCGGATCGACCTCGCCGCCACCCAGACCGTGCTCCAACGCGCCATCCTGAAGGCGGACATCAGCCGCGCTGCCGGCAACGCCTCCGTCAGCGCCGTCTCCTACAACCGGGACGACGCCCGCGCGCGGCGGGACGCCTGGCGGGCGGACGACCTGGAGTCCCAGGGCCGCCAGGCCATCGCCGCCCGCGCCTTCGTCGAGCGCCCTGGCGTCAGCACACTGACCATTCCCTGTCCGCCGCTTGGTTCGCTCACCTATCCTTCCTGACACTGTAATTGACGGATCATCAGTTCACTGAGTCTTTTCGTCCTTGCTGCTCCAGGGTGAGGACGGCTTTGGCCGCTGACGTAAGCCGGCTCGGGCTGCAGCGGGGGTGACGGAAAACTCGCCGGCGCTTGAAGGTGGCCACGCCTCGTTCGACGGGGTACCGGAAGCGGGCGTGGGCTCGGTTCAGCCGGTGAAAGACTCCGCGTAGGCACCGAAGGCGTACATCGCTTCGAGGCTGCCCGGTCGTGGTGGGTCGGTCGGGTCCCAGCCCAGCTCGCGGTCCTGGATCACCTGGGTGAGCAGGGGGCACCAGCGCGGGTCAAGGGTTTCGCGCGCCCATTCCAGTGCCCCGCGCTTGGAGGCGACCTCGCCGGTGTGCAGGGTGAACAGCGCCCGGCAGTAGGTGGTGACGGCGTAGCGCTGGCTCCAGGCCAGGTCGAAGTCGGCCCAGGTCCGCAGGTCTTCCATGAGGCCCGGCAGCATCTCGCGCATCGATTGGCGCAGGGCCTGGGGTGGCACTGGGTCGACGAGGTCGGTGACCGGGGGGGCCGGCGAGGGTGATTCCGTGGTTCCTGAGGATCCAGCGGGTGTGCGGGCTGTTGCAGTGGGCGTCCCGGATCAGCTCGCGGTGGCCGTGGTCGCAGAACAGCCACGGTGTTCCGAGCCCGGCGACGGTGCGCAGGGACGTGGTGTCCGCGTAGGAGCCCTCCAGGTGCTTGGTCCAGAAGCCCGGACGGGTGGGAATCTCGTCGTGGAGCCGGCGGAGCTCCGCCTCTGCGGCCCCGGTGGGCAGGACGGTGGTGGCGACGATGAAGTCGCAGTCGCTGTGCAGGTCTCCGGCGCCCAGTGCGAAGGAGCCCTGCAGGTAGGCGCCGACGAACGTGTCGCCGAGGATGGTGCGGACCGTGTGGACGAACTCGTCCAGGAGCGCGTCCAGCTCCCGGTACGGGGTGAACATGGGGGATCTCCATACCCGTTGAAGTGGAAGGGGCTCACGGGCGCGGCGGAGATGAACGGGATGTGCCGCCGCGTTCAGGCGCGGCGGATCTGCCCTGCGGCGAAGCAGTACGACGTCATGTGATGGACGGTAGCCGTCGCCCCCTTCGCTGAGCAATCGAGATTCCAGCGGGCGGATCGCGTGGCGGTTTTCTGGGCGGAAGGTCACTCGCCTCGGGGGAGTGCCGGCGGATCGGTCAGAGCCTGGTACCGGGTGAAGGCGTCCTGGGCGTCGGGGACGAAGGTCGGGCTGCGGATCGCGTCCCGGAGTTCGGCTTCGGTGAGCCAGGTGTGCCAGGCGATCTCCGAGGCGTCCGGCGTGATCGGCCGGGTGATGGTGGCCTCGTGCACGGCCAGCCAGTAGGGGCTGATCGCTCCGCGGCAGAGGTACTTGAAGACGAGCCGTGTGGAGGTGCGGACACCGATCTCCTCGGCGAGCTCCCGGGCCGCTGCGGCCTCGTACGTCTCACCCACGTTGACGGCGCCGCCCAGCAGCCAGTTGTACCGGCCGGGAAAGCGGGAGTCGTCGTCGGGACGTCGGTGGACCAGGATCCGGCCCTCGGGGTCGCGGCAGACGGTCGTCGCGACGCGATGCAGCCACTGCTGGCGGATCGCCTCGCCCCGCTCGACGACTGCCAGTACGTGGTCTTCCTCGTCGACGCGTTCCACCAGTTCGGCCATGGCGCACACGATGCCAGAGGGCACTGACAGATCCGTGAGAGGACAAGGGTTCAGTAGGCCAGGGCCGACCAGGAGGCCGCCGCCCACGATCTGCCCGCTCGGTAGCGGCCACCACCCCGGCACCGAGGAGAGCGCGAGGAAGATGAGTCAAAACCCGCGCAACATCGGCGAGACCGTCAACGTCGGCACAGCTCACGCTGATGCCGGACGAAGGCCGCCACGCCCCGATGGCCGGCCGGGCTCGTCGCTCCGTGCGTCCGCGTTCTCTCCCCCTCGCCGGGCGCGCGGGGCGGCCATCGTGACCTGTGCCCCCGTGGAGCGCAACAGATGAAGTACGCCCGCCGCACGGCCGGCCGCGGTCATCGGTGGCGCGGTCGCCGTCCTGGCGCCGGCCCGCACCAGTGAGTTCGCATGCCGCCCGGTGTGATGGTGTGTGGCATGCCGCTGTCGGAGCAATCGGGGCACGAGGGCCGTCCGGTCGTCACGCTGTGTCTGTTGACCGCGCTCCGGACCAGGGACAGCACCGCTGCCCGGGTCGCGTGATCCAGTACCCCGAAGTCTCACCTCCAGCCCATCACATCGGGAGACGCCAGTGATCAGACACCACGCCCCAGGACATCCCGTCGCCGGAGGAGAGGCAGGCGTCCACGCTCGTGCGCGGTGGTGGCGGGCCGGGGTCGTGGGAGGGGTGTGCGTGGTGCTGGCCGGTACCGGGGTGATCCCCGTGGCCGCCGCGGCACCGGGGTCCGGGCCGGCCACCACCCCGGTGCGGACCCGAGGCGCCGACCCGGTGTTCACCTTCGGCTTCACCGGCGCCGCGCAGAGCCTCACCATCCCGGCCCAGGCGGTGGTCACGATCACCGCCGACGGCGCGGGCGGCGCCGACAGCACCGGCACCTCCTGTTCCGTCACGGGCACGGGCGGGACGGGAGCGCGGGTCGTCACCACTCTCCCGCAGACCACCGCCCCGACGACGGTCACCGTCAACGTCGGCGGCACGGGCGGCAAGGGCTGCAACGGCACGGGTACGGGGGGTGCCGGCGGGTTCAACGGCGGCGCTCCGGGTGGGGGCATTTTGGCCACGGGTTTCCGGGCGGAAGGGCCGGGTGGGGGCGGGGCCTCCAGCGTCAGCGCGGGCTCCTTCCTGGTGGTCGCCGGGGGCGGCGGTGCCGCCGGGGGTACCGGAGGCGACCTGACGGGCGGCAACGGGGGCAACGGCGGGACGACGCCCGATGCCACCGCCGGTACCGGGGGAAGCGCCACCGGCCCTGGGGCCGCGGCAGGGCAGGGTGGGGGCGGCGGCAGGACCAGCACGTCTACGGGTGGTGTGGGCGGTGCGGCCGGCGCGGTCGCGTTCTGTAGCGCCACGCCGGGTACATCGGGCAGCGGGTTCGCCGGTACCACGGTCGGCAGCGGCGGCACCGGCGGAGCGATCGACGGCGGCTGCGCCGCCACTGCCACCGGTGCGGGCGGGGGCGGGGGCGGCGGGTACTTCGCCGGTGGGGGCGGCGGCAGCGGCGCCGTCAACAGAACCGGCACCGAGGCAAGCGGCGGCGGTGGCGGTGGCGGGAGCAGCTTCGCGACCCCGTCGGGCACCGGGACGTCCTATGCGGCCTCGACGGTCGGGACGGCGAACCACAACGGCCAGGTGATCATCAGCTACACCGTGGGCAAGCCGGTCACCACGACCATGACCGCGATGCCCGGGCTCACCCGGATCGGCTCGCCGGTCGTGCTGAGCGACATCGTCTGCCCCGGCGGGGGCTCCACGACCAGGCCCACCGGAACCGTCACGTTCACCGACACCACCACCGGGACGACCCTCGGCACGGGACAACTGTTCCTCCCCCTCGGCCGGTGCGCCGCCGCCGGGACGGTTACCGCCTTCCGCACCGCGGGCACCCACACCATCACCGCCGTCTACAGCGGCGACTCGGTGTACCAGGACAACGGTGCCAGCCCCGAGACCATCACCGTGACGGTGAACCCCTGATCAGAAGGCCGCAGCGGCACCGAGGGCACGCCCTCATCAACCGCAACAAGCGCTGCTGCCGGCCGAGGTAACAGCGTGATACCCGGCGGGGCTCGCGAGGACGAATCGCGGGCTCCGCCACCATCGCGCCCGAGGCCGGCCGCGGCGGTACGTGGAATTCGAGAAGCCGGCGGTTCGGCCGCGGATCGCGATGGACGCCCCGGAGTGCGGCTCGCCGACCCGGCGGTCGAGCTCGACCTGTCCGGCTCCACTTTCAAGGGCAGGGAGGTAGGCGTCTACCAGCACGGGACGTGACCTACGGTCAGTGGCTCACCGTAGAGCAGCCCTACTTCGGTGGTTCCGAGGCTCAGCGTCGGATGAGGGTGGCAGGCGACCATCGCGTAGTACACCGCGGTTGCCAGTTCGGTCGGGCTGGCCGTCTCGTACCGCAGGTACTCATGACCCACGAGCTCCATGAGATTGATGGTGTCCGGCCCGAGATGGCCGCCCTCGATCAGCAGGAACGGCACGGCCAACAACCCGTACAACCTGCTGAAGGAGAGGTAGAACTCGGCGGTTTGGCCCCTGGCCATCGGAGCGTCGGCAAGGTGGTGCTCAACCCGTCTGTGAATCGCGGACCAAACGGGCCCCGGCACTGTGCCGCCGCAGTCGGCAACCAGCTCTTGCGCACACGACACCGCATGCGCCGCCATGTGCTCGGCGCCCCCACGGACGCCGCGCTCTGCGCGTCGGACCGAGTGCGGCGTGTGAAGGCCGGACACGCATGCTTCGAAGGTGTGGCACCAGGGGCAATCCGAGGACGTATCCCGGGAGTTCAGGGCAGCCGCCGCGGCCACCTTGGACCAGGTTCGGGAGCGTCTGCCCAGGAAGGTGTACGGCAGGGTCACGGCCGCAGCCAGTTCGGCAGGTTCGCAGTCTCCTTCCCGGATGGCCCGCCAACGCCCGCACAGCCAAGCGCTGTAGTGCGCGAACCAGCTCCGCAGTTCACGCCGGAGCCGGAAGACATTCCCCGGCTCGCCCCGCAACACGTCCGTCATGAGGTCGCTCATGTCATTGGTGATGCGGGGAAGGGCGACGAGCCCCATGCCTTCGCGGGACACGAATCGGCGCCGGAGCCAGTTCGGCAGACCCATGTCGATCATGGCCCATCGCTCCAGCTCCACATCGCTGAGCGTGCCGGTGTCGAAGAGCGGGACTGTTCCCTGCCTCAACGCCTCGCGACGACCCGCGAGACCTCGCTGCCCGGCCCGGCACACGACGACATCCGCGTAGTCGAGCCACTGCTGGTTCAGACGCAACCGACCGTCGCTGCTCATCGCCCTCGCGGCATCCAGCAGGGCACGGCGCGTCCCGGAATCCGCCCCCATGGACCGGTAGTCCATGATGGTCAGGATGTCGGCCGCGCACCAGTCGCGGGCCTCCGCATCGGTCAGCGCCCCGGAGTCGGCCATGACGAGAGCCGGCAGAACCCAGCCGAACAGCATGGCCGGTTGCAACAGTGGTCTCCCGACCGACAGCGCCCCAGCTGCGGACGTGTGGAACGCCTCGCTGAAAGCATCCGGGGGTGGTAGTTCCGTCAACAAGCCCCGTTTCCGCGACCAGACGGCCTGGTTCTCCATGAAGAACCCCACGTTCTGACCCGGCTCGCGCACATGGTCGAAACCTTGTCCGGTGTGCCCCGAGACAAGTGCCGCCACGGTTGAGACAGGGCGACTTCTTGTGCGGGAAGTCGGGAGCGCCGGATAGTCGGTATCGACATTCCAGTACTCCGCGGCGTCCGACGGGCACAGCACTCCCATCGTGCGCAACAACGGCGCGCTGGCCCCAACTCCACTGCCCGTCCTTGGCCGCGATCCACCCAGGTCGCTGACGCACCGCTTCCGTGTCTGCTCGATGCCCCACTCGACCAACGCGTGACGCATGGACCACCCCAGCCTCTCTCCACGCGAGATGCTCTCGCCCCCAATGCCCCGGACGACACAGAATGCACCGGGAAGCAGGCCACTGACAGGCCGATGCCTATAGAACGATGGAGTGTTGGTCGCACGAAAAGCACTTGGTGCACTCACACGGCGCGAGGCATTGGCCGTGCGCCACAACGCCCTCGCCACCGCTGCGCCCGGTCTGGTGGCCGCGGCGCTTGGTCGGCTGGCGGACGAACCAGGCCGCGCCGGCGCCATCGGGCAGTAAGTGCCCCGGCGTCGACCGGACCGTGGGATCAGCCCTGCGGGTGCGGGGAGCAGCGTCGGTGAAGTGCGATTCCGGTGCGAGCGACACGCAGCCGGCGGGGCTGGTCATCTTCACCGACGAGCGGCTCTGCCGGGCGATCGTCGACCGGCTCACCTTCGAGGCCCACATCATCGAGACCGGAACCCAGTCGTTCCGCCTGGCCGGCACCACCGCCAAGCGCCAGGCCGCCGTGGCTGCCACCTGAAGACAAGCTCCCGACAACCCGCATGGATCAACGGGACCGGCCCGTCTCCGGGTCGGCACGCGGGGAGAACACGCAAGCGGATCCGACAACAAGCCTCCGGTGGCCCAGGTGACCGGCTGACGAAGGCACGCCGACTGCCCGAGCACCAAGGCCAGGGCGGCAGTCACCGGGCAGCAGCTCGTCGGCTCAGTCTGTGATCGAGCGCACCCGGCCAGGGTCCAGGTGCAGCTCATAGGCAGTGTTGCACTCGCTGATCAGCGTGCCCACCTCCACACCGCAGGGGCACAGTTGGTTCATACCGCTCTGGCCGTTGAGGCCGCAGCACCCCCCGGAATGCTTCCAGTCAGGATGCGGCTGGAGCCCCGGTGCGTCCTCCGGGTGCAGGACCACGGTGTTCCGGGGGCCTGCGGACACCAGGAACCCGTCGCCGTCCGGGTCGCCGAGGCAGGGCCCGCCGCCGAAGACCTCTCGACACTCGTCGGAGGGCACGAGCGGGGCGCCCCACGGCTCGGGTTCCAGAGCGAAGAAGCCGAGCCGCAGGGTGGGAGTAGCTCGACGTGATCCGTCTGCCTTGGGAAACCCTTGATCCATCGGACGCGCGGGCACCTCAGGCAGCTTGGTCAATGGCCCCGCGATCGGACGATCGCAGGCCGCACACACGAACACAGTCACCTGGAATTGGTAGCACCCACCCGGCGCTCGGCGGTCAGGCCCCCCACCCTGCGCATACCGCATACCACCGGCATTCCGCAGGGATCACTATCCGTCACTACCGACGACAGGGCGACATCCTCAGTAGTGGCTGTTCTCGCATTAATCATCTGCATGCGCGTCGTTCAGGGGGCTGCCGCGGGCCGCTCCACCGTGGTGTGCAGGGGTGTCCTTCCGTCGGTCGCGAGGCTAGCGTGACCGCATGGATCCTGACGAACGGTCACGTCACGCCTCGTCGTTCGGCGCCGCCGCGGTCGCGTACGCCGAGCACCGTCCGGACTACGCGCAGGCCGCGGTGCGTTGGGCGCTGGAGCTCGCGCCCGGCCTGCGCGTGCTGGACCTCGGGGCCGGGACGGGCAAGCTGACGGGCGCGCTGGTGGCGCTGGGGGCCGACGTCACGGCGGTCGAGCCCGACCCGGGGATGCTGGCCGAGCTGCGTCGCGCGCTGCCGGACGTTCGGGGCCTGGCGGGCAGCGCCGAGGCGATCCCGTTGTCGGACGGTGCCGTGGACGCCGTGGTCGCGGGCAACGCGATGCACTGGTTCGACATGGCCGTCGCGGGTCCTGAGATCTCCCGGGTCCTCGCGCCGGGCGGCGTTCTGGCCGGCCTGTGGAACCTCCTGGACGACCGGGTCGCGTGGGTGGCCGGGCTCGCTAAGGTGGCCGGGAGTGCGGCGGTCGGCCCCCGGGACACCCCCGACAGTTGGCGCGCCGTGACGGCCGGGCTGCACCTTCCGAAGAACGGCGGGGCCGCCTGCTTCGGCGCGCCGGAGCAGGCCGAGTTCGCGCACGGGCAGCGCCGGACCGCCGGCTCGCTGGTCGAGACCCTCGCGACGCGCGCCGGGGTGCTCGTCATGCCGGAGGGGGAGCGGGAGGCGGCGCTGGGCCGGATCCGTGCCTTCCTCGCCGGTCGGCCGGAGACCGCCGACGGCGAGTTCATTCTGCCCATGCTGACCGGGGTGCTGCGCCTCCGGCGGCTGTGACCCCGAGGCCTCTACGGTGCCGTCCCGGCGAACCGGGTGACGAGGAGGTCGAGGCGCTCGTCCTGCCAGCCGGAGGGGATGCGGCCGCTCTCCGAGAGGACGGCCATGCCGTGCAGCGCGCTCCAGGCGACCTCGGCGAACAGCTCGCGGCGCTCGTTCTCCGGCGGGAAGCAGGCGACGAACTCCTCGAAGCAGGCCCGCATCGGGGCCGGCGTCTCGGCGCTCGCGAACTTCAGGTCGGTGGGCAGGATGAACATCGCCTGGTAGAGGGCGGGCCGCTGGACCGAGAAGTCCAGGTAGGCGCCGCCGACGGCCCGCAGGGCCTGCCCGGGCCCGGCGGCGGCGTCCTGCCGGGCGCGGTGCAGGTGGGCGGCGAGTTCGGCGAACGCGTCCAGGGCGACGGCGCCGACGATCGCGTCCTTGCCGTTGAAGTGGCTGTACAGCACCGGCTGGCTGTACTCGACGCGTTCGGCCAGCCGCCGTGTCGTCACGGCCTCCCAGCCCTCGGTCTCGGCGAGCTCGCGCGCGGCCGTGATGATCAGTTGGTGGCGCTGGGCGCGCTCGCGCTCGCGGCGCTCGCTGATGGCGGACATGCCGCCATTGTAGCAACGCTAGACATTCTGTCGCGGGCAGATCGCAGCCGCTCCCGAGCCCTCAGACCGCCAGGTCGACCGTGATGTGCGGGGCCAGGGCGCGCAGGAACGCCGGGGCGTCGAAGAGCTCGCCGGCCGAGGCCACGCCGGTGGTGCGGGCCGCGCCGTTCAGGAGCCGGGCGACCGCCTCCACCGCGAGCGGGGCCGTCACGGCGTAGATGTCCCGGCCGGTGGCGACGGCGCGGCGCTCGGCGGTGCCCTTGCGGACCACGACGTCGACGACGAAGGTCTGCGCCGAGCGGCCGTCCGCGTCGACGGGGGCCGGGGCCGGGGTGTCGGGGGCGACGACCTGCGTCGCGGCCTCGACCGTCATGTAGGTGCGGACCTCGGGGATCCGCAGGTGGCTCGGGATCGTGATGACGTCGGCCATCGTGAACTCGGCGACGACGGCGCGCGTGCCGGTCGGGTCGGGGAAGGTCCAGTCGGTGGTCGCCGGGGCGTCGTGGCGGCGCTCGACGGCGCCCTTCGTGTAGACGAGCCGGCCGCCGCTGCCGCGCCGCTCGCGGGAGACGGCGCTGGAGAGGCGGGTGCCGGCGGTGGGGTGCCAGCTGCTGAGGGCGTAGGCGACGTGGGCCTCGTCGGCCTCGGTCCAGTCGGCCATCGCGGCGGTGGCGAGGAGGTCGCCGAGGCCGCCGTAGAAGGCCATCGCGGGCAGGACGGTGGCGCCGGCGGTGCGGGCGCGGTCGGCGAAGTCGGCGAACGTGTCGAGGTTGGCCTCCAGTTCGGCGGCCACGTCGACGTACGGGATCCCGGCGCGCAGGGCGGCCTCGATGACGGGGGCGGTGGTCGAGGCGAACGGGCCGGCGCAGTTGATGACGGCGGCGGCGCCGGCCAGGGCGGCGTCGAGGGCGGTCGGGTCGTCGACGGAGGCCGGGCGGACGTCGAGGCCGGTCCCGTCGGCCAGGGCGTGCAGCTTGGCGGCGTCGCGGCCGGAGAGGACGGGGGTGAAGCCACGCTCGCGCAGGTGGGCGACGACGAAGCGGCCGGTGTGTCCGTAGGCGCCGTAGACGGTGACGGTGGTGTTCGACATTGGGGTTCCCCCGCGCTCGTTCCTTGATCCGACGCGTTCATCCTGCCGGGGGCGGGCACCCCCCGACAGTGTCCGGAACGACAGGACCCGTACACTTCCGGACATGGGGACCGTCGCGCTGGCCGTCACGGACGGCATGCTGCACTTCGAACTGGGGCTGGCCTGCGAAGTCTTCGGGGCCGACATGAGCGGGCGGGCCGAGTCCTGGTACCGCCTGGAACTCTGCGGGCCGGGGGCCGTGCAGGTCGGGCGGTTCCGCGTCCAGCCCGACCACGGGCTCGACCGGCTCCCGTACGCGGACACCGTGGTCGTCCCGGGCTGGGCGGACGTCGACGAGGAGCCGCCCCGGGAGCTCGTCGACGCCGTGCGCGCGGCCCACGACAACGGCGCGCGCGTGGTCTCCCTCTGCACGGGCGCGTTCGTCCTCGCCGCCGCCGGGCTGCTGGACGGGCTGCGGGCGACGACGCACTGGGCACACACCCGCGTCCTGGCCGCACGCTACCCCGAGGTGCAGGTCGACCCGGACGTCCTCTACGTCGACAACGGGAGCGTGCTCACCTCCGCCGGCAAGGCCGCCGCGATGGACCTGTGCCTGCACCTCGTCCGGCTCGACCACGGCTCGTCCGTCGCCAACGCCCTCGCCCGTCTGCTCGTCGTGCCGCCCCACCGGGACGGCGGCCAGGCGCAGTTCGTGCCCACCCCGGTGCCCGCGCCCGGGAACCACCCGCTCGCCGACCTCCTCCCGTGGGTGATCGAGCGGCTGGACCAGCCGCTGACCGTCGAGGACCTGGCCCGCCGGGCCAACATGAGCTCGCGCCACCTGGGACGGCACTTCCGGTCCGTCACCGGCACCAGTCCGCTCCAGTGGCTGCTGACCCAACGGATCCGCCACGCCCAGGAGTTGCTGGAGACCACCGAGGACAGCGTCGACGCCATCGCCGCCGCCACCGGCATGGGCACCGGCACCACGCTGCGCCGCCACTTCAACCGCACGGTGGGCGTGCCGCCGGACGCCTACCGCCGGACGTTCCGACTGCGCGCCGCGGTCAGCCGCTGAGCCGCCGCCGTGCGGTCAGTCGCTGAGCAGCCGCCGCACGGTCAGCCGCTGAGCAGCCGCCACGCGGTGAGCGCGAGGCCGGCGCGCAACAGGCCCGCGGGTTCGGTGAGTTCGAGGCCGAGCGCCTTGCCGAGCTGGTCCAGGCGGCGCGCCACGCTGGTGTGGTGCAGGTGGAGGACGGCGGCGGCGCGGCGCAGGGAGCCGGTGGTGCAGTAGGCGTCCAGCGTGTCCAGGGCGTCCGGGTCGCACGCCGCGATGCGGGCGATCGCGGCCACGTCGGGATCGGCCCGGACGGCGTCCTCCGGCAGGTGGGCGAGGAGGGCCACGGCGCCCAGATCGGCGTGGTGGACGACGGGTTGACGCGCGGTGGTGAAGCGCAGCGCGGTGCGGGCCTCGCGCCAGGACCGGGCTGGTGTCCCGGCGGCGCCGATGCCCGCGCGGACGTCGGGCGGGAGGCGGGACGCGTCGACGGTGGTGGCCAGGACGACCCCCGCGTCGGCGAGTTGGGCCGCCTTCACCGGCCGGTCGGGGCACAGGAGGGTGCCGATCCGGTCGAGGGGGTGCGGCGTGCGCACGGCGACGGCGCGCACCGGCAGGTCGGCGGCGAAGCCGAGCAGGCGCAGCGCCCGGGCGCGGGCGGCCTCGTCGGTGTCGGCGCCGATGACGAGTTCGACGAGCGCGGGGTCGGCCATGGTGGTGCGGGCGGGGCCGTAGCGTTCGACGGCGGTGGCGACGGCGATGGCCAGGCGGTCGAGGAGGAGCTCGTCCAGGAGGCCCGCGGGGGTGGGGCGTTCGAGCCAGACGGTGCCGATCTCCTCCTCGTCGAGGGTGATCGGCGCGGACGTGGTGACGGCGGGCGGCCCGGGCGCCTCGCGGCCGTCGGGGGTCATGCGGATCGTCCGGCCGGTGCCGGTGAGGCGGATCCCGGCCGGGCACTCGGCGAGGTTCGCGGAGGCGCGGGCGAGGGCGGGCAGGTCCACGCGGCGGCGCATCAGGGTGTCGTAGAACATGACGACGCGCACGGCGGCCTCGACGTCCGAGCCCAGTTGCGACATCCGTACCGCCAGTGCCTCCATGGACCCGAGGATAGGCGGACGTGGGGGAGCGCGGGCGCGCCGATCGGTGCGTGATCCCGGCGGAACGCACGACGGTCGGCGGCGGACCGGGCGGGCGGCGGCCGGGACGATGGTCGGCATGGATCCCGAACTCGAAGCATTCGTCCCCTTCTTCCCCGACCTCGACCTGAACGACCCGGCATCCGCCCGGGAGAGCCTGGCCGCGCTGGCCGGCGGCGTCCCCGCCGCCGACGTCCCCGGCATGGTGATCGAGGACCGCACGGTGCCCGCCGACCCGAAGACGGGCCCCGGCGTCCCGGTGCGCGTGTACCGGCCCCGGGAGGCGCGCGGTGCCGTCATCTGGCTGCACGGCGGCGGGTTCGTCATGGGGGGCCTGGACACCGAGCACCCGTGGGCCGCCCGGATCGCCGCCGACTCCGGCGCCGTGGTCATCTCGGTGGGCTACCGCCTGGCGCCCGAGCACCCGTACCCCGCGGCGCTGGACGACGTCTACGCCGTCCTCCTCTGGGCCGCCGGGAACGCGGCCGAACTCGGCATCGACCCCGCGCGCATCGCGATCGGCGGCCACAGCGCCGGCGCCACCCTCGCGGCCGCCGTCTCCCTGCTGGCGCGCGACCGGAAGGGGCCGGCGATCCGTTTCCAGCTGCTCAACCAGCCCGGTGTCGACGACCGGCAGGAGAGCTGGTCGGCCCGCACGTTCACGGACACGCCGTGGATGACCCGCGAGAAGATCTCCGCGGCCTGGCGGCACTACCTGGGCGGCGCACCCGCCACCGCGTACGCGGCCCCGGCCCGCGCCGAGGACCTGACCGGCCTGCCGCCCGTCCACCTCGCCACCGCGGAGTTCTGCCCGAACCGCGACGAGGGCATCGAGTACGCGCTGCGCCTCCTCCGGGCGGGCGTGCCGGTCGAGCTGCACCAGTGGGCCGGGACGTTCCACGGCTCGCAGGCGCTGCTGTCGGCGGAGGTGTCGCAGCGGCAGATCGCCGAGCTCGGCGCGGTGCTGCGGCGGGCGCTGGCGTAGAAGCCGTTTCCGAGCGCGGGCTCGGGCGGGCTCGGGCGGGTTCAGGCCGGCTCGGGCGGGCTCGGGCGGGCTCCGGCGGGTTCAGGCCGGCTCCGGCGGCCACGCGTCCGGCGCCAGGACGCCGTACGCGTAGGCGCGGGCGACGAGCGCCGTGCGGTTGGGGACGTGCCAGCGGCGGGAGAGGCGGGTCAGGTGGTAGTTGACGCCGTCCCTCGTGAGGCCGATTTCCCGGGCGATCTGGGCGGTCGTCGCACCCCTCGCGGCGGCCGCCAGGATCCGGGCCTCCGTGGGGCTCACCTCGGTGCGCGGCACGGCGGTCTCGGACACCTCGGGCGGCGGCTCGGCGGGCAGGTCGGCGAGGACGCGCAGCGAGAGCAGCAGGTTCGGCGTCTGGTCGGGGGTGTCGCTCACGAGGGCGACGTCCATGACGCCGTGCCGCTCCGAGCCGTCGCCGGCCGTCCACGACACCTCGACGCTGTACTGGGAGCGCCGGTGCTTGTGGACGGCCTCGGCGAGTGCCGGGAGGGTTTCGGCGGCGCTGCCCTGGAGGGTGAAGAACTCCAGGATCTTGCGGTGGTGCAGCTGCCCGGTGAGCAGGCCGAACTCGGCGGCCATCGCGCGGTTGACGATGAGGATCCGGCCCGCGTACTCGCACACGGCGATCGGCACCGGCACGTGGTCGAGCAGGCGCAGCGTGCGGTTGCGCCAGACGATCGCGCTGTCGCTGGGGTACACGAGCTGCCTCCTTCAGCAGATCTGACGTCACGTGGGCAAGAGTCGGGTGCCACCGGGTACTACACAATCATGTAGTCGGCGGCGCCCGGTACGGCGGGTGCCGGGCGCAGAGTGGAAGACGTCGCCCCGATCGTCGGCCCGACTCCCGTCACGAAACCCGTGTCACGGAAAACGGAAGGTGAATCACGCAATGACCGACACCCTGCCCGAGAGCCTGCCCGCACCCCGGGCCGAGCGCCCGGAGCCCGCCCGGCCCTCGGAGACCCCGAAGGCCGCGGTGGCGCACCTCCCCTCGGCCGCCGCGGGGGCCGTCCCGCTCGTCGACATCTCGGCGCTGCCGCCGGTCGCCGCGCCGACCCTGCGCGTGATGGAGCTGATCCGGGAGCACGGCCCGGCCTACGTCCAGCGCGTGCACGGGCGGGACCTGCTGATGGTCAGCGGCCTGGACCTGGTCGAGGAGCTGGCCGACGAGGAGCGCTTCACGAAGTCCGTGGGCCCGGGCCTGGTGAACGTCCGCGAGTTCACCGGCGACGGCCTGTTCACCGCCTACAACGACGAGCCCAACTGGGCCCGCGCGCACGACATCCTGATGCCCGCCTTCGCGCTCGGCTCGATGCGCACCTACCACCCCGTGATGCTCCGGGTCGCGCGCCGCCTGATCGAGGCGTGGGACGGTGCGACGGCCGCCGGGCAGCCGGTGGACGTGCCCGGCGACATGACCAGGATGACCCTGGACACCATCGGCCTGGCCGGCTTCGGCTTCGACTTCGGCTCCTTCGAGCGCGACGAGCCGCACCCGTTCGTCGAGGCGATGGTGCAGTGCCTGGAGTGGGCGATGGCCGCGCTGTCGCGCGACCCCGAGCTCGACCACACCGAGCGCGACGCGGCGTTTCGGGAGGACGCCGCGTACCTCGCCCGGGTGGTGGACGAGGTGATAGCCGCTCGCGTGGAGGCCGCCGGTGCCGCCGGGGGCACTCAGGCGGCCGAGGCCGAGGACCTGCTCGGTCTGATGCTCGGCGCCGTCCACCCCGGTGACGGCAGCAGACTGGACGCCGAGAACATCCGCAACCAGGTGATCACCTTCCTGATCGCCGGCCACGAGACCACCTCGGGCGCGCTGTCCTTCGCGATGTACTACCTCGCCAAGCACCCGGCGGTGCTGCGGGAGGTCCAGCGCGAGGTGGACGCCCTGTGGGGCGACCAGGCCGACCCCGAGCCGTCCTACGAGGACGTCGGGCGCCTGCGCTACACCCGCCAGGTGCTCAACGAGGCCCTGCGGCTGTGGCCGACGGCCCCCGCGTTCAGCCGCGAGGCCCGCGAGGACACCGTCATCGGGGGCCGGATCCCGCTGCGCGCCGGGGAGACGGTCACGGTGGCGACGCCGATGCTGCACCGCGACCCGGCCTGGGGCGACAACCCCGAGCTGTTCGACCCCTCCCGCTTCGACCCCGAGCTGGAGGAGGCCCGCTCCCCGCACGCCTTCAAGCCCTTCGGCACCGGCGAACGCGCCTGCATCGGACGGCAGTTCGCGCTGCACGAGGCCACGATGCTGCTCGGCATGCTGGTGCACCGCTACCGGCTGATCGACCACGCCGACTACCGGCTGACGATCAAGCAGATGCTCACCATCAAGCCGGACGGGTTCACGCTCGCCCTCGCCCCGCGCACGCCCAGGCCCCCGGCGGCGGCGCAGGCCCCGGTGCGCACCGCCGAACTGCCCGGCCGCGTCCGCCAGGGCACGGCGGTGCTGTTCCTGCACGGTTCCAACTACGGCGCCTCGCGCGACTTCACCCGGCAGCTGGCCGAGGCCACGGGGGAGCTCGGCTGCGAGACCGAGGTCGCCCCGCTGGACGCCTACGCGGACGGGCTGCCCGCCGGCCGTCCCGTGGTGATCACCGCCGCCTCGTACAACGGGCAGCCGACGGACGACGCGGCGCGCTTCGTCCGCGGGCTCCAGGAGGCCGAGGGCGCGGTCGCCGACGGCGTCGAGTACGCGGTGCTCGGCATCGGCGACCGGACGTACGCCGCCACCTACCAGCGCATCCCCACCCTCATCGACGAGCGCCTCGCCGCCCTCGGCGGCACCCGGCTGCTGCCCGCCGGCGAGGCCGACGCCTCGGGCGACCTCGCCGGCGGCGTGCGGGCCTTCGCGACGGCGCTGCGCGGCCTGCTGCTGGAGAAGTACGGCGACGCGGACGCCCCCGCCGCCGGGCTGCCGGAGGCCGCGTTCACCGTGACCGAGGTCGTCGGCGGCCCGCTGGACGCCCTCGCCGCGCGACACGGGATGACGGAGCTCACCGTCACCGGGGTCGCCGGGCTGACCGACCCCGCCTACCCCCGGGTCAAGCGCCTCGTGCGGCTCGCCCTGCCGGACGGCGTCGAGTACCGCACGGCCGACCACCTCACCGTGCTGCCGCAGAACGACCCGGCGCTGGTCGAGCGCGCGGCCAAGGTGCTCGGCGCGGACCTCGACACCGTGCTGTCCATCGTCGCCCACCGGCGCACCGGCCTCGCCGTCGACCGCCCGCTGACCGTGCGCGAACTGCTCACCCACCACGTCGAGTTGCAGGACCGGCCGACCGCCGAGCAGCGCCTGGTGCTGGCCGGCCTCAACCCCTGCCCGCCCGAGGCCGCCGCGCTGCGCGCCCTGCCCGACGACGACCCGCGCACGCTCGTCGACCTCGTCGAGGACAACCCGGCCCTGCGCGAGGCCCTCACCTGGCCGGTGCTGCTGGAGCTGCTCCCGTCGATCCGGCCGCGCCACTACTCGATCTCCTCGTCCCCGGGCCAGGACCCGGCCCACGTCGACCTCATGGTCTCCGTGCTGAGCGCCCCGGCCCGCTCCGGCCGCGGCACCTTCCGGGGCACCGGCTCCGGCCACCTCGCCCGCGTCGCCGTCGGGGACACCGTCCTGGCCCGCGTCCAGCCCTGCCGGGAGGCGTTCCGGATCGGCCACGGCGCCACCCCGGTCATCATGATCGCCGCCGGGACGGGCCTCGCCCCGTTCCGCGGCGCGGTCGCCGACCGCCACCGAGACGTGGCCGCCGGGGCCGGACTCGCCCCGGCGCTGCTCTACTTCGGCTGCGACCTGCCCGACGCCGACTACCTCCACCGCACCGAACTGGAAACCGCCGAACGGGCCGGCGCCGTCAGCCTGCGCCCGGCCTTCAGCGAGGCCCCCGAGGACGGCCGGCGCTTCGTCCAGGACCGCATCGCGGCGGAGGCCGACGAGGTGTGGCAGCTCCTCGCGGCCGGCGCCGAGGTCTACGTGTGCGGCGACGGAGCCCGCATGGCCCCCGGCGTCCGGGAAGCCTTCCGCGCCCTCTACCGGAGCCACACGCCGGGCGGCGCCGACGAGCAGCAGGCGGAGGCCTGGCTGCAGTCCCTGATCGACGCCGGCCGCTACGTCCAGGACGTGTACGCGGCACGCTGAGCCCGGAGCGCCCCGGAGTTCGGGAGCGCCGCGGAGTCCGGGAGCGCCGCGGAGCCCGGAGCGCCGCGGAGTTCGGGAGTGGGAAGTCGGCCGAGTCGACTTCCCACTCCCGAAGCTTCATACGCGAGTCAGTGGCCGAGGCTCCTCCTGCGGGACGGTGCTCAGCCGTCCGCCGACCGCGCGGCCGTACCGGAGGTCAGCCGCCAGAGCCCGGCCACCTCGTAGTAGACGCCGTTCACCACCTGCAACAGCAGCAGCGTGACCGGCCAGAGCAGCGCGCCGAGGCCGGGCACCAGGTCCACCGGCAGGGTGTAGGCCATCACGACCCGCACGGCGGCGTCGAGCAGCATCGCCACGCCCCAGATCGCCGTCGAGACCCGCCAGATCCGCCGGAAGGCCGGCTCGCGCTCCCACAGCACGTCCCAGGAGGTGCCGTCGGAGCGGAACCTTCCCTCCAGCAGCGGGCGGCCGCCGTGGAAGAGCAGCGGGCGCCTGGCCCTGATCGAGAGCAGGAACCAGAACCCGGCCACGCCGGTCAGCCAGCCGTCCTTGGCCAGCAGGAACCGCGGGCTGCCACTCACCAGCGCGGCCGCGACGCCGAGCAGCATGGTCCCGGCGACGAAGCCCGCCATGCCCTCCAGGCTGCGGGTGCGCAGCCACTGCACCGCCGTGGTGAGCGCCGGCAGGAAGGCGCCGGCCAGCAGCGCGACGAAGACGCTCACGCCGGCGGCGCGCAGGCCGTAGTACAGCGCGATCGGGACCGCGATGTCCCGGACGACACCGAGCAGCACGCGCCGGCCGCTCGGCCGCGGCGGCGCCCCGGGGGTCGTCACCGCGGCTCGTTGCGTGTGGTCATGACGTCCTCCGTGTGGCGGGCGTCCGGTCATGACGTCCTCCGTGCGGCGATCGCTGCCCGGCTCGACTGCCGCCTGTCACCTGCACAGCCAACTACTTCCGTGCCGGGTGACGGCCAAACCCGGGGCCGCGTCCGGGTGCTCAAGGAGCGCTGGGCGTCGGCCGGTCGCTCTGGGTGACGAACCGGTCCAGCAGCTCGTGCAGTTGCCGCTGCTGCTCGGGGGTGAAGACCTCCAGGAGGCCGGCCATCGCGTCGCTGAACAGCGCCGACGCTTCCGCCAGGCGGCGCTCGCCCTCCTCGGTGATCAGGATCTCGTAGGTGCGGCGGTCGTTCGGGGTGCGCCGGCGGAGCAGCAGGCCGCGGTTCTCCAGGTCGTCGACGATCCGCACCAGGGTCGACTTGTCGATGCCGAGCGCCGTGCCCAGCTCGCGCTGGCTGCGGGCCCGGCCCTCGCGGACGGCGGTGAGGACGCCGGCGTGCTGCAGCTCGATGCCGCTGGGCCCGGCCGCCTGGTTGGCCCTGGCGCGGGCGAGCTGGTGGGCGCGGTACATCAGCAGTCCGAGGGCGGCCGGGGCGGAGGGTTGAGGTTCCATGGGGGTGATGCTAGCGTCCGAGACGGTCTCATCTGAGACGATCTCAACTCGGAGGCGCATCATGCGTGTTCTGATCATCGGTGCGGGCCTGGCGGGCCCGTGCCTCGCCCACGGTCTCCGCCGGCACGGTCACGAGGTGCGGCTCTTCGAGCGGGACGCCGCCATCGACGCCCGCTCGCAGGGCTACCGGATCCACATCGGTGGCGACGGGGACGCCGCGCTGCGCACGTGGCTGCCCGCCGAGGCCTATGCGCAGGCCGTCGCCACGGCCTGCGCGGCGACGGGTGGCGTCAGCATGGCCGGACCCGACCTGCGGGACTTCGCCGAGGTCCCGATCCCGCCGGACTCCGCGGGCCTCACCGTCGACCGGCTCACCCTGCGGCGGATCATGCTGCGGGACCTCGCGGACTCGACCCGCTTCGGCGCCGGATTCTCCCGCTACGAACTGCTCGACGACGGCACCGTCCGCATGCACCTGACCGACGGCTCCACCGCCGAGGGCGACCTGCTGGTGGCCACGGACGGCGCCAACTCCGCTGTCCGGCGGCAGCTGTTGCCGGACTTCTCGGTGGCCGTGCAGGACAGCCGGCTCATCTACGGGCGCACGCCGATGACGGACGAGGTGCGGGCGCTGACGCCGCGGCAGGCCCTCGACGGCTTCCTCGGGGTGGTCGGCGCGGACGGCCGCCGCCTCGCCCTGGCCGCCCAGCAGTTCCGGCGCGACCCGGCCGACTTCGGGCTCCCGGCGGGCGAGGACTACGTCATGTGGGGCATGGTCGCGCCCGCCGCCCGCTACGGGCCGGACGTCGACGGGCTCGGCGCGGCCGAGTTGCTGGCACTCGCCGAGCGGACCATCGCCGACTGGCACCCGTCCCTGGGCGCGCTGGTCGGGCTCGGCGACGTCCGGTACGTCGTGCCCGCGAGCATCCTGGTCGCCGAGCGTCCGGCGCCGTGGCCGACGGTGCCGGTGACGCTGGTCGGCGACGCGGCCCACCCGATGGCCCCGGCGGGGGTCAGTGCGGGAGTCGCGATCCACGAGGCCGGACTGCTCGCGTCGCGGCTCGTCTCCGGTGCGCGGCTGCTCGACGCCGTGCGGGCGTACGAGGCGGAGATGCTCGACCACGGGTTCGCGGCCGTCGAGAGGTCGACCCGGCGCCAGGCCGGCGACTTCTCGTAGCAGGCCGCCCCCGGTTACTCCGGCGGCCGGTAGGCCGGCCCCGCGGCCTCGATGTGGCTCAGGACGGACGCTCCCGCCAAGGAGACCAGCAGGTCGACGACGACCTCCTCGCCCTCCCGGCGGCCGCGCTCGGAGATCTCAAGGCCGATCAGTGCCAGGTCACCGGCCTGGGCCCGCAACTCGTACTGCTCGCGGGTCTCCTCGCCGACGTCACCCGTCTCGTCGCGCTCCCAGGCCTCCACCGCGGCCCTGGCCACGGCCCCGGGCAGCCGCACCGTGACCCGGCCGACCTGGGCGCCGACGCGCTCCCCGATCGCTGCCAGCAGCTTCGCGTCTTCCCGGTACCGGACGTACTGCTCGTCATCCACCACGGGGCGAGACTACTCGGACGACGGGGCCCGGCTCGACCGAATTCGGGCGCGGCTAAGCGACCCGCAGGGTGAGCTCGGCGGTGTGGACCTGGCCCGCGGTCTGGAACTGGAGAAAGACGCGCCAGTCGCCCGGCTCGGGGAGCATGGCCTGGAAGGTCAGCGCCGGGCCGCCGTTGTCGCCGGTCACGGCGTTCGCGGGGTGGAGGTGGGCGAGGGCCTGGTCGCCCTCGTGGAAGGCGCTGAGGTGGGCGTAGCTGTCCAGGTAGGGCTGGAGGTCGGTGACCGGGCGGCCGTCCTTCTCGAAGGCCGCGGTCAACTGGTAGGCCCCGGCCATGGGCTGGGCGTGGAGCGTGACGGTGTAGCCGTCCACCGTCGTGCGCTCGGCGGGGGCGGGCAGCGGGACGGGGGCGGCCTCGCCGGGGACGGTCACGGTGCGGCTGAGGACGTACTCCGGGCTGTGGGGGCCGGTGTTCGGGATGAAGTCGGCGTACAGGCGCCAGGTGCCCGGGGCGAGGGGTGCGAGGTCGGCGGTCCAACTGCCGTCCGGGGCCTGCTCCGGGTGGAGGTGCTGGAAGCCGGTGAGGTCGGTGCGGATCGCGTAGAAGTGCAGCCGCTTCGTCTGGTGGACGGTGAGGTCGGTGACCGGCGCGCCGTCGGGCCCGGTGATCGTGAAGCGGACGGGCGCCGTGGTGGTCTCCAGGGCGAGCCGGTACCCGTCCTGCTCCGAGGCGAGGCCGCGGGCGGGCGCGGCGGCCTGCGCGACCGCCGGAGCCGGTGCCGTGCCGGTCATCCCCGGCATCCCGGCCATTCCGTCGGCCATCGCGGGCGCGGGCGCTGCCGCGGCGGGCTGCGGGCTCCGCGGGACGGAGAAGGCCATGCCGAGCACCAGCAACGTCGGCACGCAGGACGCGAGCAGCCAGCCTCGGGAGAACGGACGGGCGGCGGCAGCGGTCATCGGCGGGTCCTTCGGGGCGCAGGCGTTTTCGGTCTTCTCGAACAGGAGACCCCCGGCGGGGCCCGGGATCACACAAAATGCGCGACCTGAACGCGTGGTCGGGAGGCCCGCCCGACCCTGGCATGATCGGAGGCATGCACGAACGAGTCATCGCAGCCTGTGACGGAGCTGCCAAGGGGAACCCCGGCCCGGCGGGCTGGGCGTACGTCGTCGCGGACGCCGCCGGGGCGCCGCAGCGCTGGCAGTCCGGCGCGCTCGGGCACAGCACCAACAACATCGGCGAGCTGACGGCCCTGCGCGAGCTCCTCGCCTCGACCGACGCCGCCGCGCCGCTGGAGGTGCGCCTCGACAGCACCTACACCCGGGACGCGGTCACCAAGTGGCTCGTCGGCTGGAAGCGCAACGGCTGGAAGACGGCCGCCGGGAAGCCGGTCGCCAACCGCGAGCTGATCCAGGAGATCGACGCGCTGCTCGCGGGCCGGGACGTCGCCTTCGTGTACGTCCCCGCCCACCAGGTGGACGGCGACCCGCTGAACGCCATCGCCGACAAGGCCGCCAGCGACGCGGCCCGCACCCAGCAGGGCGCCGCCGGCACGGCCGCCGACCTCCCGGTGCCGGACCCGGTCACGGCGTCCGCGCGCCCGGCGAAGGCCGCCTCCAAGGCCACGAAGACCGCCGCCAAGAAGACCTCCTCCTCGGGCACCGCCCGGACCCTCGCCGCCCGCTACCCCGGCACCTGCCCCTGCACCCGCCCGTACGCCAAGGGCGACAAGATCACCAAGGTCGGCAGCAGCTGGGGCCACCCGGAGTGCGTGGCGGCCCACGCCTGACCTGATCGACGTCGAGTTCTTACACGCCTCTGCCGTTTCCCTTACGAACGGCCGACGTGCCACGGGCACGCTGGCGGCAGGCCACCCGGACCCCGGGACCACCCCCGCCACCAGCGAAGATGACACCATGACAGACACCACCGCGGCCCGCCGCACCGTCCTCGTCGTCGAGGACGACCCGGGCGTGCGCAACACCCTCGACCAGCTGCTCCGCTTCGAGGGCTACGAGGTCCTGACGACCGCGGACGGCCAGGAGGCCCTCGAACTCCTCGACCGGCGGCGCCCGGACCTCGCGGTGGTGGACGTCGTCATGCCCCGCCTCGACGGCCTCGCCCTGTGCCGCATGCTGCGCCGCCGCGGCGACCGGCTGCCCGTCCTCGTCCTCACCGCCCGCCACCAGCTCGGCGACCGCGTCGCCGGGCTGGACGCGGGCGCCGACGACTACCTCGCCAAGCCCTTCGCCGTCGAGGAACTCCTCGCCCGCATACGCGCGCTGCTGCGCCGCGCCGCACCCCTCGACGAGACCGGCCCGCTGCTCTTCGACGGGATCGCCCTCGACGCCGCCGCCCGCCGGGCACAGCGCGGGGACCGTCCGCTCGACCTCACCAAGACCGAGTTCGACCTGCTCGAACTCCTGCTGCGCAACCAGGGGTCGGTGCTCACCCGCCCGCAGATCTACGAGCGCATCTGGGGCTACGACTTCGACACCGACTCGCGCTCCCTGGACGTCTACATCGGCTACCTGCGCCGCAAGACGGAGGAGGGCGGCGAGCCCCGGGTGATCCACACCGTCCGCAACGTCGGCTACACCCTGCGGTCCGCCTGATGCTGCGCGCGCGGATCACCGCCGTCGTCATCGCCGCCGCCCTGTTCGCGATCGGGGTGTCCGTCACCGCTTCCTACCGGGGCGTCCGGGACCTCGTCGCCGACCAGTTCGACCGCAGCCTCAACGACCGGGCCGACGCCGTCGCCGTCATCCTCGACGCCTCGCGCCGCCCGGACCCGCGGCCCGACACCACCGAACAGCTCGTCCTCGCCGACGGGACGGTCGAGTTGCTGACGGCCGGCCGCGCGCCGCTGCCCGTCCCGCCGGGCGCGCTGGACGTGGCCAGGAGCGGGCAGGGCACCCACGAGGAGGACGTCACCGTCGACGGGACGTCGTACGGCCTCCTCACCAAGGCCCGGCCGGGCGGCGGAGCGCTGATGGTCGGGCAGGCCTACGCGGACGTCGAGCGCGTCGACCACGAGTTCCTGGCCCGGATCACCTGGACCACCGCCGCAGCCACCGCCCTGTCGGCGCTGCTCAGCTGGCTCATCCTCAGCCGCATCCTCGGCCCCGTCCGCCGCCTGGCGCGCGCCGCCGAACACATCACCACCACCCGTGACCTCACCACCGCGCTCCCGCCCGCCGGGCGCGACGAGGTCGGCCGGCTGACCCGCGCGTTCGAGGCGATGGTCGGCGCCCTGCGCCGCTCGCGCGAGCAGCAGCAGCGCCTCGTCCAGGACGCCAGCCACGAACTGCGCACCCCGCTCACCTCCGTCCGGGGCTGCGCCGAGCTGCTGCAGCGGGCGCGGGGCCGGCTCGACCCGAAGGACGAGGAGCAGATCCTCGGCACGCTGGTGACCGAGACCGTCGCCCTCGACGACCTCGTCCGCGAGCTCGTCGAACTCGCCACCGACGCGCACACCGAGGAGGAGCCGGCGGCCGTCGACCTGGCCGAGGCGGCGGAGGAGAGCGCCCAGCGCCACCGACAGCGGACGGGGCGCGCGATCACCGTGACCACCGCCGGCCCGGAGCCCGCGCCGGTGCTGGCCCGGCCGCGGGCCGTCCAGCGCTGCATCGACAACCTGATCGGCAACGCCGTCAAGTTCAGTCCGGACGGCAGCCCGATCGAGGTACGGATCGACGGGCGGCGGCTCGCCGTGCGCGACCGGGGGCCGGGGATCGACCCGGAGGAGCGGGACGCCGTGTTCGACCGCTTCTACCGGGGAGCGGGCAAGCAGTCCGCGCCCGGATCGGGGCTGGGCCTCGCGATCGTGCACGACCTCGTCGCCGCCGACGGGGGCACGGTCTTCGCGGGGACGTCCGCCGAGGGCGGGGCGGAGGTCGGCTTCGAGCTGCCGCCGTGCGGAGCGAAGCCGTACGGAGCGAAGCCGTACGGAGCGAAGGTGCCGCGGCCCTCGCGGGAAGGGTGCTCCCGGGGCCGCTGATACGGGTTCCGGAACGGCCCCGGAGTGGGAAGTCGATCACGCCGACTTCCCACTCCGAGGCCTCCCGCCGCCCCGCGCCCACGTGGGATGATCACCGGTATGCGGGGGAGGACACCGAGGCAGCGGGTGCACCGGCGACGCCTGCGGTGGTGGCAGCGGCGGAGCCACGGCACGTGGTGGACGATCGGCCTCACGGCCGTGCTGGGCGTCGGCATGCTGGCCTCCGTCGTGCGGATGGAACGGCAGTACGTCTCCCTCGAACGGCACGGCGTGCACACCACCGCCACCATCGCCGAGATGCGCACGGAGAAGCGCTCCACCGGCTACCTGATCCACTTCGCCCCGGCCCCGCGGGCCCCGGCCGACATCTGGACGAGGAACGTCAGCGGCGGGGTCGGCGGCACGGTCGCCGTGGTCTACGACCCGGCCGACCCCGGCCAGGTGATGGGCACCGACACCCTCGGCTGGGCGGAACTGCTCGTACCCGGGCTCCTCGGCACCGGCGGTGCGTTCTGTCTGGTCGTCATGTGGGCTGCGGCGCACGACCGTTCGGACCAGTGCCACCGGTGCAGGGGCTGATCGTCGAGCCCTTCCGTCTGTCCGAAAGTCGTCGGCACCCCGGGCCGCAGGCGCGTGCGGTCATGCCCTGGTCAGTCGCCCCCGTTAGTCTGCCCACCGCACCGCACCGTGCGGTGCCGAGGAGGGGGGACCCATGTCCATCAAGGCCTTGGCCGCGGCGCGCACCAGCGTCGCACTGGCCGCCGCCGGAGCGGTCCTGGCGCTGACGAGCGGCGCCGCGGAGGCGGCCGGGCCGGTGTCCGGAGCGGAGGCGGTGATCGCGGTCGGCAACGAGGTGGCCGCCCCGGTGGTGAGTCCGGACGGCGCGACCGCGTACGTCGTGACCGCGACCGCGCAGGGCGGCCTCGTCCTGAAGACCGTCGACACCCGGACCGGCGTCACCGCCGGCGGGCTCGCGCTCGGGCCCAACCGCTGGATGGTGTTCACCGCGCTCAGCGCGGACGGCTCCAGGCTGTACGTGCTCGACTACCTCACCCTGAGCGTGATCGACGTCCGGTCGATGTCCCTGCTCGGCACGACCGTGCTCCCCGACCAGCCGCGCCCGTCCGGCGGGAGCGTCGGCTGGCCCGCCGGGATCGCGCTGAGCCCGGACGGGGCCACCCTGTACGTGTCGCAGTCCGGCGCGCAGACGGTCGGCCACCTCGGGAACGGCCGCGTGCTGTCCTTCGCCACCGCGCAGCGGGCGTTCACGTCGGCCGTCGAGTACCCCGCCTCGATCCCCGGCAACGTGGTCGTCCGCCCCGGCGGACACGACCTGTACGTCGGCAGCGAGGCGGGCGTCGTCCACCTCGACCTCACCGGGGCCTCGCCCGCCGTGACGCGCGTCGTGCCGGGCACCGCCGCGGGCCACGACTCGCAGCTGGCCTTCAGCCCGGACGGCACCCGCCTGTTCGCCGTCAACGGTGCCAACGGCGGCGCGGGCGACGAGATCGACCCGGTCACGGACACCGTCACCGCCCGCTTCACGCTCACCACCACCAGCGTCGACTTCCGCTACCCGCAGGTGAGTCCGGACGGCACACGGCTCTACGTCGTCGACGACACCATCGAGGGCGCCGGCCCGTCGGTGTACGTCCTCGACACGACGACCGACACGGTCGCCCAGGGCGAGGCCCAGGCGCTCAACGAGGAACGCGTCAACGGCTTCGCGGTCGGCCCGGACGGGCACACGCTGTACGCCGGCGGGACGGTCGCCTCGACGGCGAGCCTGCAGATCGTCGCGCTGCAGTAGGGCCCGCCCAGGTGTGGGGCTGTCGGCCGGTCGCGCTATGTTGCGTCGCATGACAGCCGCTCACATGCCCATCGCCGAGTTCCTCGACGGGGACGAGGTCGTCGCGGGGGAGCACCTCGCCGGCGACCTCGCCTTCTGGTTCGCCCACTTCGTGATCTCCTTCGGCGTGGAGGACGAGACGGCCGAGGAGTACGGCGTCGACGCGGACGCCCACGAGGCGATGATCGAGCGCCTCGGCGACGCCGCAGCGCCGGGCACCGCGCTGCGCGTGCCCTTCGACGGCGGGCACTCGGCGTACGTCGTCTGGCAGAACTGGGAGGACGAGAGCACTGTCGACTACCTCGTCCACCACCCCGCGTGGGGCCGCCTCGGCTTCCTCGCCCAGGACGGCCCGCACGGCTCCGGCCCCGGCCTGTCCTGGCCGGAGCTGGTGAAGCTGGCCGGCAGCGCGCAGGACGGCGCCGACGGCCTGGCCGACCCGGCCCGCCGCCTCCTGCTCCTGCTCCCGGCCCTCGGCGACGCGGACACTCCGGCCGGGGCGCGGGGCGTCGTGGCGAAGGCACTCGCCGACGTGGGGTTCCCGGCCGACGCGGTGGACGAACTGGCCGGCCACCTGCTGGGCGACCCGGGCAGCGCCCACCAGCCGACGTGGAGCGTCCGCGAGGGCAGCCCGATCCCGGTCTGCTCGTCCGACCACAGCCCGCGCCGGGTCCCGCTGGCCCTCGGCATCACGGCCGAGCAGGCCAAGGCCCTGGCGGCCGCGCTGGGTTGTTGATCTTCCGCGTTTCGGGCGAAAGTCCGCGGGCGCCGGTCTGCATCCGAACGTCGGGCAGGTAGACATGCCCGGCATGGAGCGAAGCACGAGAGGGCGGTCCGCGGCGTTCGCCTTGGCCGCGCTGCTGGTGATCGGGCCGGCCGGTCCGGCCACCGCGACGCCCGACGGGTCCCGGGTGGCGCGCGGCGTGACGTACCGCCTGCTGGAGGTGCCGACGGGCCGTGGGCCCGCCCGGCTGCACGTGGTGACCGTCGGCCTCGACCGGCCGGGGGTGTCGGTCGGCCTGCTGCACCCTGGCGCGGTGGCCGCGCGGGAGCCGCTCACCCGGCTGGCCGGGGAGCGCGGCGCGGTGGCGGCCGTGAACGGCGACTTCTTCAACATCAGCGAGGAACAGCACCCTGGCGTCCCGGCCACCGGCGCGCCGGTCGGCCCGGAGGTCGCACAGGGCCGGCCGCTGAAGGGGGCCGTACCCACCGCGCAGCGCTTCGGCTGGACGCTGCCGCCGGGCGGGACGGTCGAGGACGTCCTGGCGGGCGGCTTCGACGGCCGCCTCCGGCTCGGGCATCTCCACCTGCGCGGCACGGTGGACAGCCCGCGGGGGACGGTCCCGCTGCGCGGCCTGAACCAGTACGCCATCGCGGAGGACGGCATCGGCGCCTTCACCCCCGAGTGGGGAGACACCTCCCGCGCCCGCGCCGTCTGCGGCACGGACCTCCACCGCGCCGCGCCGTGCAGCAGCGAGACGTACGAGGTGACCGTGCGGCACGGCCGGGTGGTCTCCGAGCAGCCGGAGCCGGGCAGCGGCCGGGTGCCCGACGACGCGGTGGTCCTGCTCGGCCGCGAGGCCGGCGCCCGCCACCTGCGCGGCCTGCGGGAGGGCGACCGGGTCCGGGTCGACTACCGCCTGGCCGACCGGGACGGCCTCCCGCCGCGCTGGGCCCTCGGCGCCTCGCCGATCCTGCTCGACGGCCGACCGCTCACCGGACAGGACGCGAGCCGGCGCGAACCACGCGCCGCAGCCGCCCTGACCGGGGGCGGCCACACCCTGCTGCTGGTCGCCACGGACGGCCGCAGCGACGACGCCCCGGGCCTGACGATGCGCGAACTGGCCGACACCCTCCAGGACCTGGGCGCCACTACGGCGGTCCAGCTGGACGGCGGCAGCTCCGCCACGATGGTCACCCGCGACCCGTCCACCGGCCGCCCCGCGGTGCGCAACCAGTTGGACGGCGGCGAGCGCCCGATTGCGAACGGCATCGGCGTCTTCGTGCGGTGACCCGGCCGGTCACTCCGCCGTGGGCAGGAGGTACACACGGGCGAAGTGCCGTCTGACGGTGGCACGCCGGACGTGACCGCCGACCACCCGCCCGTCGTCCACCGCGAGGGAAGCGTGCAGGCGCACCTGCCCGTTGCGGACCTCGCCCACGGCACTGACGATCTCGCGAGACCGCGAAGGTCCTCGACACCCGGGGCGGGGGCATCGACCTCTTCCTCGCCCGCCGCCGGGCGTAGGCGGCGGCGAGAAAGGTCGTAGAAGAAAAAAGTGTTATCCGCCGGGCCGTACAAGGTCTCCGAGGCGTGGGACCGAACGCGGCCCGCGCCGCGGCTGGAGGGTCTGCGGCGAGGGTGCGGGGATTTGCAAGATGGGGCTGCCCCGAACGCGTCCGGTCCCACCGTGCGGACGGTTCTCCCCTTCCGACCCGCACGCCCCGGCGGTCCGTTCGCGTCCCCCCACACAAGCAACGGACCGCCGGGCCCGACGTGACCGTCGACCGGGCCGGCGTCCGTTCAGGAGGGCTCGGTCTCGCCGAGGCGTTCGCGTACTCGACGGATGCGGGCCCGGGCGCGCTCCTCGGCGTCGGTGCCCTTGTGGACGCGCCGCTCCAGTACGCCGATCACGTCCTTGCCGAGGGGGAGGTCGGGCGACTTCCTCCACCTCTTGGGGCGGTGGCGGTGCAGGTCGCGATCGATCGTGTCCGTACCCGCTTCGCCGGTCGCGTCGGCCCCGGTGGACGCGGCCAGGGCCAGGTGCTCACGGCGTCGGTTGGCACTGTTGACCGCCCGCTTGTTCCTGCGGATGTTCTTGCGTGAACTCTTGTCGTTCTCGCCGTAGTTGTTGCGTCCGTCCTTGAGGTAGCTCAGCAGCTTCTTCTGCTGAGGCGACTTGCGCTCCATGACCGGCCCCCGTTCGTCCGCCGTCCGCCCACCGTTCCGGTCAGGCTAGTCGGGCCGGTCGGCCGGGGGCCAACGGATTGCCGGTGCCCGCGACCTGCGCGTCCTGTCCGTCCGTATTCCCACTACGCGCGTCGAACTGCGGGAACCTCTTCCGGTCCGGTTCACGTCATGGTCATCGGAGAGCTTGCAACCGGCAGTCGGGGGGAGTGGTCGTTGATGGACATCAAGGCGCGCGTGGGGAGTATGGGCAACCGGTCGCGGGTGACCCTCGCGGCAGGGGCCGTCGCCGTGGTGGCGGCGGCCTGGGCGGTTCCGACGGTGACCGGGTCGCTCCACTCTCCTCAGCAGAACGTCGCCCGGGAGCAGGGCGGCGGCACCACCGCCGACGGCCACAACAGTGACGGCAGCGCCCAGGGCGGCGACGGCGGTACGCAGCAGCAGAGCGGGATATCCGACGGCATAGCCCACGCCTCCGAGGCGGGCGGCAACGCCGTCAACATCACCATCGACGACGGCCCCGACCCCGTGTGGACCCCGAAGGTCCTCGACGTGCTCAAGCGGCACGGCGTGAAGGCGACGTTCTGCATGATCGGACCGCAGGCCAAGGCCCACCCCGACCTGGTCAAGGAGGTGGTCGCGGCAGGCCACCGGCTGTGCGACCACACCGTGGACCACGACACCTCCATGGACAAGAAGCCCGTCGCGTACCAGCAGAAGGAGATCCTGGACGCGAAGAAGATGATCGAGGACGCCGCCGGCGGCGGTGCCCAGGTGCTGTACTACCGGGCCCCCGGCGGTGCGTTCACGCCCGACAGCCGGCGCATCGCCGCCGCGAACGGGATGCGTCCGCTCGGCTGGAACATCGACTCCAAGGACTTCGACAAGCCCGGCACCGCCGCCATCGTCGGCACGGTCAAGAAGGAGATCGGCAACGGTCCGACCCTCCTGTTCCACGACGGCGGCGGCGACCGCCAGCAGACCGTCGAGGCCCTCGACCAGGTGCTCACCTGGCTGAAGGCCCAGGGCCGCGCGACCGGCTTCCCGGTCCGGACGACCCCGTGACGCGCCGTCCGGCGGCGAACGGCTGACGGCCACCGGGGGGAGCGGGCGGAGGGGATCACCGGGCGGGGGCGACGGGACGAAAGGGGTGCGTCCTCCTTATTGACGTCCCGTCTAACCCGTCGGTAACTTCGAGGACATGCCAACGAAACCCCGTCCCACCGGGGGAGTTGAGCGAGCCGCAGTTCGTGCCGTCCCCACGCCAGCCCCCGGGGTGCGGCACGACACCCCCCACCGAAGGAGCACCCCCATGCCGCTCCGTGCTGCCGCGTCCCGCGTGTCCGCCGTCGCCGTTGCCGCCGCCGCAGGGTTCGCCCTCGTCGCGGCCAGTCCGGCGGCCGCCGAGGGCCCGGTGAGCTACATAGCCCTCGGCGACAGTTACAGCGCCGCCTCCGGCAACTTCCCGCTCGACCCCACCGCACCGCTGCTGTGCGCCCGTTCGACGAAGAACTACGCGCACCTCATCGCCGCGCGCACGGGCGCCCGCCTCACGGACGTCAGCTGCGGCGGCGCCCAGACGAAGGACTTCGCCGGGGGCCAGTACCCGGGCGTCGCGCCCCAGCTCGCCGCCGTCGGCGCGAACACCGACGTCGTCACGCTGACGATCGGCGGCAACGACAACAGCACCTTCATCAGCTCGATCCTCGCCTGCGGCAGCCTCGGCGTGCTCACCGCCGGCTTCGGCAGCCCGTGCAAGGACGCGTACGGCGACAGCTTCAACCGGACGATCGACACCAAGACGGGCCCGGCCGTCGAGGCCGCGCTGCGCGCCGTGAAGAACAAGGCGCCGCACGCGCGCGTCGCGATCCTCGGCTACCCGTGGATCGTCCCGGCGACGGCGGACCCGTCCTGCTACCCGAAGATGCCGCTCGCCTCGGGCGACGTCCCGTACCTGCGCGACCTCCAGACCCACCTGAACCAGGCCGTCAAGAAGGCGGCCGCCGCGACCGGGGCCACCTACGTCGACATGAGCGCCGTGTCGAACGGCCACGACGCCTGCGCGCCGGTCGGCACGCGGTGGATCGAGCCGCTGTTCTTCAGCACGAGCCTCGCGCTCGTCCACCCCAACCCGCTGGGCGAGTCGAAGATGGCGGACCAGGCGATGGCCGCCCTCCACCTGGGCTGAGCGTCCCTGGGGCCGGGCGCCTCCACCGCCGGGCGCCTACGAGTGAGCGCCCACCACCAGCCACCGCGCCGGCAGCTCGATCGGGCTGCCGTCCGCGGCGGACTCCGTGAGGGACAGCGGCATGTCGCCGGACGCGAGGACGGCGAGCCCGGCGGCGCGGAAGAGTTCGGCGAAGGTCCCGTCGGCGACCTCGGCGGGCGCGAGCCCGTGCGCGAAGACGGGCCGCAGCTTCGGCGGCGGCCCCTCCGGGCGCTGGGCGAGGCTCATGAGGACGGGCTTCGCCGCCTCGGACAGCTCGACGACGAAGGCCCGGCCGCGCCGCCCGGTCAGCGTCGCGACGGCCTCGGCGACCGGTCGGCGGTCGGCCGGCTCGCTCTGGTGGATCACGCCGCGCACGTAGACGTTGGCATCGCCGAGGCGCTCGTGCAGGTCCTGGACCGCAGCGCCGTCCGTCGCGTCCAGCTGGGCGTACTCGGCGCGCCCGTCCGGGTCCTGGCGCCGGGCGAGGCCGACGGCGGCGGGGGAGAGGTCGAGCCCGAGGGCGCGCGGGAAGTGCCCGGCGAGGTAGCGGGTCTGGGTGCCGTTGCCGCAGCCGAGGTCGAGGACCGGCAACTGCCGGTCCTCGACGTGCGGTTCGAACAGTGCGACGTGGCGGGCGGCCGTGCGGGACGCGTCCGCGTCCCAGATGACGCCGCCCGGCTCGTCGGGTGCCTCCTGCCAGAAGCCCTCCCAGGCGTTCCGGTACCGGGTCGTGACGCTCATGCAGGGGAACCTTCCGTTGCGGACGGCGGGGCGTTCAGGCGCGGGGGCCGAGGGAGAGGAGCTTCGTGCGGGTCGTGCCGTCGGGGGTGTCGTAGGTGACGGTCTCGCCGGCGTGGCAGCCGAGGAGGGCGCGGCCGAGCGGGCTGTCGGCGGTGATCAGGGCCTCGTCCAGGTCCTCGGCCAGTTCGCCGAGGTGGAAGGTCGCCTCCTCGCCGTCCGAGAACCGCACGGTCACCGTGCTGCCGACCCCGACGGCGTCGGTGGACGGCGGGCCGGCCACGGCGGCCTCGCGGATGCGGGCCTCGATCTCGGCGATCCGGCGGTCGATGCGGGCGACGTCGTCGGCCCGCTGCAGTTCGTCGGCCTCGTCGGCGCGGTCCCCGGTCGGCTCGCCCTCGCGGAGGGTCCCGGCGACGGCGTCCCGGGTGACGCGCAGCTCGGTGAGTTCGCGGTGGAGGGCGCGGAGGGCGTCGGCGCTGATGGGCTCGGGTCCGTCGGTCATGACGTGCTCCCGTGGGTGCTGGGTGGGTGCTGGTCGGACGGGACGGGACGTACGCGCACGCTTCCATTAGCTCATCGGGCACCGACGGGGGCAACTCCGCTTGCGTTCCGCCGCGCGGTGTGGTTGGCGCTGTGGTTACGCGTGCAGGCCGCCGAGGAGCGCGGCGAGGTAACGGTGGGCGGTGCCGAGGCGGTTGGAGCGTGCGGAGGCGGGGGCGGTCGCGTGGTGGACGTCGACCGCGTGGGCGACGCCGCACATGAGCGGAACGAGGTCGGCGGCGGTCACGTCGCGGCGGACGACCCCGGCCTCGTGGGCGCGGTGCAGGAGCGCGGTGCCGGCCGCGAACAGCGCCGCCTTGAGCTCGGTCGTGCGCGGCAGGGCGTCCGTGGCGGCGGCGGTGACCGGGGTGAGGGAGGCGTCGGTGACCTGGGCTTCGACGGTGCGGTACAGGAAGCCCTCCAGCGCCGACCAGGCGTCCGCGTCGGTGTCCACATCCGCAAGGGCCTGCTCGCCGTGGGCGACCAGGCCCTCCAAGCACGGCGCGGCGACGGTCTCCAGCAGCGCCTCGGGGGTGGCGAAGTGTCGGTAGACGGTGCCGACGCCGAGCCCGGCCCTGCGCGCGATGTCGTTGAGGTGGAGCGGCTCGCCCCGGTCGACGAGGCCGCGGGCGACGGCGACGATCTGCTCCCAGTTGCGGGCGGCGTCCTTGCGCAGCAGCGGCGGCGGCGTCGTCGGAGTTGGGCGCGGGGTCGGCATCCGGCCATCCTAACCGGATGGGTGATCCGGAATGCCCCGGGTGGTCAGGGCGACTCGAGCGGGGCGTGCAGCTCACTGAGCCGGCGCACGGCGGCCGCGACGCGCGGGTCGGTCGCGGCGCGGAAGGCTGTCGCCGGACGGGCGTCGGCACCGATGACGACCCCGGTCCGGCCGGCCGGTCCTTCATCCGTGGCGGCGACGACCGACGGTCGCGCGGCGACGGACGCGGGCCCGGACGTCGAGCGCTCGAACTTCCGCCGCACCAGCGGCCAGAGCAGCCGGAGCGCGGGCGAGACGATCCGCGGATCGGTGAGCGTGCCGTCCGTCATGTCCGTCGCCGCGCCCCCGGGGTCGGCGGCGAGGACGGACACGCCCGTGCCGTCCAGCCGCGCGGCCAGGTCGAGCGTGTACGCGAGGTTGGCGAGCTTGGCCCGGCCGTACCAGTGGAACCCGTAGTACCCGCCCGGCGGTTCGGCGGCCTCGAACGTGCGCTTGGCGACCCCGACCGCGGCCGACGTCACGTTGACGATCCGGCTCGGCGCGCCGGCCGTGAGCGTGGGCAGGAGGAGCTCCGTCAGCAGGTACGGCGAGAGGTGGTTGACGACGAAGGACGCCTCGACGCCGTCCAGGAGGCGGCGTTCGGGGAACATCGCCCCGATGTTGTTGACCAGCACGGCGAGCGGCTCGCCCGAGGCGGCGTGCTCGGCGGCGATCCGCTCGGCGAGCGCCCGCACCTGGGCGAGCGAGGCGAGGTCGGCGGCGATGAAGCGGGCGGGGTGCGCCGGGCCCGTCGCGTCGATCCGCTCGACCGCCCGGACCCCGCGGTCGGCGCTGCGCCCGACCACGGTGACGGCGTAGCCGGCCGAGGCCAGGCCGAGTGCCGTCTCCAGGCCGATCCCGCCCGTTCCGGCCGTGACGACCGCCGTCTTCCTCATGGTGCCCCTCCGCGAGCCGTTCGGATGGCCATGTGGATAGTCCATCCGTTTCGTGGGCCCGACGGTAGCATAAGTGGATGGCCTATCCGCTTGTCGGCTTCAGTGCGCAACCGGCGGGAAATCGGGCTGCCGCCGCCGGGGCGGCCGCGTAGTCTGCGCGGTTGTGGACGAGGAGCGCAGTGCTCGGCAACTCCGGCCGATCGCCGAGGTGGTGGGGATCGCCGACCTGAACGACCGGCTCGTGGCAGCGGTCCTGGCCGAGGACGCCGAAGAGGTGTGGTCCTGCGTGCGGGCCGGCGCCGAACCGGATGCGCCCGGCCCCGACGGCCTCCCGCTGCTCTGCGCCGCCGTCGCCGGCCACGACAGCGAGAGCGCCAGGTGGCTGGTCGACTACGGCGCCGACCCCGACCGCGTCCTTCCCGACGGCACGACCCCGCTCCTCCGCGCCGTCGACTCCGGCTCCCCGGCGATGGTCGGCACCCTGACCGGCAAGGACCCGGCGATCCGGATCGCCCCGGCAGAGCAGGAGCGGCTCCTCGGCCTCGCGCGCAACTGGTGCACGGTGGGAGCGGTCGAGACGCTGCGCCGCCGCACGGGTGCCCGGGGCCCGGCCGTCCGGCGGACGGTCACGGAGCAGTTCGTCGACCTCGACGAGGTCTCGCTCGGCGGGCTCACCGTCCGCGAGGGCCACAGCGGCGTACTCACCGGACTGGAGCGGGCGTTGGGCATCCTGACGCCGGCGGCCGAGCTGGTCGCGCGCGCCGTCGCGTACCCGGCCGAACTGCACGCGAACTGGTCGGCCGCGAGCTTCACCCTCGGCCGGCGGAGGAGCCCACGGGCGTGGTCCGAGCTCGCGGCCCTGCGCCACCACCCCGATCCCGTCCACCGCCGCTTCCTCGCCGACGTGTTGGGGAGCCGGGAGACCTCGCTGGTCTTCGGGGAGCGCCCGGACGTCACCCCGGACGCCGACTTCCTGGTCGCCTGGGCACTCGACGAGCCGGACGGCGACGTGCTCGGCCGGATCCTGGAGGTCCTCGCGGAGAAGGACCACCCCGACGTGCGGTCCGTGGGGCTCCGCTACGTCGCGCACCCGCACCCGGGCGTGCGGTACGAGGTGGTGAGCTGCCTGCTCCCGTGGGAGGGGCCGCTCGGCGAGGCCGCCACCGCCGCCCTGGTGGCCCTGTCGCGCGACCCCGTCGTCACAGTCCGGGCCGGCGTCGCCTGGAAGCTCGACTCCCACGGGCGTGAACTCGCCCCCGCCTTCCGCGACGTCCTGCTCGCCCTCCTCCAGGACACCGACGACGTCGTCCGCCACCGCGCCGCCGCGTCCCTCGCCGGATCCGAGGACTGTGCACCCGCCGTCATGGACGCCCTTCTCGCGCTGCTGGACGAGGAGGATCGCGACCTGCGTCTGGAGGCTGCCTACGGCCTCGCCGTCCGCGACCACCCGCGCACGGAGGAGGCGTACGAACGCGTCGGCCCCGGCCCGTACGTCGAGCACGACCACAGGCCGGACGCCCTCTGGCGCTACCGGATGCGCAACCGGAGCGAGGAGGGCTGACCGTCAGTGGGAAGGGCCGTCAGCGGGAAGGACCGGACCCGTCCGGGCGGAGCGACTCGATCCAGGACGTGAAGTCCGGGGACTCGACCTCGAAGTCCTCGGGACCGAGATCGCCGAGGTCCGACGAGAACACGGCGGAGGCCGGATCGCCGGCGCGCACGAGGAAGCCGCGGCCGCCGCTGTCGTCGCCGACCAGGACGAACCCCGGCGCGTACCGGGCGACTTCGTACGTGGCGTTGCGCTCGCCGATGCACCCGGCCGAGTACACGGTCACCCCGCTGTCCGTCATGAGGCCGTCGGCCACGCGCCACAGCTCCACCAGGGCAGCCGGAAGGCCGGCCCCGGCACCCGGCTCCGTCAACGTTCCTCCTCCGGAAAACCCTTCGCCCGCCGTGGACCGGCGTCGCTATGGTCGGCGAATGATCAATATGGCGGTGTTTGGCGACAGCCGCAAGGCCGTGGCGCGGGCGGCGGGCGGCGTGGAGTGGACCCCCGCCTTCGCGGAACTGGACCCGGCCGAATTCCCCATGCTCTGGGCCCTGACCCCCTACGGGGACGCGGTGTTCAACCAGCGGCAGGTGCCGTTGCTGCTGGCGGAGTTCGACCGGTTGCCCGCTGTCTGCGGCGGCGACTGGGTGGACCAGGCCCGTGAGCTGTGCCGGGTCGTCGAGCGGGGGACGCACCTGTACCTGTGGTTCCTCGGCGACTGACCGGGAGAGGCGACGTGACACCCAAGGCAGGGGCGCGCGAGCGGTTGGCCGGTGCGGCGCGGGCCGCGCTGGGCGGCGAGAGCCTGGAGGCGCTGCTCGCGCGCGATCCGCGCGCCGCCGCACCGGTCATGGCCCGGCTCGGGGAGGCGCTGGAGGAGATGGGACGTCACCGCGCGCCCGCGTACGGCAAGGTGGCCGTCGTCGACGGCGGAGGGACGTCGCGCGGTTCGTCGTGCGAGGCCGTCGTGCTGGAGCGGGCGCGGCGGGACCTCGCCGAGGCGGCGTCGCGGGATCCCCGGATCGCGGAGGCCGCCGGCCGGCTGGACGAGCGCTTGCTGAGCCTGGCCGCGGCGGTGCGCCCGCGTGCGGAGTACGCGGTCGTGCACGGTGAACTGGGGCCCGACCACGTGCTGGTGGACGCGGCCGGGCAGCCCGTGCTGATCGACATCGAGGGCGCGGTGTACTTCGACGTCGAGTGGGAGCACGTCTTCCTGCGGATCCGCCTGCACGACGCCTACGGCCCGCTGGCGGCACCGGGGCTGGACGAAGACCGGCTGGCCCTCTACGCCTTGGCGCAGCGCCTCTCCCTGACGGCCGGGCCGTTGCGCCTGCTCGACGGGGACTTCCCCGCGCGGGAGGCCATGGCGGCGATCGCCGAGCACAACCTGGTGCGGACGCTCACAGAGTGGTGAACGGCCGGTGGTCGGCCAGCGCCAGTCGGCGGATGAACGCGGCGGCGCGGACGAGGAGCCTCGCGGGCAGGCGCCGCAGGGGCGGACGGCCGGTGCCGTAGGCGGCCGGCCAGAGGGAGGGGATTCGCTGCATGCGCCCAGGATGGGTTCGGCGGGCCGGGCCGTAGGGGATCGTGGACGATCCTGGATGCGGGAGCACGGGCTCTTCGCGCGGATGCCGGCGGCGGTTATCTTGGAACCCGCATTCCAGGTGAGCGAGGTGGCGACGTGCCGGACATCAAGCACTTCGATCCGGACGCCGCGCTGGCGACCGTCGAGCGGCTGTTCTGGGAGCGGGGCCTGGCCGCGACCGGGATCCAGGACATCGTGACCGCGACCGGGCTCAGCCGGTCGAGCCTGTACGCCACGTTCGGGGGCAAGCGCGAGCTCTACCTGGCGGCCCTGCGGCGCTACCGGGTGCGGCGCTCCCTGCCGATGATCGACCGGCTGGCCGAGGACGGGCGCGGGCTGGCGGCGGTCGCCGACTACTTCGCCCGGCTGATCGCCACGCGGTGTTCGGGCGAGCACGCCCGGCGGGGCTGCATGGTCGTGAACGCGCACGCCGGGACGGAGAACGGCGATCCGGACGTCCGGGAGATCCTGGACCTGCACCACGGGCAGCTGCGGGAGGCGCTGTACGGGGCGCTGCTGGACGCGCGGGAGGCGGGTGAGCTCGCACCGGGCGTCGATCCGGCGGCCTCCGCGGATCTGCTGGTGCTGCTCGCGTACGGGGTGAACCTGCGGTCCCGGGCCGGCGCGGACGCGGAGTCGCTCGGGGTGACGGTGGCCGCGACCCTCGCGACGCTCGGGGGCCGTGCCGGGGGGTAGCACGTCCGGCGGGTGAACGTGCCGACGCGGGTCTTGATGCCTGCTCATGTCCCCTTCCGAGAAGTGCAGTTGCCCGCACGCTCCGACAGGGTCGGCTTGACAGGGCGACACCGGCCGCCGCTAACTTGGAACGTACGTTCCTGGAACGGTCGGCGGGTGTCAGCGGGGGAGGGCGTCGGTGCTGCGGGAATGGGAGCCGGGCGAGGTCCGCACGATGGACGACTTCGTCGCCGAGCTCAGAAAGTTGAAGGCCCGGGCCGGGAACCCGTCCATCACGCAGATCACCCGGCGCGTGCATCTCGCCTGGCAGCGGGCCGGCCGGCCCTGCGGCGAGTGGCCGGCGCGGTCGACCGTCGGCAACTGCTTCCGGTTCGGCCGCCGCCGCCCCAACGCGGACCTGCTGCTCGCCGTCGTGCACGCCCTGGTCGACGGCGACGCCGCCGCGGTCTCCGCCTGGCGCCAGGCCCTGCGCACGGTCCTCGGCGAGGCCGAGGCGGCCGGCCGGGTCGCCGCGGCGGGCCGCCTTCCGGACCTGCCCGCCGGGCACGTCGTCCGGGAGGGACTCGTGGAGCGGGCGTCACACGTGCTCGACGACGGTGCGCTCGTCCTGGAAGGGCAGGCCGGCATCGGCAAGACCAGCCTCGCCGTCGACCTTGCCCGCCACATCCGGACGGCCGGACCGGTGCTCTTCGCCGACCTGAGGGGATCCGCCGTCGGCGGCGCGCCGCCCGCCGATCCCCGGGCGGTCCTCGAATCCTTCCTCCGGATCCTCGGCGTCGCGGGCGAGCGGATTCCGTACGGCCTGGACGCCCGCGCCCGCCTCTACCGCCGACTGCTCGGCGCGTCGGCGCCATTGGTGGTCCTGGACGACGCCGCCGACGCGGACCAGGTGCGGCCCCTCCTGCCCGCCGGGCCGACGGGTGCCACCCTCGTCACCTCCCGTACCCGCCTGGCCGAACTGGACGGCGTGCGGCGCATGTCCGTCCCGGCGCTGGAACCGAAGGAGGCGCTGGCGGTCCTGCGCGCGACTGCGGGAGCGGGCCGGATCGAGGAGGACGAGCAGACGGCCGGGCGGATGGCCGAACTCCTGGGCCGCCATCCCCTGGCGCTGTCCGTGATCGGCCGTCACCTGCGTGAGCACCCCGACTGGGAACTCGCCGACTACTCGTCCGAACCCCTCGCCGCCCTGGCCCTCGAAGGCGGCGTGCGAGCCGCCCTCGCCGCCACCGACGCCAAGCTGCCCGGCGAGGAACGCCGCCTGCTCAGGCTCCTGGCCCTGCACCCGCGGCGCCCGTTCACCGCGCGGACCGCCGCCGTCCTCGCCGACCGCCCCGATGCCGAGACGCGGGCACTCCTCGCGGCCCTCGTCCGCTCCCACCTGGTCGAGGAGGGCGCGGAGGGCTACCACCTGCCCAACCTGGTCCACGCGTACGCCCGGGAGCGGATCGGCATCGACGAACCGGCCAGCTGCGTCCGTCGTGCCGTGGAGCGCGTGTTCGTGCATCACTACAGCACGGTCGCGGTCGCCGTCTGACCCCGTTGCCGTCCCGTCAGGGCGACGCCGGTCGCGGAGGGCTCGTGCGGACGACGGCCTGGTCGCCGCGCGGTCCGAACAGGTGCAGGATCTCCACGGCGCCGGCCCCCGTCGGACCGAACCAATGCGGTTCCGAGGTGTCGAACTCGGCCACCTCGCCCGGCCGGAGCGTGTGTTCGCGGTCACCGAGGACGAGGCGCAGCTCGCCCGCGAGGACGTACAGCCACTCGTAGCCCTCGTGGGTGACGAGCTTCGGCTCGCGGGGTGCGAGGACGTGCTTGAACACCTGGACCCGGCCCGGGTACTGGGTCAGCGGCACGAGGACGCTGCCGTCGTCCCTGCGCAGCGGTGTGAGGTGCACCCGGGGGTCGCCGGTGGCCGGTGCGGCCACGAGCTGGTCGAGCGGGACGCGGTGCACGCGTGCGAGGGGGATGAGCAGGTCCAGGGTCGGGCGCCGCAGACCCGATTCGAGGCGGGACAGCGTGCTCACCGAGAGCCCGGTCGTGGCGGCGAGCGCCTCCAGCGTGAGGCCCCTGTCGCGGCGCAGCGTGCGCAGCCGCGGCCCGATGGCGTCGAGGATCTGCTCCAACTCTTCGTCCACGCCGTCCAGTCTCCCCGCTTTTGCGGTCTTCGCAAAAAAGCTGGTCGGCGGCGGTCGGCCCGGCCGAGCCTGGCCGGGTTGGTACTCCCGGACCCGAGAGGCGGACCATGACCGCGACGATCACCCACCCCGAGCCCGTCCTGGGCGCGCGCAACCGCTGGACGGTGCTGGCGGTCTGCTGCCTGAGCATGTTCCTGGTGGGCCTGGACACCACCGTCGTCAACGTGGGCCTGCCCGCCATCGGACGCGGCCTGGGGGTCGGCGTCCGCAGCCTGGAGTGGACGGTGGACGCCTACACGGTCGTCCTGGCCGGCCTGCTGATCTCCTCCGGCGCGCTGGCGGACCGCTTCGGACGCCGGCGGGTGTTCCGCACCGGGCTGGCGGTGTTCGGCGCGGCCTCGCTGGCCTGCGCGGCGGCGCCGTCGGTGGGCTGGCTCGTGGCCGCCCGCGCCGTGCAGGGCGTCGGCGCCTCGATGCTCAGCCCGGTGGCGCTCGCGATCGTGGTGAACGCGATGCCGGACCCGCGCGAGCGGGCGCGGGCGATCGGCGTCTGGGCGTCGGTCTTCGGGTTGAGCACGGCCGTGGGCCCGGTCACCGGTGGCGCGCTCCTGGCCGGGCTGGGCTGGCGGTCGCTGTTCTGGATCAATGCCCCGGTCATCGTGATCGCCCTCGTGCTCAGCGCGGTGTTCGTGCCCGAGTCCCGGGGAGCGCGGGCGCGGCGGCTCGACCTCCCGGGGCAGGCGCTGCTGGCCGTCGTCATCGCGGCCGGCGTCGGCGTCCTGATCGAGGGCCCGCGCATCGGCTGGACCTCACCGGCCGCGCTGGCCGCCTACGCGCTGGCGGCCGGAGCGACGGCCGCCTTCGTGCGGGTCGAGTCCCGTCGAGCCGAACCGCTGATGGATCTGCGGCTCTTCCGCAGTCCGGTGTTCAGCGGTGCCGTGCTGGGCGCGGTGGCCGTCTTCGTCGCCCTGAACGTCACCCTGCTGCTCAACACCCTGTACCTGCAGCACGCCCGGGGCTTCTCGCCCCTGGCCGCCGGGGCGGCGACCCTGCCGATGGCGGTCGGTGCGACGGTGTGCGCGCCCTGGTCCGGCCGACTGGTCGGCCGCCGCGGACCGCGGGTGCCCCTGACCGTGGCCGGTGCCTTCATCCTGGCCGGCGGCCTCTGCCTGGTCGGGCTCGACCGGAACACGAGCGTGGCCCTGCTGCTGGGCGCCTACCTGCTCATCGGCGTCGGCTTCGGCTTCGCCAACGCGCCGATCACCAACACGGCGGTCGGCGGACTGCCGCCCGCGCGGGCCGGGGTGGCCGGCGCGATCACGTCCACCGCACGCCAGGTCGGCTCCGCGCTCGGCATCGCGCTCGCCGGCGCCCTCGTGGCGCACGCCGGCCCGGCGGAGCTCGCGCACGCCTCACGTCCGGGCTGGATCCTGGTGGCCGGCTGCGGACTCCTGCTGCTCCTCACGGCCAGGGCACCGCGCTCCGAGGAGCGTCGTAGGATCCTCGGAAGCTGAGCGCGAGGCGAGGGGGACGTGATGGGCACGGCGTTGCGGACGTTCGAGGCGGCGGGCGGATGGCCCGAGGTCCGGGAGCTGGCGGCCGGGCTCGCCGAACTGGACGAGGCGGTCGAGTTCGCGGTGCGGTGGCACGGCGAGCAGCGGCGCCCGGCCGGGGAGCCGTACCTGGAGCACCTGTTGGAGGCCGTGCGCGTCCTGGTCGAGGGCGTCGGGGTGACCGACGTGGACGTGCTGCGGGCGGCGGTCCTGCACGACGTCGTCGAGGACACCGGATGTACGGCGGCCGAGGTGCGCGAGCGGTTCGGGTCGCGGGTCGCGGAACTGGTCGGGTGGGTGACGAAGGACGAGCCGGCCGGGGGCCGGTCGAAGGCGGAGGCCCGGGCGGCGTACCTGGACCGGCTGCGGCACGCGCCCGAGGACGCGCTGGTGGTGAAGCTCGCCGACCGCCTGAGCAACGTGCAGCGCCTGGACACCCACCCGCGCCCGGAGAAGCGCCGCGCGTACTACCGGGAGACGCTGACCACCATCGTCCCGCTGGCCCGGGCGCACCCGTGGTTCCACGCGTGGTACGCCGCCTGGGCCCGCGAGTTCGCGTACCTGGACGCACCGGAGGGGTAGCCCAGGCGGTCGGCGCCGCGAGTTCGGCGTCGGCGCGCCGGAGGACCAGGGCGAGGACGCGGCCCGCGTGGCCATCACCCCGTGGGCCGTGTCCGTGGGGCGATGGCCACTATGTCCGTGGCTCCTTTTCCCGGCCGACTGGTAGTCACCCTGCGGGCGGCGCTCCTTCAGCCGGAGTGGAGGACCCGGAAGCGCCCGGCGTCCGCCGGGTCCCGGTCGACGACCTGGACCGGGGGCCAGGCCCACTGCCGGACGCCGACGCCCGGGGTGCGGGAGAAGCGGATCCGCCCTCGGGTGCCCTCGACGTCGACGCTCGGCCAGGCTTCGGTGATGCGCGCCCGGTCCGGGCCGTGCGACCGCAGGACGTCGGCGAGGACGGTGATCGTGTCGTGGCCCTCGAACGCGACGAAGGAGGGCTCCTGGCCGAGCTGTTCACGCAGGGCCGTCTCGACGCGCACGCCGAGCGGGCCGAGACGCTCCGGAAGGTAGCGCAGGAACGGGACGGCCGCGCCGTCGTCGCCCAGCAGCGCCGCCCACTCGGCGAACTCCGGCTGCCCCGCCGGAGCACCGATGAGGACCTCGGCGAGGCGCTGGTCGCCGCGTACGGCCTTGACGACCGACACGGCCGGCTCCGGGGCACCGGTCAGCAGGAGCAGCGCCGTCGCGCCGTGGTGGACGAGTCGGTCGCACACGGCGTCGGGGGACAGCTCGCCCATGTCGAGTTCGACGACGGTGCCGCCGCGCGGAGCGAGGTACTCCCGCAGGATGCGGGTCCCGGACGCCCAGTACACACTCGGCTGGATCGCCACGGCGATCCGGCGGTGGCCCGCGCCGAGGAGGAAGTCCGCGAAGACCCGCCAACTGTGGGACTGCGCCGGGCAGATCCGGGCGACCCGTTCCGTCGGCTTCTCGGTGAGCGCGTCGAGGACGGCCGACGAGCAGAGGAACGGCAGCCCGAGGGCGTCGGCCCTGGTCGCGGCGGCGCGGGCGACGACGCTGTGGTACTCCCCGGCCAGCGCCACCACACCCAGACCCGCCAGCTCGTCCACCGCCGCCTCCGCTCGCTGCGGATCGGCGGCGGTGTCCCGGACCAGCAGGTCGAGCGGCCGGCCGTCGATCCCGCCGGCGTCATTGACCTCGCGAACGGCCAGTTCCAGCCCGGCGACCAGGTGCCGGCCCGCCTCGACCCAGCCGGGCCTCGTCAGCGGGGCGAGGGCACCGATGCGGATGGACGACCCGTCAGTGTGCAGAGGCGTGGATGACGATGGCGGCGTAGTCATGCGTGGGAGTCTCCCCGTGGGGCCGGGGCCGCGCAAGCGATCTTTCCAGGCGGCGATGGGGAGTGTCGCTGCGATCGAATAGCGTGCACGGCATGGATCTTGCAGCAGACGCCCGGGTGGCGGCCGAGCCCGAGGAGAGCTGGTACCTGGACTCGGCCTTCACACCAGGGGTGACGCTCGGCACGCGTTACGACGACCCGTCGACGGCCGTCCGCGTCGTCGAGGTACGGGAGGTGACCACGATCCGCATACCCAGCGGCCGCCTCGTCGTCGACGCGCCGTGGCCGGACGAGGACGAGTCCGACCTGCGCGCCCGGCCCGGCCGGGAGCTCGCGGAGCGGATCCCGCCCGGCACCCACCGGGTGGAAGCGGCCTGGACGGAGGCGCCGTACGACTTCATGGGCGAGCGCCACGACGGTCGGCAGGTCGCCGCCGTGCGCCTCCTGGTCGCCGAAGCGCCCGTGGCCCGTTGGGAGATGGGGCTCGGAGTCGGCGACGACATCGAGCGGATCCGCCCCGGGGGCCGGCGGATCGGCTTCCGGACCGAGACGAACACCGCCGGCTTCGGCGACGCCGCGGCGTGGCCGGCGCTGACGGCCCCGTTCCTGGAGTTCTGGCGGGGAGCCCGGTCCGGCAACCGGCAGCCCCGGCGGACGGAGAACCTCTTCGGCGGTGCCTTCGAGCTCGTGAAGGACGAGGAACGCGGGGCCGACCTCGTGACCTTCAGTGCCGAAGGAGACGACGTGGTGTGGCTGGGGCGCGCGGAGTCCGGTGCCGTCGTCTCGGTCGCGGTGGCCTCCGGGTATCACCTGTTCTCCCGCGAAGCCCCGTTCTGAGCGGACCGGGCGCGCAGGCCTTCGGCGAAGGCGTGCGCGGCGGCGAGGTCGCCCGCGTCCGGGCGGGCCTTGCCGATGCCGCCGACGAGCTTGAAGGGGAGCCAGGTGTCGAAGCCGCGGCACGAGAAGGTGTCGGACACCGCGAAGCCCTTCCGCGCGAGCCGCCGCACGAGGGGCCGGGTGAAGGGCCCGAACCCCGGCTCGGGAAGCCCACTGGTGGCGAACACGAACGCCTGCGCCCGCCCGCCCTCGGGCAGCGCCTCGACGAACCGGCGCAGCCGCGGGTGGTACCGCCCCGAGAAGATCCCCGACCCGAAGCCCACGAGGTCGTACGCGGAAAGGTCGGCCGCCGCCACGTCCTCGGGCGCGACGACCGGGGCAGCCAGAACCTGCCCCATGACGTCGGCGACCCGCTTGGTGTTCCCGTGGGACACGGACGTGCACACGATGATGGCCCTCATTGGTGATTCCCCTTCCACTACCGGAGTTCCGTCCGGCTGCGGCCGCCGCGTCGCGCAACGGCCACACCCAACGGGTAGACCGGGTAGCGCCGAGGGACGTGACATCGTCGGGGGAGGAATCTCGAACCGTCGGTCGAAGAGGCCGGCGTTCCGCGGCATGGCGGAGAGCGCCTTCGAGAAGTGCAAGGGCTGGACCACCCAGGGCACATGCCGGGTGCTGGGGCGCTGGACCGCTCTCCTCACTTGGCGGTCCAGCATGTGTCCTCGCGTAGGGGAGCATTCGGAAGGTGAGCCGGGGCCCACCGTGCGGAACGCCCCGTCGTCTTCCTGAGGAGAAGTGCGACGAGGCGTTCTCAGCGACTCAGTGGTACGAGTCGCACCGGTTGCCCTTGCAGAACTTCACCCAGATCCCCGTGATCCGCTTCGTCGGCCCGAACCCGTAGCTGAACGAGGAATTGTTGCCGCACGCGTAGTCACTGCGCAGCTTCGGGTAGGTGTCGCGGAGCACGAGGCCGCTCTCGAGTCGTTCCTCGGTGTAGATCCGCGCATAGGAGCAACCGGTGTAGACGCTGCTCCGCTTGTTGGTGACACGGCCTTCGAGACTGGCGTTGTCACCGTTCCGGGTGTCCCAGCAGATCGTTCCGGACGTCCAGCCGCCGCCCCCGCTGAGGGCGCTGTAGAAACTGCGGCAGCTTCGTCCGTGCGACGTCGTCACCGAATCGTCTGCCGAGGCCGAGGTGGCCGTCGCCATCACTGCGCTCACGCTGAGTGCGGTGGTGACGGCCGCGCCCAGGACGCGAGTCAGCCGTGTTCCCCCGTGCATGTTCATCCGCGTGTGTCTCCTCACGTCGAGCACACCGCGAGGACCGTCCCCCGGCGGCTCGCGGGCCAACCGTACCGACTCGTACCTGGATCACGTGAGGAAACCGGGAAGTTCCCGGGAGCGCCGGGCGGCCCTGGTGATGCCGAGTCGCAGGAGCGAGTCGGCTGCCGCCAAGGCGACGAGGGCGAGGACGAAGGCGGTCACCGGGTCGAGCCGAGTGGGGGCTGTGCAGAGGACCAGCAGGAAGGCGAGCGTGCCCGCGGCGGAGGTGAGGGCGCCGCGCATCATCTCGACGGCGGCGGCTGCGCCGGCTGTGCGGTGCACCGATGTCCCCATCACGGACAGCAGCACCGGTACCGACGACAGGACCCCGCCCACGAACGGGCCCAGCGCCGCCCCGGCGGCGAGGGCGCCCGCCACCGTCACGCCGGACAGCAGCATCCGGACCGGGACCTCCCACGCCCGCGCCGGGCTCGTCCGCCTTCCGTCGGGGTCGGCCTCCGGCCAGGTCAGGAGCCCGGTGACGATCACCGTCAGCGCGAGGCCGGCCGTGAGCCAGACGGTCCCGCACAGCGTCCCGACCAGCCCGGCCGCTGCCGCGCACAGCAGCGCGCGTGCGAGCGTCCAGGCCGGGCGGCGGGCCGGGGCGAAGCGCGCGTAGGCGAGGCAGAAGCACGCCACCACCAGCGTCCCCGTGACGGTGCCGTGCGCGGCCTCCGCCACCTTGGCGGGGCCGGCGGCGAGCCAGGTCAGGGCCAGGAACGGGCCGGTGCTCGTCGGCGCGCCGAGCAGTTGCCCGCCGCGGCGCGGGCCCAGCCGCCGCGCGACGACCGAGGCGAGCAGGACGAGGGACGGGGCGAGGGCGGCCCGGAGCAGCAGCGTTTCCATGACTGCGATCCTTGCGCCGATTGGTCCGATTTTGTGTCGGACATCGAGGCGGAGATGCCTCTTGTGGCGCGGGAAACTCGGCAGGATCGCCATCTCGCCGAGTGTTTGTAGCATGGCCACCATGGACCGCATCGACCGCCAGCTCCTCGCCCTCCTCCTCCAGGACGGCCGCGCGACCTACCAGGAGCTCGGCCGCCAGGTCCGGCTCTCGGCGAACACCGTCGCCGACCGCGTCCGGCGGCTCCAGGCGGAGGGGGTCATCCGGGGCTACCGCGCCGAGCTGAACCTGGAGGCGTTCGGGCGCGGCATGCAGATGATCAGCGACATCCGCCTCGGCGAGGGCGTCGACCGCCGGGGCTTCGAGGAGCAACTCGCCGACGTGCCGCAGGTGATCGGCGCGATGCGCCTCACCGGGGACTACGACTTCCAGCTGCGCATGGCGGTGACGGACGCCCGCGAGTTCGAGGCCGTCATCGACCGGCTCAAGGCCGACCTGGGCGTGCGGGAGCTCCGCAGCCGGCTCGTCCTGCACGAGGTCCCGCTGGGTCAGGACCGCGCGCTGGAGACCTGACCCGCTCCCCGAAATTCGGCGGCCCGCGCGCGCCCACGCGGCTATCGTCCCCACCGATGAGAGCGCTGACCACGACCCACCCGCCGTAGGTACCTCCGGAGAGTCCGGAGGGCCTTACGGAGGCTCTCGATGTCCCGCACAGCCCGTACGGCTCCCTGGCGCCGCCGCGTCCGCGAGGGCGTGTCGGAGTCCGTGTCCCTGCGCGACCTGCGCTACCCGAACGCCGAACTGGCCGCCGCCGCCCGCGAAGGCCGCCGGCCCGCTCCGACGACGACGCGTCGCCGGATCACCACCTGGGAGTACCTCGCGCTCGACTACCGGACGGGCTCGTACCCGACCTGGATCGCCACCGCCGAGGCCCGCGCCCGCCGTCAGGGCCGATCGGACGCCCAGCGGATCCGCGGACTCCACCGCGCGGGCCACGACGTCGACGGCGCGGACATCCCGCCCGTCCGCCACCGCCGCGGTGTGCGCCGGCTCCTCCTGTAGGCGGCGAACGTAGGCGGCGAACGTAGGCGGCGAACGCGAAATTGACTGGCGGGCGGCCCGCGAGGGCGAGATGCTCCGGGGGAGTGCCGAGCCGTCCACCGGAGGAGTCGCCATGACCGCAGGTGCGCCCGTCGTCGATGCGCCGGCCGGGGCGGTGCGGGGTGCCCGGGAGGGCGGGGTGGCGGTCTTCCGCGGCATTCCGTTCGCCGAGCCGCCCGTCGGTGTCCGCCGCTTCGGTGCGCCGGCGCGCGTCGGGCGGTGGAGCGGAGTGCGGGACGCGACGGCGTTCGGGCCGCCTCCGCCGCAGGGCGGTGCGCTGGGCATGGGCGCGCTGTCGCGCGACAAGCCCGGCGATGACTGGCTGACGCTGAACGTCTGGACGCCCGAGCCCGGTCCGGGTGCCGGGCTGCCGGTGATGGTGTGGATCCAGGGCGGCGGCTACACGGTCGGCACGGCCGCACTCCCCGAGTACGACGGCGGACGCCTCGCGCGCGAGGGCGGGGTCGTCGTGGTGACGCTCAACTACCGGGTGGGGCTGGAAGGGTTCGGGCACTTCGAAGGTGCGCCCGACAACCGGGGGCTGCTCGACCAGATCGCCGCGCTGGCGTGGGTGCAGGACAACATCCGGGCCTTCGGCGGAGATCCGGATCTCGTGACGGTCTTCGGCCAGTCCGCCGGGGGCGGTTCGGTGGCGGCCCTGCTCGCGATGCCGCGCGCGGCCGGGCTGTTCCGGCGGGCCGTCGCCCAGAGCGCACAGGGCACGTTCTTCACGCCCGAGCTCGCCGCTGACATCGCGACCGTCTGCGCGGCCGAACTGGGGCTGCGGCCCACGGCGGCCGACCTCGCGGAGGTGGCGCCCGCCGAACTGGCCGCCGCCGGTGACGCGGTCGGTTCGGCGATGGCCCGACGGGCGGACCGCTGGGGCCCGATCGCACACCGGTCGGTCCCGTACTCGCCGGTCGTCGACGGCGACTCCCTGCCCACGACCCCCTGGCAGGCGCTGGCCGCCGGTGCCCGCACGGACGTCGGACTCCTCGTCGGCCACACGCGCAACGAGCAGCGGCTGCTCAGCGCGCTCGACGGCCTCCTCGGCCAGGTGACGCCCGAACAGGCCGCCGCTGCGCTGGAGGCCTTCGGCCCGGGCCCGGACGCCGCCCGGCGCTACCGGGACGGATTCCCGGCGGCCGGCCCGGACGAACTGCACGAACTGGTGCTGTCCGACTGGCTGTTCCGCATGCCGAGCCTCCACCTCGCCGAAGCCCGGACCGCCGCCGGCGGCTCGGCCCACGTCTACGAGCTGACCTGGCCCGCCCCGGGCATGGGCGGCATCCTCGGAGCGTGCCACGGCCTGGACGTGCCACTGGTCTTCGGTAACCTCGACCGCGGCCAGCCGGCCCTTTTGCTCGGCGAGACCGCGTCCCCGGAGGCGGAGGCCGTGTCGGCCCGACTGCGCGCCGCGTGGACGTCCTTCGCCACGCACGGGGACCCGGGCTGGCCGCCCTACGACGCCGAGCAGCGCCTCACCCGGCAGTTCGACACGACCCCCGCCGTCGTCCCGTACCCGGAGGAGACGTCCCGCCGGATCTGGCAGGACCACACCTTCGCCGCCCTCCCGCTCCTCGGCTAGCCTCCCCGCCGGGGAGCGCGCCCTTCGAGGGAACACTGCGCGCTCAACCGGCCGACCGGGCGCGGGCGCGCAGCATGGAGCCGATGTCGGCGAGCCGCCCCGCGCCCGGGCTCCAGTGGTTCTTGATGCCGCGGCGGATGCCGTCGAGCACGGGCAGGCCGCGTTCGTCGCCGCGCAGGGCCAGGCCGGCGGCGGCTTCGATTCGGATGTCGAGGTTCGGGTCGGCGAGGTGGGCCGCCATGACCGCGCGCATCTCGGGGGTGTCGACGGGGGATCCGGCGAGCTGGTAGAGCACGCCGGCCCGGATCCGCGAAGCGGTGGTCGGAGGGCTCCCGGCCACCGCTTCGCGCGGTCCGTCAGGGAGCGGGGTAGGGCGCGAAGCCGGTGTTGGACTTGCAGCCGAGGTTCTCGAAGGTGCTGATCTTCGTGTTCGGGTCGGTGTACGTCAGGTGGTACTTGCAGGCGCTCTTGAGGTAGCGGCCGTCGACCCCGCCGGGGAAGTCGATCTCCCGGTTCCAGAGGTAGGGGGACTGGTAGTCGTCGACGCGGGCGGTGGCGTTGACGTCGATGCCGCCCGGGGCGTAGATCTCGTAGACCCAGCCGGTCTTGGCGGTTCCGTAGGTGGCGAACTTCTGGGCCACCCACAGCTCGCAACTGGTGCTGAGGTGCGCGCTGCTCTGGCCGCCGCCCTTGACGATGTACTCGGCGAGCGGGGTGACCTGCTCGCCGCGCGGGGTGAAGCCGGTGCGGAAGATGTCGTCCACGTTCTCGCGGGTGTCGCCGCGCCAGAGCGTGTTGACGTCGTTGCGCCACTGCCAGCGCTCGTTGGTCGCAGCGGTCGCGACCGGCTGGGCGATCTGCGGCTCGGTCGTCGTCTGCCACCAGTCCGAGGCGCGGTAGTCGCGGACGGGCCCGCAGGGGAGTGTCAAGTCGTCGGCGGCCGCACGCGGGGCGCGTACGGCCGGGCCGGCGGTGGTCGGCGCAGCGGCGGCCGGGGCAACCGCGACGGTGGAGACGGCGGAGGCGAGGGACAGGGCGGCGAGCACCCGCAGAGCGGCTTGCAGCATGGTGAGGGCCCATCAGTTGATCAACGTGACCGGCCCTTTATAGAGGCGCGGGCCCGGGTGCGCCCGGAGCGATACGCCGAACACCACCCGCACGAGGGGATATTTCGTACCGGGAGGACCGCGGCGTGGGGGTCGCTCGGTGTGGGGGCGGAGTGAGCGCGGGGCGCGCGGACCCGATAGCCCGGGAGAGGGGGTTTTCAAACGTCGTAGACACGAACGTTCACCTATTCGGGTGTAGAAGATCGTCCGAAGCGTTGTTGAACCTGCCCGTCCGCCTACGGTTGGGGGCGAGCGAGAGGGCGGGCTCCGGATGGATCCGTCCGGAGTGGCCTGTTCCCTCTCTCCCCGGGCGAGATGACGGCCCGTCACGTCCTTCGCAACCCTTCTCAGCGGGAGGCCCCTCCATGCCCCTGGGCACCACACCGGAGTCACCGCCGGCGCAGCGGCGCCGGACCGGCGCCACCCTCGCGGTGGTGCGACCATGAGCGCCGCGGCCACGACCGAATCCGCCATCGACCGGATCCTGCGCGGCCCGACCGGCCTCGGGACGGCGAGCCTCTATCCGACCCGCCCGGCCGTCGAGGCCCCGATCGTCGAGCCCCCGGTCGCCGAACTCCCGGTCGTCGAGGCGCCGTCCGCCCCCGCTCCGGCCGCCGCGATCCCGTCCGCCCCGGTCCCCGGCGTGCCGGTCCTGGACGTCCCGCTGCTCGACCCTACGGGCGCGCCGTCCCCGAGCACGCTCGCCCAGGCCGCCGAGGCCCCGGTCGGGGGCGGCAAGCCGAAGGTGGGCGATCCGATCCCGGGCCTGTACCACCACCCGATCGTCGAGCCCGATCCCGTCCGGGTCGAGGAGCTGAGCCTCAGGATCAAGGCCTGGGCGATCGACGAGATCGAGCTCTACCCGGCGGAGTGGGAGGACCAGTTCGACGGCTTCTCCACCGGCCGCTACATGGTCGCCTGCCACCCGGACGCGCCCAGCATCGACCACCTGATGCTCGCGGCCCGGCTGATGGTCGCCGAGAACGCCGTGGACGACATCTACTGCGAGGACCACGGCGGTTCGCCCGTCGGCCTCGGCGGCCGCCTGCTGTTGGCGCACACCGCGCTCGACGCGCTGCACACCACGGCCGAGTACCACGGGCCGTGGGAGCAGTCGCTGTCCTCGGACGCGCCGCGCCGGGCGTACAAGTCGGCGATGGACTACTTCGTCGCCGCCGCCACGCCCTCGCAGTCGGACCGCTTCCGGCACGACATGGCGCGCCTGCACCTCGGGTACCTCGCCGAGGCGTCGTGGGCCGAGACGGACCACGTGCCGGAGGTGTGGGAGTACCTGGCGATGCGCCAGTTCAACAACTTCCGTCCCTGCCCGACGCTCACCGACTCGGTCGGCGCCTACGAGCTGCCGTCCGACCTGCACGCGCTCCCCGCGATGCAGCGCGTGATCGCCCTCGCCGGCAACGCCACCACGATCGTCAACGACCTGTACTCGTACACCAAGGAGCTCGCCAGCCCCGGCCGGCACCTGAACCTGCCGGTGGTGCTCGCCGAGCGCGAGGAGCTGTCCGAGCGCGAGGGCTACCTCAAGGCCGTCGAGGTCCACAACGAGCTCATGCACGCCTTCGAGGCCGAGGCGGCCGCGCTCGCGGCGAGCTGCCCCGTCCCGACCCTGCTGCGGTTCCTGCGCGGCGTGGCGGCGTGGCTCGACGGCAACCACTACTGGCACCAGACGAACACCTTCCGGTACACGCTGCCGGACTTCTGGTGACGCCCGACGTTCCCCCGTATCCGGTCCCGGGCTCCGTCCCCGTCCCCGGTGACCGTCCAAGACCGCTTTCCGAACACATCTGATCACCTCTTTTCACCTGTCATGCAAGGAGCTTCGACGCATGTCCCTCACCGACGACCTCGCCACCCAGACCGGCGCCGCGATCCCCGGCCCGGCGACTCCCTACCAGGGCGACATCGCGCGCTACTGGGACCATGAGGCCCGGCCCGTGAACCTTCGCCTGGGTGACGTCGACGGTCTCTACCACCACCACTACGGCATCGGCGCGATCGACGAGGCCGCCATCGGCGACCCCGAGGACAGCGAGCGCGAGAAGAAGGTCATCACCGAGCTCCACCGCCTGGAGTCCGCCCAGACCGACGTGCTGCTCGACAACCTCGGCGCGATCACCGCGGACCACACGCTCGTCGACGCCGGCTGCGGGCGCGGCGGCTCCATGGTGATGGCCCACCAGCGCTTCGGCTGCAAGGTCCAGGGCCTGACGCTCTCCACCCAGCAGGCCGAGTTCGGCAACAACCGCGCCCGTGAGCTGGGCATCGGCGACTTCGTCCGCTCGCACGTCCACAACATGCTCGACATGCCGTTCGAGACCGGGTCGGTCGCGGGCTCGTGGAACAACGAGTCGAGCATGTACGTCGACCTGCACGACCTGTTCGCCGAGCACTCCCGCGTCCTGTCGGTCGGCGGCCGGTACGTCACCATCACCGGCTGCTGGAACCCGCGTTACGGCCAGCCGTCCAAGTACGTCTCGCAGATCAACGCGCACTTCGAGTGCAACATCCACTCCCGTCGCGAGTACCTGCGCGCCATGGCGGACAACCGTCTCGTGCCCCAGGCCGTCATCGACCTGACCCCGGACACCCTGCCGTACTGGGAACTGCGCGCCACCACCTCGCTCGTCACGGGCATCGAGGAGGCGTTCATCAACTCCTACAAGGACGGCTCGTTCCAGTACGTCCTGATCGCCGCCGACCGGGTCTGACCACCCGCCACCGACGCCGCCGACGGCCGCCCCGCACCCGCGGGGCGGCCGTCGCCGTTTGTGCGGAGGGGGGGCTTGACGGTGTCTCCGAGGTGGTCCAAACCTGTTGGCGGAAAAGTGGGTTGGGTGCCCTCCATCGCTGAATCCGGAACAGTATTCCGAGCCGCATTCAGTGAATGGCTACACGCGTAAACTTCGGGTCCGGCCGGCTCGGCCGCGCCGTGACATGGCTCTTCACCTGCGCGAACACCGCTCTTAATCGTTCCTTACCCTTGCCCGTTGACCCGCGTTCATCAGCTCTGCTTTCCTTCATGCCCAGCAGACGGCGGAACCGACGCGCAGTCAAATTCCGAGGGTGTAGCGAACCCGATGAATTGGCATGGGCGAATTCGCCGTCGGTCCCTTCCCCACAAGGGATCGCCCGCGGCCCTCGGCCGTGCCGGGCGATCGGAACGAGAGAGGCACCCTCACCCCATGGGTCACTCCCGCACAATTCGTCGCGCCAAGTACGCGGCCCTCACCGGCATAGCGTCCCTGGCGCTCGCCGCCGCCGGTCTGGCCGGCGCGGCCGGCACCGCCACCGCGCAGGACATCTCCGGGGCGAAGGCCGACACCGGCAACGAGTTCAACCCCTGGAGCCCGCAGAACGGCGGCCACGAGTACCGCCACGGCGCGGTGCCGGGCATGAAGCAGCACGAGAACTACAAGAAGTTCGTCGCCGCGCAGCAGCAGGCGGCCGCCACCGGCCAGCAGACCCTGTCCTACGGCGGCGGCGTCGACGGCATCGGCGTCCAGAGCGGCCACTCGAAGGTCTACCTGGTCTTCTACGGGAACCAGTGGGGCACCCAGAGCACCGACTCCAACGGCAACGCGGCCTTCTCCGGCGACTCGGCCGGCGCCGCCGGTGCCACCCAGCAGATGTTCAAGGGCATCGGCACCAACGGCGAGACCTGGTCGGCCGACCTGACCCAGTGGTGCGACGGCCCCAACGTCGCCACCGGCGCCACCAGCTGCCCGTCGAACGCCAACTTCGTGCCGTACCAGAGCGGCGGCGTCCTGTCCGGCGTCTGGTACGACAACGCGGGCGCCTCGCCGCAGCAGTCGACCGGCAACCAGCTGGCCCAGGAGGCCGTCAAGGCCGCCGGGCACTTCGGCAACACGACGGGCGCGGCCAACCGCGACGCGTACTACATCATCCTGTCGCCGCACGGCACCAACCCGGACGACTACCAGAACCCGACCACCGGGTACTGCGCCTGGCACGACTGGAACGGCGACACGACGCTGAACGGCGGCGCGGCCTCCTCGCCCTACGGCGACATCGCGTTCTCCAACCAGCCGTACAACATCGACGCGGGCACCAACTGCGGCGTCGGCTTCGTCAACTCGCCCGGCACGCTCGACGGCTGGACGATGACGCTCGGCCACGAGTGGCACGAGATGATGTCCGACCAGAACCCGGCCGGCGGCTGGACCAACCACGTCACCGGCAGCAGCTACAACGGCCAGGAGAACTCCGACGAGTGCGCCTGGCTCAAGCCCGGCACCACCGGCGGCGCCGCGAACGTCTCGTTCGGCTCCTTCGGCTCCTTCGCCGAGCAGGCCAGCTGGTCCAACGACACCAACTCCTGCGCGATCTCGCACGCCATCCTGACCCACGGCAACACGGTCACCGTCACCAACCCGGGCGGCCAGACCGGCACCGTCGGCACCGCGGGCAGCCTGCAGATCAGCGCCAGTGACTCGGCCTCCGGCCAGACCCTGACCTACGCGGCCACCGGCCTGCCGGCCGGCCTGTCGATCAACTCCTCGACCGGCCTGATCTCCGGCACCCCGACCGCCGCCGGCACCTCCAGCGTCACGGTCACCGCGACCGACACCACCGGCGCCGCGGGCAGCACCTCCTTCAGCTGGACCGAGAACGGCACCGGTGGCGGCGGCAGCGCCATCACCAACGGCGGCTTCGAGGCCGGCAACACCTCCGGCTGGACCGCGGCGGGCTCCACCTCCGCCCCGGCCGCCGCCGCCCACTCGGGCAGCTACGGCGCGATGGTCGGCTCGACCAACCCGACCGGTGACTCCAGCCTCGCCCAGACGTTCACCGCCCCGGCCGGCTCCAGCAAGGTCTCCTTCTGGTACAGCAACACCTGCCCGGACACCGTGACCTACGACTGGGCCACCGCCACCCTGAAGGACAACACCACCGGCACCACCACGACGGTCCTCGCCAAGACCTGCTCCGCCACCGCGGCGTGGGCCAACAAGACGGCGACCGTGACCCCGGGCCACAGCTACACCCTCACCCTGTCGAACCACGACGACAACTACGCGGGTGACCCGACCTACACCTACTACGACGACGTGACCGTCTCCTGACGCCCGTCTGATCCTCAGCTCGACCGACCGCACCGGGGTGGGCCACACGGCCCGCCCCGGTGCGGCGCTTTTTCCTGCGGCTTTACCGCTTCTTTCCTGCTCAGGAGGGATCCGATCGCGCCCCGGCCGCGTCCAACCGGCACCACAGCAGCCCCCACCAGCACGAGGGAACCCCACCGTGAACCTGAGACGACCCGCCACCCTGGCCCTGGCCGCCGCCCTCCTCGCCCTGACCGGCTGCGCCTCCACCGGGGCCTCCACCGGAGCGTCCACCGGGGCGGGCGCACCGGCCTCTCCCACCCCGAGCCCCGCGGCGGTCACGGTGGACGAACACGCCGACCGCACCACGGTCAAGGTCCCGGTCGGCTCGACCGTCACCGTCCAGCTCCACAGCACGTACTGGTCCGCCCCCGCCAGCTCGGCCGCCGACATCGCCGCCCCGAGCGGCACCCCGACGACCGCCCCGTCCCCGTCCTGCCGCCCCGGCGCCGGCTGCGGCACCGTGACGACGGCGTTCACCGCCCACGCGGCCGGCACCGTCCACCTCACCGCCACCCGCACGGTCTGCGGCGAGGCCCTCGCGTGCGGGCCGGACCAGCGCACCTACGACGTCACGGTGGAGGTCACGGGCTGAGCGACGCGGGCCCGGTCCGGGCGGCCCGGTTCCGGTCCCGGGCCGGACCGCCTCGGCCTTGGACAGAGCCGCCCGGGTGGCCGAGGATGGAGATCTTCCACCCAAGATGCGTGATGCACCCCAACCCGACGGAGATTCCATGCGTTTGACGTCGAGCGGCCGCCACCATGCCGCGTTCGAGTTCGGCGACCTGCGGGTGGTCTCGCTGCGGGACGGGTACATCGACATGTCGCCGACGCTGCTCCGCGACGAGCACGGCTGCGCGTTCGACGTGCTGCCGGGCGCCGTCCCGCTGGTCGGCGGCAATCTGCGGCTGTCGGTCAACGCCTTCTTCGTCACCGACGGAACGCGGTCGGTCCTCGTCGACACCGGCGCGTCCGACGCCTGGCACGACCCCACCATGGGGCTGCTCCACGACGCGCTCGACGAAGCGGGGATCGACCGCGCGCAGATCACCGACGTGGCCATCACCCATCGGCACGTGGACCACGTGAGCGGCCTGATCGCGCCGGACGGTTCGGAGGCGTTCGCCAAGCTCGAACGCGTGTGGATCGGCGCGGGCGACGCCCCGGTGTTCACGGGACGGCTGGAGCCGCTCCGCGACCGGGTCGTCCCCGTGTCGGAGAAGGCCGCGATCAACGACTGGACGACCGCGGTCCCGGCGCCGGGTCACACGCCCGGTCACACGGTCTACGACATCACGAGCGGTACCGGCCGCCTCCTCGTCTGGGGCGACACCGTGCACGTGCCCACGCTGCAGTTCGACCGGCCGAACGTGGCCTGGGAGTACGACGGCGACCAGCCCCGGGCCCGCGCCGCGCGGGCGGATCTCCTGGAGCAACTCGCCCAGCCACGGCGGTTCGTGGCCGGCGCCCACCTCGACTCACCCGGAATCGCCCGGGTGGCCCCGGCCGGCGACGGCTACGCGCTGGAGTACCTCGCGCCGCGGATCGGCTGATCAGCCGCGCAGGTGGGCGAGGAGGCCGTCGTCCACCGGGTACGGGGGCTCCTCGGGGAGCAGTGCGTGGGCGGCCGTCAGGTCGCCGGCGCGGACGAGGCCGTGGACCTCGTGGGCGAGGGCCGTCACGTCGGTGATGCCCACGATCCACTCGTCCGCGTACCGGTGCGCGGCCTCGCCGGAGAGCCCGAGCTGCAAGGCCCGGTGGGGGAGCGCCCGGAGGTGGAGGTCCCGCTCCGGATCCCACTGGACGCGGGCGGGTGCGGTCTTCAACGTGCGCTGCCAGGTGGCCCGGTCGGGGTGCAGCCCCGGCGCGTAGTGCGAGAGGCACGCGTTCCGCAGGGCCCATTCGAAGCCCTCGCGCGTGATCTCGACGGCGAGGACGGTCTCCTGGCCGGCCTTGGTGCCCCATCCGCAGCGGTACATCATCCACAGGAACGACGGCTTGATCCACGTCATCCGGTCCCGCTTCCACGCTGCGGGGAAGCGGCCGTCACGGGCGGCGAGCAGGCCGATCTCCGGCGGGTACGCCTGGTGGACGGTGATCGTCTCCGGCGTGTGGCGAGCGCGGATCTGGTGCAGTGGTACTTCCATCACGGGCCCGAGCATGCCGCCGTTCGGCCCGTTCCACCAGCGGTTTTACGGGACCCACTCGGCGGCGGGGGCCGCGAGGTCGAAGACCGCGCCCGTCTGGGCCTTCATCACGCAGTCGTTGCCGAAGGTCTTGCCGTACTCCACGTGCCGCCCGTTCCACGTGCCGTACGCCTTCGCGGTGACGGCGCTGTAGACCATCGGGCACAGGCCGTTCCGGTGGGCGATCCGGTCGATGTCGCCGTCCGCCGCCGCGAGGTCCCGGCAGGCCTGCGCGGCGTGGGGGTGGCCGGTCGCCGAGCCGTCGTCGGCGCAGTGCAGGGTGGTGCTGTCGCGGCCGATCAGCTGCTTGTCGTCCGAGCCGGCGAAGACCGCGACGTTCAGCCAGTTCGCGGTCGTCGTCCGGGCCTGCGCCGCAGTGGCCGGCGCGACGAGGGCGAGCAGCGCGAGGGTCGCGGCGGCGGCGGTGGTGCGGGGCTTGGGCATGGGAGTGCTCCCTCGGGGACGGCGACCGGCCGGACGGACAACGACTCACCCGCCCCCGGGGACACGGCCCCGGGGGCCACGGCACCTGGTCGGCGGCCGGTCAGTTCCCGGACAGGTGTTGGCGCACGCACTCCGTGTACTGGTGGAAGCTGTCGGGCTGGTAGCACGCCTGCGTCCGGTTGGCGTACCAGACGAAGAAGACGGCGACGAGGCCGGACACCACGATCGCGAGGGACGACGTCACCACGGCCGTGACGGCCGCGCCCCGGCCGGTGCCGGTCCGCCGGGCCTTCGGCAGCGCTGCGATGCCCAGGACCAGGCCGATCACGCCGAGCGGGCCGCCGATGAAGGCGACCGAGGTGAGCAGTCCCGCCGTGCCCAGCACCACGGCCGCCACGGCCAGGCCGTTCCTGGCGGGCGGGGTGTGGTGCAGGGGCGTCCCGGCGGCTCGGGTGTCGTGCGCGTTCAACAGGGGTTCTCCCATCAGGTGGATGGGGCGATCCTGGTCCGCGGACCTCCCGGAGCACATCACGGGAAAGCGGGAAAGGGCGCTCCCCCGATCGGGGGAGGCCCCGGTGGATCACGACCGCGATACTGGTCGGATCATGATCAAGGGAATCCGGCCGCTCCTGCGCGGCTCCACGTACTCGGGTGCGCTGTTCGCCCTCTGCGGTGCGGTGGTGAGCCTTCCGCTGCTGCCCCTCGCGATGCTCCCGGCGCTGGCGTGGCGGTCCGCTCCCTACGGGGCGCAGGTCGTCGTGACCCTGGTGGCCTGGGCCGCGCTCGTGGGCACGGTCGGGCTGGCACGCACGACGCGGCGGGTACTGGTCGCGTGCGCCCGGTGGGCGCTGAAGGCGCCGTTGCCGGATCCGGTGGTCATGCGTCGGCGCGCGGCCCCACCCGGCACGGGGACGAATCCTCCCGTGCCCGCCCCCGCCGATCGCCTCCGGACTCCGCTCTGGCTGCTGCTGCACGTGGCCCTCGGATGGATGGGGACGATGGTGAGCGGTCTCCTGCTCCTCGCCGCCCTCACCCTCCCGCTCGGCGCCGACGCGGGGCTGAGCCGCTTCGGCCGGACGGTGCGGGCGGACGGCGCCTGGTCGCGCGGGGTGGCGGCGCTCGTGTGCCTGCTGCTGGCGGCGGTGGGCTGCGTGACGGTGACGCAGGCGCTGCGGTGGCTCGCGCCGAGGCTGCTCGGGCCGTCACCGGCGGAACGGCTCGTGCTGGCGGCCGAGCGGGAACGGCGGCTGGCCGAGCGCAACCGGCTCGCCCACGAGCTGCACGACTCGATCGGGCACACCCTGACGGCGGCGACGATCCAGGCGGCGGTGGCGGGCGAGGTGCTCGCCACCGACCCGGTGGCGGCGCGGGCCGCGCTGCGCAGCATCGAGGAGTCGGCCCGGTCGGCGCTGGAGGACCTGGACTACGTGCTGGGCGCGCTGCGCGAGGAGGCCGCGCCGACCGCGCCGACACGGACCTTGGCCGACCTGCCCGAGCTGCTCGAACGGCTGCGGCACGCGGGCGCGGTGGTGGAGCCGGAGCTCTCCGGCGAGTGGGCGCAGGTGAACGGGACGCTGTCCCGGGCGGCGTACCGGATCCTGCAGGAGGGTCTGACCAACGCGCTGCGGCACGGGGCCGGCGGTCCGGTCCGGGTCCGCATGGCGGCGGCGCCGGACGTACTGGAGCTCGGGGTGGTCAACCGGGTCGGTCCCGGGCCCGGGGGCGGGGCGGGCCGGCGGGCCTTCCCGACCTCCGGGCACGGCCTGCCCGGACTCGCGGAGCGCGTGCGGCTGCTGCGCGGCGAGATGGAGTCCGGGCCGGCCGGGCCGCAGCAGTGGAGGCTTGCCGTCCGGCTGCCGGTACGCTCGTCGTCATGATCGCTTCGGACACCGGCACGCCCACCCTGACCAGCGCCGATGTGAAAGCCTCCGCCCCTGCCGTCGCCCCCGTCGCCGTCCTGATCGCGGACGACGACGCGGTGACCCGCAGCGGTCTGCGCGTGCTCCTCTCGGCCCAGCCGGGGATCGTGGTCGTCGGGGAGGCCGCCGACGGTGTCGAAGCGGTCGAGGAGGCGCAGCGGCTGCGGCCGGACGTGGTCCTGATGGACGTGCGGATGCCGCGCCTCAACGGCATCGAGGCGACTCGGCGCCTGCTGGCCGGTCCGGAGTCGCCGCCGAAGGTCGTGGTGATCACCACCTTCGAGAACGACGGGTACGTCACCGCGGCGCTCAGTGCCGGGGCCTGCGGCTTCGTGCTCAAGCGGTTCCCGGTGCCCAAGATCGCGGAGGCGGTGCGGGTGGTCGCGGCCGGCGAGGCGATCGTCTTCCCGGCGGCCCTGCGGCAGATGGTCACCGCCCGCCCGCTGAACTCCGCCGAGGCTCTGCCCCGGGCGGCTCTGACGGACCGGGAGGAGGAGGTGCTGCGCCTCATGGCCACGGGTCTGTCCAACCCGGAGATCGCGGCGTCGTTCGGGGTGGGCCTGGAGACGGTGAAGACGCACGTCGGGAACGTGCTGACCAAGCTCGGTGCGCAGAACCGGACCCACGCGGTGGTGATCGCGTACGAATCGGGCCTGGTGGTGCCCGGATTCCCCGGCTGAGACGGCCGGATGGCGGCCGGTCCGCCCCTCGCTGCCGAAGGTCTTCCAAGGCTTGATCCACGAGAGGCAACCGGACGCGCGTTCTCACCGTCAACAAGGGTGTGAAACTGACAGGCACGCCCTTCTTCGTCCTCTCGCTCGTCCTCGTCCCGCTCTCCATAGGCCTCCTGATGTACTTCTGGAACCGGGTGCGCGGGCCGCAGCCGCTCCGGTTCGGGGCGCGGTTCGGGATGGTGGTGTTCGCCCAGGTCACCGCCGTGACCCTGGTGTTCGTGATGGTGAACAACGACAACCACCTCTACGGCGGCTGGGACGACCTGCTCGGCACCGGCAACCACGTCCGGGCCGTGCCCGTGCCGCCCGCGGGGGACGCGACGGCGGCCGCGAACGCGCCCGGACAGCCCCGGGTGATCCAGCAGTTCGGGCCGGTGGACGACAAGGCCGTGCCGAAGGACGTGAAGACGACCGACCTGAAGGGCCGCGTCTCCGGCGTGGACGGCGAGGTCCTGGTCTGGACGCCGCCGCAGTACGACGACCCGGCCTACAAGGACAAGAAGTTCCCGGTCGTCGAACTGCTCGCCGGCTTCCCCGGCTCGTCCAGCGCCTGGTTCGGCAGCATGAACGTCTCCAAGCAGCTGGCGCCACTGATGAAGTCCGGTCAGGTCGCGCCGTTCATCCTCGTCTCGCCGCGCGTCGTGCTGCTCCCCGCGCACGTAGACACCGGCTGCGCCGACGTGCCCGGCAAGGTCAACGCCGAGACCTGGCTGGCGCGTGACGTGCCGCAGATGGTCCTCGACAACTTCCGCGCCGAGCCCGGCCCGGAGAACTGGGCCGTGGCCGGCTACTCGGCGGGCGCGCACTGCGCGGCTCGGCTCGGCATCGCGCACTCGAACCGCTTCCACGCGGCCGTGAGCATGTCCGGCTACAACGACCCGATGGGCGAGAACGACTCGCTGACCGCCAAGGACGCGCACCTGCGGGAGGTCTCCAACCCGCTCTACATGCTGCAGCACGCGCAGACCCCGCCGGACGTCGCGCTGTACGTGACGGGCAAGAAGGGCGACGGCTACGAGGACGCGGTCGCGCTGCAGAAGGCCGCGAAGGCGCCGACCGTCGTCACCCCGGTCGAGGTCAACGGGCCGCACCTGACGTCCACGTGGGAGCCGATGGTGCCGTCGGTGTTCGCGTGGCTGACCCAGGCCGTCGGGAAGACGGGCTGATCACCGGCCCGGGCTCAGGGCTTGACGGCGACGGCCGCGTAGGCGGAGACCTGCGCGTCCGTCGCCCCGCCCGGGCCGGCGCCGTCCTCGCCGTCCCGGTCGTCCCCGTCGTCCGGGCGCCAGCGGTGGCTGGCGACGAGGCCCGGGTCGAGCAGCTGCCAGCCGTCGAAGAAGCCGGCGATCTCCTCCCGGGTGCGCATCCGTACCGCGGTCCCGGCGGCCTGGTAGACCTGCGCGGCGCGCTCGGTCTCGGCGGGGGCGAAGTCCGGAGTGCCGTGGCTGAGCACGAGCGCGCTGCCGGCGGGCATGGCCCGCTTGAGCCGGTCGACGATCGCGTGGGCGTCGTCCTCGCCCGGCACGAAGTGCAGCAGCGCGACCAGGCTGAGCGCCACCGGGCGGCCGAGGTCGAGGGTGTCGCGCAGTTCGGCCGAGCGCAGTATGGCCTCCGGTTCGCGGACGTCCGCCTGGACGTAGGCGGTGCGGCCCTGCGGGGTCGAGTGCAGCAGCGCCTGCGCGTGCGCGTACACGATCGGGTCGTTGTCGGCGTAGACGACGCGTGCCCGCGGATTCACTCGTTGGGCTACTTCGTGCAGGTTGGGCGAGGTCGGGATGCCGGTGCCGACGTCGAGGAACTGCTCGATGCCGCGGTCCGCGAGCAGCCGGGTCGAGCGGTGCATGAACGCCCGGTTGGCGCGGGCGGCGGTGCGGGCCCACGGGAAGACGGCCATCGCCCGCCCGGCCGCCTCGCGGTCGGGTGCGAAGTTGGTGGTACCGCCGAGGAAGTAGTCGTACATCCGGGCCGAATGCGCCCGGTACAGCTGCAGATCCACCTCGGCACCGTCACTGCCCGTCCCCACGGCTCCCCCTTCGCCACGACGCCCGGGGCCCAAGAATAGGTGAGGAACCGTCAGTTCCGTCCGTAGTCCTACTTTTCCGTCCGCTCCGCCGGATCCGCGCGCCGCCATTGCACGACGAGCCCCCCGATGCGCTTGCATGTGTCACGGGGGCGCGCACGTTCCCCTTCGACCACACGGGAAGGTCCACGGCATGACCATCAACCGGGGCGCCCGCTTGAGACTCACCTTCGACGCCTTCTGCGGCACCCACGAGCCCGCCTGGATCGCGTTCGCCCGCACCCAGGTCGGCCCGCAGGGCGACGCGGCCGCCCTCGTGGTCCGCCGCACCCGGGAGCACCTGCACCGCAACTGGGCGCTCGCGCTGCGCCAGGAGGTCCCGGCCGCCTACGCCTGGCGCCTGCTCAAGGAGCACCTCGCCGCCTGGCTCGCCGCGCAGGGCGAACCGGCCGCCGTCCAGACGGCCGCGATGGACGCCGCGATCGGCCGCTTCTGCCACCGGGCCGGCCTGCGCCCGGAGACCCTCGCCGAACAGCTCGCACTGCTCGGAGCGGTCCTGGCCCTGCCGGAGCGCCAGCGGGACGCCGTCGTCCTCGCCTACTGCCTCGGCCTGGCGGACGAGGAGGCCGCCGCGTACCTCGGCATCCCGCCCGCGACGCTGCGCGCGCACCGCCGCCAGGCCCACCGCCGCATCGCGCGGGCGGTGGGGCGGCCGGACTTCGCGTCGGGGCGGCTCGTGGTACTGGAAGCGTGTCAAGGGGAGGAACGATGACGGGGGCGGCGTACGGACGACTACTGGGCTGGGTGGACGGGGGCAGGCACGAAGGGGCCCGGCACGTCACGGTCGTCCCGTGCGCGCTGGCCGCCTCGCCGTCCCTGTCGGACCGCGTGACGGCCGCGCCCGCGCCGTTCCCGTCCGAGCACGAACAGGCCGCCCACGAGCTGGACCTGGCCACCGCGCTGGTGCTCGGCGCGCCGCAGGCCGGCCGCTCGCTGGACCTGCTGGTGAACAGTCACCGCATCCACCCCGAGGGCGCGCTGGTCTTCGGGTGCCTGCTGGCCGTCACCGGCCGGGACGACCCGGCCCAGTTCTGGTGGCAGTTCGCCGCCGGCTCGGGCAGCTCCACCGCCGCGTACCTGCTGCACCTGCACCACCTGCGGCTGGGGGAGCCCCGGGACGCCGCCTACTGGCGGGACCAGGCGGAGCGCCTCGCGGCCGCCCCGCCCCGTAAGCACCGTCCTCTCCGGGCCACCGAGCCGCTGTTCCCGGACGACGTGCGCCACGACATCCTCGCCCGCTGCCACGAGGGACTCCACCCGAAGCTGCCGACCGCCCTGGAGGCGGCGATCAACCGCCTCACCGTCACCTCCGACGACGAGGACTACGGCGAGATCCCGCAGCCCCGCTCGGCCCTCGTCTCGGAACTGGCCGCCCCGGAACGGGCGTAGCGCCGGGGCAGTAGTGAGAGCCCGTGCCGCCCCTCCGCGACGGGAGGGGCGGCACGGGCCGGGCGGGCATCCGTCAGCGGGTCAGCACTGGCGCAGGCCCGGTGCCGGGTCGGAGGAGGTGAAGACGTCGACGGCGGGGACGTTGCCCCACGGGCCCTGGTCGGTCTGGGTCCAGTACCAGATGTCGTTGCCGCCGGGGTGGGTGTCGCCGTGGCCCCAGCAGTCGAACCAGTTGTAGCCGCCCACCAGGGTGCCGCGGGTCGCGGAGCGGTAGGAGCGGTCGGCGAAGGCCCGGGCGCCGGCGTTGTTGCCGCACCACAGCCTGCCGTCGCCGTGCACACTGCAGTCGGCGGTGACGGCCGGCCTGGCGGAGGCCTCCCGCATGCCGGGCGCCGCGCCGGCGCTCGGGGCGGTGGCGACGAGGCCGGCGGTGAGGACGAGGACGGCGAGAGCGCCGGGGACCTTACGACTCATCGGCATGGGACATCCCTTTCTGGACAGCGGGCCTTGCTGGACGACGGGCTGTGCCGGACAACGGGTTGTGCCGGCCGACGGGCCGTGCCGCGCCGAGGAGTTGCGCACGAACGACCGACGGCGCACTGCGGCCTTTCCCGTGAGGCAAGGCTTACCTGGCCGGGTCCGGGCGGGCTATCCATCCGCGGCCGCTCCGCCGCTGCCGTGGATGGATAGTGCCCCGCCGGGCGCGGACGGTCTAATGGATGCGTTCTCGCGGGGGCCGGTTCTCGCGCAGGACCGCCGACGGCGTCCGTCCGTACGTCTTGCGGTACGTCTCGGCGAAGCGGCCCAGGTGTGTGAAGCCCCAGCGCAGGGCGACCTCGGTCACGGTGCTCGCGGTGGCCTCCCCACGGGCCATCGCGAGCAGGTCGCGGTGGGCCGCCTCCAGCCGGACGTTCCGCAGGTGGGCGAGCGGGGTCGTGCCGAGCCGGCTGCGGAAGCCGGCCCGCAGGCTGCGCACGCTGACCCGGGCGGCCACGGCCATGTCGGCGACCGAGATCGGTTCGTGCGCGTGGTCGCTGCAGTAGGCGAGGGCACGGCCGACGGCTCCGGCGGGTGCCGCGCGGTCCGGGCCCGACCAGGGGCTGATCCGGTGCGGCTGGGCGTCCAGGAGGCCGTGGACCAGCAGCTGTTCGAAGTGCCCGCGCGCGAGCGGTGAGGCGTCGAGCAGGCCGGACTCGGCGGAGCGGGTGAAGCTCTGCACGGTGCTCAGCCACGCGGCGACGGTGCCCGAGCCGGTGTCGAGCACCGGGTCGAAGCGGGTGATGCCCGACGGTGTGTCGCCGAGCCGGACGGCCAGGGCGTCGTCGAGGGCCTGGCGGGTGATCAGGACGACGCGGTTGAGGCTGTCGCCGTTCCAGGCCATGGCGAGCCGCTGGCCGGGCCCGGCGATGCTGAGCGTCGTGGGCAGTTCGGTGCCGTCGACGGTGACGGTGCCGTGGCCGGCGAGCGGGATGTGGACGTTGTAGAACCTGGCCAGTTCGCCTGGGTCGATCTCCACGGCGGTGCCGTACCCGAGGTCGTAGACCGAGACGGGCCCGGCCCAGATCCGGCGGAACTGGCCGTCGGCGCGCCGGTCGTGGTCGACGACGCGCAGGCGGTGGGGCGAGAAGTGGGCGCTGACCAGGGCGTGGAGTTCCTCGACGTCTCCGCCCTGGTAGAGCAGGCCCGCACGGGCGTCGTCGGCGTGCGGGCCGGGATCGAAGTCAGCTGGCATGGCCCCCCGGCCTTCTCTGGTGGAATATCAGGTGTCACCTGGGTCGTTGAAAGTTGTTGGATCGGCCCACAATAGCGTGCACATGACAGATCGTTCCCGGGGGCGGGGATGAGAAAAGCCTGGGAGGTGCCGCAGATCGCGGCACCTCCCAGGTCGTGGGGTGTCAGTCCGTCAGCCGGTCAACCCGCCAGTCGGCCAGTCAGCCGGTCAGCCGGTCAGCCAGTCGGTCGGCCGGTCAGCCGGCCGGTGCGTCCGTCGGGCAGCGCGTCCCGGCGGCCGGGACGGTGCCGTCCACCAGGAAGGCGTCGACGGCGGTCCGGATGCAGTTGCTCGCGCCGTACCCGGTGTGCCCCTCGCCCTCGCGGGTCAGCAGGACGGCGTTGCCCAGCTCGGAGGTGAGCTTCTCCGCCCACGCGTACGGCGTGGCCGGGTCGCCGGTGGAGCCGACGACGACGATCGGGTTGGCGGCGGCCGACTTGACCGCGTGCGGCTTCTCGGCGGAGGCGGCCGGCCAGGTGCGGCAGTCCGGGTCGAACAGGGCTGCCATCGGGTCGTGCCTGCTGACCAGCGGCGCCTTGGCGGCGAGGTCGGTGAGCGCGGCCTGGAGCCGGTCGGCGGGCGGGGTGTCGGTCGCGCCGTCGGCGCAGTGGATCGCGGTGTAGGCGTCGGCCGAGGCCTTGTAGTGCCCGTCCTTGTCGCGGCCGGAGGCGCCGTCGGCGAGCTGGTAGAGGTAGTCGCCCTTGCCGCGCATAGCGGCCTTGACGATCTCTCGCAGCTGCTTCCAGTCCGCCTCGCCGCCGTAGAGGTTGTCGAGCACGCCGCTCCAGGCGGCCGTGGCGGTGAGGGTGCGGCCGTCCGAGGTGGTGAGCGGTTTGTCCTTGAGGCCGTCGAGGAAGTCGGCGAGCTTCTGCGGGGCCTTCTCCGGGTCCTGGCCGAGCGGGCAGCCGTCCTTGCCGGCGCAGTCGGCGGCGAAGGCCTTGAGGGCGCGCTCGAAGCCGGCCTGCTGCTCGACGTTGTGCTGCACGAGCGAGGTCGAGGGCGAGGTGGCGCCGTCGAGGACCAGGTGGCCGACGCGGTCCGGGAACTCCTCGGCGTAGAGGGAGCCGAGGTAGGTGCCGTAGGACATGCCCAGGTAGTTGAGCTTCTGGTCGCCGAGGACCGCGCGCAGGACGTCCATGTCGCGGGCGGTGTTGCGGGTGCCGACGTACGGCAGGACGCTCGCGTACTTGGCCTTGCAGGCGTCGGCGAGCACCTTGCCGTGGTCCACGCCCGACTGGTCGGTGGTGAGCCAGCCGTCGCGGGCCCCGTCGTCCAGGCAGTTGAGCGGGCTGGTGGCGCCGGCTCCGCGCGGGTCGAAGCCGACCATGTCGAAGCGGTCGTGGAGGGTGGTGCCCTTGGCCTGCTTGGCACCGGCCTTGACCATGTTCACCCCGGAGCCGCCCGGGCCGCCGGGGTTGAGGAGCAGCGAGCCGACGCGCTGGTCGGGCTTGCCGGCGGGGTCGCGGACGACGGCGACGTCGAGCGTGCCGGTGGCGGGGTCGGCGTAGTCGAGCGGCACCTTGAGGGTGGCGCACTGCAGGGCGGAGCCGTCCGTCGTGCCGGTCTTCGGGTCGGGCGGGCAGGCCGCCCAGGCGAGCTGCTGGCCGTAGAACGCCTTGAGTGCCGGGTCGGCGGCGCCGGTGGGCCTGGGCGTCGGGGTCGGCGTGGCGGTCGGCGTCGCCGCGGTGGTGGCGCTGGGTGAGGGCGTGCCGGAGGCGGCGGTGGTGCCGCCGCCCGAGCTCGTGCAGCCGGCGAGGAGTGCCGCGCCGAGGGCGGCGGTGACGGCCACGGGCAGGGTGGCGCGTCGCGAGGGACGGAGGTTCTTCACGCGCACACACATGTCATTCGCCTGCGACATCGATCGTACGGGGAGGGTCCTTCCCGCCCCCGGGTCCGCGGCAGAAGCCGGACAAAGGGCGACGAAGTGCGGCCCGCCACCGTTCGCATGCGGCCGGGAGGGCGCCGCGCCGGTTGCCGCGAACTCCATTCACAGCCTTGTCGATCAGTGGGACGCTGTGGCCATGACAGATCAGACCGCAGCCCTGCCGCTGCGCGACCCCGCACCGGCCGCGGGCGGACGGCGGCGCCAACTGGCCGCCGCCACCGTCGGATCGGTGGTCGAGTCCTTCGACTGGAACGTGTACGCCGTCCTCGCGCCGTACTTCGCGGCGGACCTCTTCGGCCACGGCAAGGGCGGCGTGAGCGGGCTGCTCGCCGCGTACGTCGGTTTCGCGGTCGGCTTCGTGGCGCGGCCGGTCGGCTCGTTCCTCATCGGCCGGCTGAGCGACGGCCGCGGGCGGCGCTTCGGCCTCACGCTCAGCATGTCGGTGATCGCCGCCGCCAGCCTCGGGATCGCGCTCCTGCCCGGACAGCAGACCATCGGCGTGTGGGCGGCCGTCCTCGCCGTCGCCGCGCGCGTCGTCCAGGGGCTCGCCTTCGGCGGCGAGACGCCCACCGTCGCCGCGTACGTGACGGAGACCGCGCCGCCGCGCCACCGGTTCGCGTTCAGCTCCGTGTCGTACGGCGGCATCATCATCGGCTCGCTGATCTCGTACGGCGTCCTGGCCGTGCTGCTCCACACCCTCGGCAAGGAGGGGCTGAAGCACGGCGGTTGGCGCTGGGGCTTCGTCGTCGCGGCCGTGCTCGGCCTCGCCGCCGTGTGGGTGCGGCGGGCCGCGCCGGAGAGCGAGGAGTTCCACCGCGGCCGGGCCGGCGGGGAGAGCGGACGCCCCGGGTTCCTCGACACGGTGAGCCGCCACCGCTGGGCCGTGCTCACCGTCTTCCTGCACACCCTCGGCGGCACGATCGGCTACTACTTCGCGCTGGTCTACCTGCCGCAGTACGCCGCGGCCTACGGCGTCATCGGCAAGGAGGAGGCGGCCTCCTTCATGACGGTCGTCCTCGCCGTCGTCCTCGCCACCATGCTGCTCGGGGGCGTACTCGCCGACCGGGTGGGCCTGTTGCCGGTCATGCGGACCGCCTTCGCCCTCACCGTCGTGCTCGTGCTGCCGCTGCTCGCCGCCATGCGGCACGGCTGGCTGTCCTTCCAACTCGTGGCCGTCGTCCTGGGGATGCTCGTCGCCACGCAGCTCGGCACGCTCAACGTCTTCACCGGCATGCTGTTCCCGACCGCCGTGCGGGCCGTCGGCGTCGGCGTCGTCAACGCGGCCACCATCGCGGCGTTCGGCGGCACCTTCCCGCTGCTCGCCGAGTGGCTCAACGGCCACCACCGCCTCGGCGTGATCCCCTTCTACGTCACGCTCTGCTCGCTCGGGCCGCTGCTCGCGACCTTCACCGTCCTGCGCGTTCCCGCGTTCACCGCCGCGATCCGGAACTCCCGCCCCCGCACCGCAGGTGGTCGTGTACAGTCCGAAGCCGGCTGACGTTCGGTCATCTTCCGCAACCGAAACGGCCGAAGAGGTCATCCCGGGAGGAACCATGGCACAGCGCGACGAATCCGGCGACTGGCTCGGCCTGCGGGCGTCGGAGCAGCCGGCGGAGCCGCTGCCCTCGCTGGACCTGCGCACCGACCGCGCCCACCCCGCCCGGGTCTACGACTACCTGCTCGGTGGCAAGACCAACTTCCCGGTGGACCGCGAGGTCGGCGACCGCATCCTCACCGAGTGGCCCGGTTCGCGCACCGCCACCCGCGCGGCCCGGGCCGTCATGCACCGGATGACCCGCCACCTCGCCGAAACCCACGGCGTGCGCCAGTTCCTCGACGTCGGCACCGGCATCCCCACCGGGCCCAACCTGCACGAGGTCGCCCAGTCCGTCGACCCGACCAGCCGCATCGTCTACGTCGACAACGACCCGATCGTGCTCGCCCACTCCCGCGCCCTGCTCACCAGCGCGCCCGAGGGCCGTACCGCCTACGTCGAGGGCGACTTCCGCGACCCGGAGCACTTCCTGGCCGACCCGGCGGTCGCCGGCACGCTCGACTTCGACCGGCCGATCGCCCTGATGCTCGTCAACCTCGTGCACTTCCTCTCCGACGAGGCGGCGCACCCGCCCGTCCGCAAGCTCCTCGACGCCCTCCCGTCCGGCAGCTTCCTCGCCCTCACCGCCGGCACCGCCGACACGATCCCCGAGCTGGTGGCCATCGGCTCGAAGCGGTACTCCGAGGCCGGCATAGAGAACCACCTGCGCACGCGCGCCGGCGTGGAGCGCTTCTTCGACGGCCTGGAGCTCGACGACCCCGGCGTGGCCCTGATCAACCGCTGGCGCCCCGAGCTCGACGACGAACCCGCCCTCGCGGACCACGAGGTGTCGGCCTACGCGGGCGTGGCCCGCAAGCCGTGACCCCGGCCGGGCGCCCCGGTGTCCCTCGCCTGCCGGCTCTACCGCGCGCCGGACGGCGGAGTCACCGGCGCCCCGACGGCCCTACAGCTGCGCGAGGCCCCGGCGGAGCCGGGGTCAGAGCCTGACCAGCCGTTCCAGCATGAACTGCTCCTCGGGAGAGGTGTCGAGGAACAGCGACCGGATCACGTAGCGGCCCTCGGGAAGGTGCACCCGGATCGAGTCGGCCTCCGTGACGTCCTCGCCGGTCACCAGGCAGTCCATGAGCCGGTAGTCCCCGTCGAGCGAGACCTCGCAGGCGTCCTCCCAGCCGTCCGAGTCCATCGCCCGCTCCACCGCGCGCGCCAGCCCGAGGTCGTCCTCGGCCGTGTACCAGCGGGCGAACGTCAGGTGCTCGGCGAAGTAGGTCGCGGGGAGCGGCTCCCCGCCCAGGACCAACACGTCGCCGTGGCCCGGCAGGTCGACCCGCGAGACGTAGTCGCCGAAAGCGTTCACGGCCTCGGTGCCGTCCCACGAGGCGACGTACGGCTCCGGGCACAGGGCGTAGTAGCCGAAATCGGTCCCGTCGATCCACTTCAGCGCCGACCTGACCACGCGTTCTCCCGCTCTCCGTGCCCGATGAGGCGATCAAGGCTACCGGCGGATCCGCGGGGCCCTCCAGCCGGCCGCCGTGAATCGGGCGGGCTCACACCATCGCCATGACATGAACATGCGAGTAAAGTTCTGCGACACCAATGGCCCGGGTGACACAGGGGGAGTCCGTGAGCATCGCACGCAGACAGTTACTCAAGGGATCGTCGGCGGCCGGGGCCGCACTCGTCGCGGGCCTCGCCGCGCCGACGTCCGCCGCGGCGGCGCCCACGCCGCTGTTGCAGTCCACCCCGCACCGGCTCGGGGTGCCGAGCGTGAGCGGGATCCACCTCCAGTTCGGCAACGACCCCTCCGGCGAGATGACCGTCTCCTGGATCACCCCGCAGTCCGTCCGCCGTCCCCACGTGCGGGTCGGCTCGCCGGACGGCGGACTCGGACGCGTCGTCGAGGCCGAGACGCGCACCTACCGGGACGCGCTCTCCAAGGACGAGGTGTACGTCCACCACGCCCGCCTCACCGGCCTGCGGGCCGCGACCACGTACCTGTACGCCGCCGGACACGACGGCGCCAACCCCGAGACGGGGTCCTTCACGACCGCGCCGCGCGGCCGCGCCGCCTTCACCTTCACCAGCTTCGGCGACCAGGGCGCGCCCAACCTCCGCCGCAAGGTCGAGTTCCCCGACGGCGTCCCCTCCCCGCTCGGCAAGTACCCCGTGTACACCAGCAGCCAGATCGGATCCCCGGCCTCCGCCGACATCGTCGCCGCCGTCGAACGCGTCGGCCCGCTGTTCAACCTCGTCAACGGCGACCTCTGCTACGCCTCCTACAGCGGCCGGCACGGCCAGAGCCGCACCGGGACGTGGGCGGACTGGTTCATCTCCAACAGCCGCTCCACCCGGCTGCGCCCGTGGATGCCGTGCGCGGGGAACCACGAGACCGAGAGCGGGAACGGCCCGATCGGCGCCCTCGGCTACCAGACGTACTTCGACCTGCCCGAGTCCGCCGCCTCCGCCGACGAGGAGACGGCCGGCATGTGGTACGCGTTCACGGTCGGCGCGGTGCGCTTCATCAGCCTCGCCAACGAGGACGTCGCCATCCAGAACAGCAGCGAGATCTACCTGCGCGGGTACTCGGGCGGCGCCCAGGAGCGCTGGCTGGAACGCGAGTTGCGGGCCGCCAGGAACAGCCGGGCGATCGACTGGATCGTCGTCTGCATGCACCACCCGATGATCTCGACGTCCAAGCACGGCAGCGGCAGCGACCTCGGCATCCGCGAGGCCTGGGGCCCGCTGTTCGACGAGTACGGCGTGGACCTGGTCGTGAGCGGCCACGAGCACTACTACGAGCGCTCCCACCCCGTCCGCGGGACGCTCCCCAACGACGTCCGCACACCGGTCCCGTCCGGGACGGACCCCGACTTCGCCGACACCGACCACGGCACCGTCCACATGGTCATCGGCGCCGGCGGCAACGCCGCGACCACCCAGGACGACCTGTTCGAGACGAAGCAGGGCCGCGTCGTCGTCGCACTGGAGCCCAAACCGGCCCCGGGCGCCCCGTACCGCGAGTCGGTCTGGGTGACGGAGGACGCCCCGTGGGCCGCCGTCCAGGACCGCGAACACACCCACGGCTTCGCGGCCTTCGACGTCGACCCGGGCGACCGCCGCGGCGGCCGCACCCGGATGAAGGTCACCTACTACACCTTCGACGGCCCGCACGGCGACCTCACCCCGGTCGACACCTTCACCCTGGAACGCTCCCGCGCGGACGCCTGGGACGACTGAGGGCGCTGTCCGGTCGCCCGGTCCGCGCCCCGGCCCGACACGCGGTCGGGGTCGCAGGCACGCGGGCGCGAAGTCGCCCGTGGGGGGAGACGTCGCCGATGCCTCTGCCCCCGGTGGCGGGCCGGGGGCAGAGGAGAGATCAGCCGTGGAGGTCAGCGGCGGATGAACGCCGTCAGCCTGCTCCACCAACCGCCGCGCTGGTGCGGGATGGTGACGGCCACCGGTTCCGCTGCGACGGGCGGCTCAGGGGCGAGGGCCTCGACCTCCACCTCGGGCGTCGGCTCCGGCTCGGGAGCCGGCGCCTCCTCCAGGATCACCGGAGTGAACTCGACCGGGAGTTCGACGAGGTGGCGGGCCAGCCACGCCGACGTGTAGTCCAGGTCCTTCTCCTCCTCGGCGAGCCGCAGGTCCGGCAGCCGGGTGAGCAGGTGGTCGATGCTGGTCTCGGCGATGGCGCGGCCGATGTCCTGGCCGGGGCACTCGTGCGGGCCGCTGCCGAAGGACAGGTGGGAGCGGTTGCCGTGCAGCGGCGCGTTCCGGTCGGGCCGGACGACCGGGTCGAAGTTGCCCGCCGCGAGCCCGAGGAGGAGCAGGTCGCCCGCCTCGATCTGCTGCCCGCCGAGCTCGGTGTCCCCGGTGGCCCACCGGCCGGCCACCAGGATCATCGGCGGGGAGTCCCACAGCACCTGGTCGAGCGCCTCCGCGAGGGTCATGTGCCCGCCGGACAGGCTGGCGCGGAAGCGCGGGTCGGTGAGGACCATCTTCAGCGTGTCGGCGATCAGGTTGACGGTGGTCTCGTTGGCCGCCAGCAGCACGACCCGCAGGTGCTCCAGGACCTCGTCGTCGGTGAGCCCGGCCGGGTGCCGCATGAGCGAGGTGACGAGGTCGTCGCCCGGCTCGACGCGCTTGCGCTCGATGGCCCGGCGCAGGCTCGCGACGACGTACTCGTTGCTCTCGATCGCCGTCGCGGTGCCCCGCATGAGGTCGCGCGCCGCGTCGACCAGGCGCGGGCCGTACTCGCGGGGCATGCCGAGCAGCTGCGTCAGGACCAGCATCGGCAGGTGCTCGGCGAACTGGCTGACCAGCTCGGCGTGCCCGGTGCGCCCGAAGTCCCGCACCATGGCGTCGACGAAGCCGATGACGTGCCGGCGGATGCCCCGGTGGTCGAAGCCGCCGAGCCCGTCGTTGAGGGCACCGCGCAGGCGCCGGTGCTCCTCGCCGTCCGCGAACACGCACAGCGGCTGCCACGCGACGACCGGCATGAGCGGCGAGTCCGCGCCGACCGTCCCGTCCTTGAACTTCGTCCACAGCCGGGAGTCGCGCGAGAAGAGCGAGGGCGTGCGCATCGCCGTGAGGTTCGCCGCGTGGCCGAGGATCAGCCAGGCCGGCACGTCGCCGTACAGCAGCACCGGCGCCACGTCGCCGTGCTCGGCGCGGAGCTTCTCGTACACCGCCCACGGGTCGGCCTCGGCCTCGGGCCCGTACAGGCGTCGCACGCCGTTCGGGCCGATCGGGCCGATCTCGGGGCGGCCGTGCGCGGGGCAGCCGGGCGGCGGGGCCACCGCGAGATCGTCGGGAAGTGCACTGTCGGAGTGCGGAGTTGTCACAGGGTCTCCGGGATCGGACGGGATCGGAACGGACAGGGAAGGTGGAACGGCCGGACGGGCGGGGGAGGGGCCGGACCGGACGGGGCGGCGGCTCACGCCCGCTTCGCGGCGCAGTCGTACAGGTAGCGCATCAGGGCCATGAGGACGTCCCGGCAGGATTCGCGCCGCCGGGCGTCGCAGGTGACGATCGGCACGTCCCGCGGCAGGTCGAGGGCGGCCCGCAGCTCCTCGACCGGGTGCGCGGGCGAGTCCGGGAAGCCGTTGATCGCGACGACGAACGGCACGCCCCGGTCCTCCAGCCGCCCGATCACCTCGAAGCTGACCTCCAGCCGGCGGGTGTCGACCAGCACCACCGCGCCGAGCGCGCCCTCGAACAGGCCGTTCCAGAGGAACCAGAACCGCTCCTGCCCAGGGGTGCCGAACACGTACAGCACCAGTTCGTCGCTGATGCTGATCCGGCCGAAGTCCATCGCGACGGTCGTCTCGGTCTTGCGCTCGACCCCGGCGACGTCGTCGACGCCCTCGCCCTCCTGGGTCATCGTCTCCTCGGTGGTGAGCGGACGGATCTCGCTCACCGAACCGACCAGGGTCGTCTTGCCGACCCCGAAACCTCCGACGATCACGACCTTGACCGCCGAGGTCGCGGAGGCCGGCAGCAGGTCCGAGGCCGCCGGCCCGACCAGCGTGTCAGAGTCGCTGTAGTCCATGGATCACCGCCTCCAGGAGGGCACGGTCGGGGAAGTCCGCCGGGGGTACGGCGGCGCGGGCCTCGATCAGCTCGTCGTCGAGCAGGTCCGCCAGCAGCACGGTCACCACGCTCGTCGGCAGCCGCAGGTAGGCGGAGATCTCGGCGACGGACAGGGGTGAGGTGCACAGCCGCAGGATCGCCGCGTGCTCGGGCTGCATGCCGGGCCGCGGGTCCCTGCGGGTGACGATCAGGGTGACCAGGTCGAACGGGGTCGGCCCGGCCGGCCCGCTGCGCCCGCCCGTGATGACGTACAGGCGCTCCGGGTCGTCGTCGTCCCGGCGCCCGCCGGGGCCGGGGTCAGTCATGAGTCCACCTTTCGCTCGCTCATGCGACCTGCTCGCCCTTGCGCGGCGGCGTGGTCAGGTGCTCGCCGATCCGGGCGACGAGGTCGCGCATCTGCGAGCTCACCAGCCCGGCGTCGACGCCCTCGTCGGCGAGCACGGCGAGGTACGCGCGCGAGCCCGCCGCCATCATGTAGAAGAAGCCGCCGCTCACCTCGATCACGACCATCCGCATCCCGCCGTCCCCGTGCGGGAACTCGTGCGCCACCGCCGTCGCCAGGCTCTGCAGGCCGGCGCAGGCCGCCGCGAGACGGTCGGCGGCGTCCGGGTCGGTGCCGTACTGGGCCATCCGCAGGCCGTCCGAGGACAGGACGATCACGTGCCGGGCGTACGGGACGCTCAGCGCCAGGTCCTTGAGCATCCAGTCCATGTTGGTGCGCTGCTGAATCACTGCTCGCCTTTCCCTGCCATGTTGTCTCTGGTCTGGTCGGCTCCGCCGGGGCGCTCGCCCGAACCGGGGGGCGACGCCTCGCCGTTGATGCCCTCCAGGAAGGCGGTGAGCCAGATGCCGGGCTGCACCGGCTCCTTGGCCGTCTCCTTGGGCTGCGGGGCCGGTCCCGCCGTGTCCCGCGCGGGCGCCGGGTAGCCGGTGCGGCCGAGCGTCTGACGGTGGCGCCGGCGCTGGGGCAGCCCGTTGGCGCCGCGTTCGGTCACCACCGGCAGGTCGTCCATCGGTCCGGGCCCGTGCCCGTTCGCCCGTATCGGTCCGGCCGGCACGTGGCCCGACGTCATCGGGGCGGAGGACACCGGACCGGACGGGACCGGGCCGTTGGGCATCGGACCGGTGCCGGCCCACGGGGAGTTGGCGAAGGCCGGGCTGTTGACCGACAGCGGCGGCGGACCCCACGGCCGCGACGAGGACTTGGACCGCGGCTGGTTGGCCGGCAGCGGGCGCGGGCCGGAGATGGAGCCGATGCCGTGCGCGCGACCGGTGGCCGGCGCGGTGGTGATCAGCTCGCGCGGCACGACCAGCACCGCGCGGATGCCGCCGTACGCGGACGGGCGCAGGGTGACCTGGAAGCCGTACGCGCGGCACAGCCGCCCGACGACGGCCAGGCCGAGGCGCGGGGTCTCGCCGAGGTCGTTGAGGTCGAACTCGCCCTGCGCGTGCCGCAGGACCTCCTCGGCGCGGGCGTAGCCGTCCTCGCTGAGGCCGAGGCCGCCGTCCTCGATCTCGACCGCTATCCCGGTCTGCACCTCGGAGGCGGTGAGGTGCACGTGGGTGTGCGGCGGGGAGTAGCGGGTCGCGTTGTCGAGGAGCTCGGCGACCGCGTGGATGAGCGGTTCGACGCCGGGGCCGATGACGGCGACCTCGGGGGTGGGGTGCAGCGAGACGCGCTGGTACTCCAGGATGCGCGACATGCCGCCGCGCAGCACGCTGTAGAGCGCGACCGGGCGGCTCCACTGGCGGCCGGGGCGGGCGCCGGCGAGGACGGCGATGGAGTCGGCGAGGCGGCCGGTCAGGGCGTTGCCGTGGTCCAGGCGCAGCAGGTCGTCGAAGACGGCCGGGTCGTTGCCGTGCCGGTCCTCCATCTCGCGCAGGTCGCGGGCCTGGCGGTGGATGATCGCCTGGACGCGCCGGGCGATGTTCACGAAGGCGCGCTGGGAGGCCTCGCGCTGGGCGGTCTCCTCGTCGACGGCCCGCAGGACGCGGTGCAGCAGCTCGTCCCGGGCGGCCCGGTACTCGGGGCTGAGCATCGGGTCCCTGGACTCGTAGGCGTGCATCGCCGTGTCGACCGAGTTGGTCGCCTGGAGGCGGGCCAGCGCGGCGGGCAGCTCCTGCCGGGAGAGGGCGACCATGGTGGCGTCCTGCCGGAGCATCTTCTGGCGCAACTCGTCCGTCTGGCGGGCGTGTTCACGGCGCAGGAGGGACAGTGCCCGGCCCCGGCGGCCCGCCTCGGCGGCCACCAGGGCCACCGCGGCCGTGGCGGCGATGCCGCTCCAGATCACCTCGGGGCGGGCGCCGGAGACCGCGATCGCCACGGCGGCCACCGCGGCGGCGGCGAGCACGGCCATGGGCAGCAGCCACCCGGGCGGGGGCGCGGTGGGCCGTCTGCCGGGGGACGATCCGGGTCGAAGCATCAGCATCCTCAAACGGTCGGAAGGGGACATCGGAAGGGGGTCGGGGGCGGTGGTCCGAGGCAGCATAGCCGGGTCTCGACATTTCTGAATGAAACTCAAAATTACTGTGGCAGTGCTGACTTGTGCGATCTTGCCGGACATGTCAGACATGTCGCACGGGTGCGCGACCGCTGGTGCCCGGTCCGGCCCCCGTCCCACCGGGGCCGGCGCCCGCACCAGGTTTCTCGCCCCGGGGCGCTCGCACCGGCAACCCGCCCGGGATTCGCCCATGCGGAGGGTTTCTGCGCGAAGTGGCTTCCAGGAGACCGGAGTTCGTGCTATCGAGGGTCAAAAGCGCCGGAGCGGTCCCACTCGAAAGAGTGAGGTGTCGTGTGCGCACGCGAAGACGCCGCCGCGAGGAGGTGCCTCGCGACGGCGTCCGGCCGGATGTGGTGCGGTTTCTCGGCCGAGGGTTGTTCAGCGGGGGAGGATCTCCAGGAAGACGCCCTGCACTCCGGGGCGGTGGGCCAGCAGGTAGACGGTGTGGTTGTCGGAGCTGACGGTCATGCCGTAGCTGAAGTCGGCGTCGGTGGGGAGCGTCTCGCCGGGCACGGCGGCGTAGTCGGCGGTGGAGTCGAAGGCCACCAGGGAGAGCCGCTTCGTGGTCTGGTCGTACGCGGCGCGGCGCAGGAGGCCGCCGGCCGGGGTGGTGGACGGCGCGCCGCCGGTGGAGAAGTCGGGCGTGAGCGTGACCGGGGCCGTCGCGGTGTCGCTGTCGGTGTCGACGGGGTGGGCCAGGCGGGGGTCGCCGGGGTCGCTGTCGGTGACGATCAGGTGGGTGCCGTCCTTGGTGTAGGTCGCGTAGATCACCTGGGCCGGGAGGTTCGCCACGGTGCCGACGGCGGTCGGGGTGCCGGCCGAGAGGTCCAGGTGCACGAGGCCGGTGCCGGAGCTGACGTAGGCGTCGGTGCCGCCGGGCCGGACGGCGATCCGGCGCACGTAGCCGTCGGGCATCGGCACCTCGCCGGTGAACGCGCTCTGCGCGGTGGAGAAGGTGAGCACCCGGCCGGGCGTCCGGGTCGGCGGCTGCCCCGGCCGCAGGTACCCGCTCGGCCCGTCCTGGGCGACGAGGACCGTGCCGCCGTCCGTGCCGATCGCGACCTGGAAGGCGCCGCCGTCCTTCCAAGTGTCCGGCCGGATCTCCGGGGGCAGGGGGGCGGTGGCGACGACGGTGTTCGTCGTGGTGTCGACGACGTACAGGACGAGGCCGCTGACCGCGTACACCCGGGTGCCGTCGGGGCTGATCGCCGATTTGTCGGAGGTGTAGTCGAGGCCGCCCAGGGGGATCTCGGCGGTGACGGCGCCGGCCGCGGTGTCGACCACCTTGAGCTTGCCGTCGGCCGTGACGTACGCCCTGCTGCCGTCCGGGCTGACCACGACGCCGGTCACCACCGTGCCGACGGGGACGGTGGTCACCGGGGTCGTGGCCGTCCCGTCCGCGAGGGCGGTGCCGGCGCCGCCGGCCAGGAGCGCCACGGTCGTGGCCAGGGCGGTGGCCCAACGGGCCTTCCTTGCACGTGAGTTCATGTCACATCTCCTCAAGTCGGGCTGCTGCGCGACAGGTTATGGGAGAAGTGTGAAGAGAGGGTCGAGTTTCCCCACTGTTTGTTTCCAGGGCGGCGAGAGGCTCCCGGGCAACATGTGTTGCTCAACGAGCAATGAGTGTTGACGCCCGGTGCGGAGCGGCCCTACAGTGCGGGCCGTGACTATCGATGATCTTGCTCACCGCATCGCCGCCGACGTCGCCGGCGAAGGCGGCCTCGCCGGCCTGCACCGGCTGTCCGAAGTGATCGCCGTCCTGGAGGACCGCCGCACGGCGGTCATCGACGAGCTGCGCCGCGGCCGCCACGCGACCTGGGAGGAGATCGGCCGCGCCTGCGGGATGACCCGCCAGGGCGCCACCCGTCGCTGGTCCGGCAAGCTGCGGGCCCGCTCGTTCGGCGCCGCGGCCGGCGCGTACCAGCAGGGGCGGCCCGGCTACCCGCTGGCGCTGATCGGCTCGGCCGTGCCGCGCGAGGCCCGCCGGGTGCTCGACCTCGGCGCGGGCACCGGCAAGCTGACCCGCCTGCTGGTGGACGCGGGCCTGGACGTCGTCGCCGTCGAGCCGGACGACGCGATGCGCGACCAGCTCGCGGCGGCCGTCCCGAGGGCGGCCGTGCGGGGCGGCTCGGCCGAGCGGATCCCGCTGCCGGACGGCAGCGTGGACGCGGTGGTCGTCGCGCAGGCCTGGCACTGGTTCGACCAGGGCACCGCCGTCCCGGAGATCGCCCGCGTCCTCGCCCCCGGCGGCACGCTCTCCCTGATCTGGAACGTCCGCGACGAGTCCGAGCCGTGGGCCGCCGAACTCGGCGCCCTGATGCACCGCTCGGCGAAGCAGACGATCGACACCAAGCCCGTCGTCCCCGCCCCCTTCGGCGCCCCCGAGCGGCTGGAGATCCGCTGGGAGCACGTGACGACGAGGAGCGGGATCCTCGACATGGTCGCCTCGCGCAGCTACGTCATCACCCTCCCCGAGGCCGAGCGCACCCGCCTGCTCGCGGACGTCGAGCACCTCCTCGACACCCACCCCGACCTCGCGGGCCACGAGGAGATCGCGATGCCGTACGTGACGAGGTGCACGCGTGTCCGTCTCTGACCTCGACGGGGTGACCATCCGCCGGCTGGGCGCGGGCGACGCGGAGGTGTACCGGACCTTCCGTCTGGAGGCCCTCCGGGAGACGCCCGAGGCCTTCACGTCGAGTCACGCGGAGGAGTGCGCGAAGCCGCTCGCGGTGTCCGTCCGCCGGCTGGCGGAGGGCGCGGTGCTCGGCGCGTTCGCGGCGGACGGCCGACTGATCGGCACGGCGGGCCTCGGGCTGCGCGCCCGGAGCCAGGAGCGGCACAAGGCGACGCTGTTCGGCATGGCCGTGGCGCCCGCGGCGGCCGGCCGGGGCGTGGGCCGGGCGCTGGTCGCGCGGACGCTCGAACTGGCCGCCGCGCGGGACGAGTTGCGGCAGGTGCTGCTGACGGTCTCCGAGGGCAACGAGGCGGCGCTCCGGCTCTACACCTCGTGCGGCTTCGAGGTGTGGGGACGGGAGCCGGGGGCCGTCGAGGTCGGCGGCCGGGCCGTGACGAAGCTGCACATGGTGCGCTTCCTCGACTCCTACCAGTCCCGCCCGGAGATCAGCTTCTCGGCGTCGGCCTCCGGGAATCCGTAGGCGTTCGCGATGAACCAGAAGTCCTCGGCGATCTCCTCGCGGGCGACCGTCTCGATCTCGCTGCCGGCGGCCTCGAACGCCTCCTGGAGGGCGTTGAACTCCTCGGTGGCGCCGGCGGTGAGGCCGTACAGCGCGTCGAGGTCGCCCGGCCGCTCGGCCTCGATCCGCTCGCACAGTCGCCGCAGGATGGCGCACCCCTGGTCGACGACGGCGTCGGGGAAGTAGTCGTCCCGGTACAACCCGGGCAGGAACGAGTACTGGAGGACCTGGTCGTTGGTGATCGGCATGGTGTGCTCCCTGTCGTGGTCGGACGCCCCGATCATGCACCCCGCCTCTGACAATCCGCCTCTGACACCGCGCCTCTGACACCCCGGCTGCGGCAATTCGGCTGCGGCAGCCCGGTTACGGCAGCCCGGCGAGGTCGAGGAGCCTGTGCAGCCGGGCCGCGGTCAGCGCCGGGTTGGCCGCGGCGGCCTCGGCGAGCGCGGGGTCGGCGAGGAGGGCGTCGACCACGTCGGGCGGGAGCAGCGGGTTGGTGGCGGCGGCCCGGCGGACTCGCTCGTCGGGGTCGGTGAGGAGCTCGACGGGCGGGTGGTCGAGGGTGGGGTCGGCGGCGGCCAGGGCGCGGACCTCGGGGTCCTCGTGGGTGAGGAGGTGCTGAAGTCCCTTGCGGGGCAGGGTGGGTAGCGTCCGCAGGTACTCGCGCTGCTCGGGGCTCGCGAGGAACGCGGCGAGGACGGTCGCGGGCGGGGCGAGCGGGTGGTGGTAGGCCAGCAGGTGCCGCACTCCCTCGTCGGGGTCGTCCGCCAGCCGGTCGACGAGGTGCGCGGGCAGGCCGGGCCAGGTGGCGGCGGCCCGGCGCAGCGACGGGAGTTCGGAGACGGCACCGGCGAGGTACCAGTCCGGCTCGGCCTCGAATCCCGCGCCGATCGGGCCGAGGTCCGCGGGGTCGTCGGCGAGGACGCCGTGGATGACGGAGGCCTGCGCCCGAGTGCGGGGGAGCGGGTGCGCGAGTGCCCGGGAGCGGACGGAGGGGTCCGGGTCCGCCGCGAGTTCCGCGAGCGACCCGGCGTCCAGGTCGGCCCGTTCGGCGACGCGTCGGCGCAGTGCCGGATCGGGGTGGCGGGCGAGCCGGGCGACGACGTGGGCAGGGGTGTACGGGCTGGCCGCGAGAGCGGGCAGGTAGCCGGGCTCCTCGGTGAAGCAGTGTTCGGCGATGGCGTCGGTGACCGCGTACAACCAGAGCATGGTGTAGCGGTCGCGCTCGCTCAGGCCCGGGCGGTGGAAGAGCGCTTCGAGGGCGGCGGGGTCGAGGCGGCGGGCCTCGCGCCGGGCCTGGTCGCGGACGGTCTCGTCCGGATCCGCGAGCAGGGCTTCGCGCTCGGCGGGGGTGAGGTGCTGCCAACTGCGGGCGGCGTGTGCCCTGAGCCGGGGGTGGGGGTGGTCGACCGTACGGAGGGAGAATGCCGTCGGCAGTTGGAACGAGAATGCCAGCTCCTGCCGGATCTCGTCCGCGGTGAGGATCCCGCCCCGGCCGGGCTCGTCCTCCGCGGAGAGCAGGGCCGCCAGCGCCTCGTCGGGCAGCGGCTCGACGCGCTGGAACCGCGGACGCGGTCCGCCGGCCAGCGCGGCGCGCACGAAGTCGAGCGGGTCGTGGACCAGCCGGCTGCGGATCTCCACCGCGACGTACCGGTTCCGGGCGATCGCCCGCCGGACTCCCGGCTCCGGGTGCGCGAGCGCGGCCTCGACGACGTCGTCCGGCAGCGGACGCCTCTCGCACAGGTCGAGGCGCGCGGGCTTCGCCTCCGGCGCCAGCAGTCGCAGCAGGACGTCCGAGGGTGCGGCGCGGTTGGCGGCGACGCCGCGGAGCAGCGCATCGGGGGCGACGGGGGGGAGCATCGGGCCATCGTCCCAGCGATCTTGGCCGGGCGTCCAGAGGGGTCCGTCGGGGCCCGGTCAGTCCGTCGCGTCGCTGAGCCCCAGGCGCAGGTGCTCGATGTGGTAGACGGCCTGGTCGAGCAGTTCGGCGACGTGGTTGTCGTACAGCGCGTACACCACCGAGCGGCCCCGGCGGGTGCCGGTGACGAGGCCGAGGTTGCGCAGCAGGCGCAGCTGGTGGGAGCAGGCGGACTGTTCCATGCCGACCTCGGCGGCGAGTTCGGTGGCGGCGCAGGGGCCCTCGCGCAGGCGGGACAGGATCCGCAGGCGGGACGGGGTGGCGAGGGCCTGGAGGGTGGTGGCCACGCGGGCGGCGCCGTCGGCGTCCAGGCGGGTGCGCGGGACGGCTTCGGCGGCGGCCTCGGCGGTTCGGGTGGTGGCGGCTCCATGACCCATGAGGACCATCGTACAGGCCATGAATGAAGGAGCGTTCATATGTTCATGTATCGTGGAAACGCCAGGGCCCAGCCCTGCCCTTGTCCTGTCGTGCCCGAAGGGTCCCCGCCTGCCATGCCCGCCACCCTGATCGAGCGCCCGGCGCCCACCGCGCCGCCGCGTCCGGACGCCGCCCCCCGCCGCCGCACCCGGGTCTTCGCCCTGCCCGAGGCCCGGTGGGCCGCCGCGGCGACGGTGCTGTTCCTGACCGCGCTGCCGCTCCAGCTCGCCGGCGCCCCCGCCTGGGCCTGGGGCCCGCTCTACGCCCTCGCGTACGCCACCGGCGGCTGGGAGCCCGCGTGGGCCGGCCTCCGGGCGCTGCGCGAGAAGACCCTCGACGTCGACCTGCTGATGATCGTCGCCGCCCTCGGTGCCGCCGCCGTCGGGCAGGTCATGGACGGCGCGCTGCTGATCGTCATCTTCGCCACCTCCGGCGCCCTGGAGGCCCTGGCCACCGCCCGCACCGCCGACTCCGTGCGCGGCCTGCTCGACCTGGCCCCGGCCACCGCCACCCGGCTCCTCGCGGGCGGCGCCGAGGAGAGCGTCCCCACCGAGGCGCTCGCCGTCGGCGACACCGTCCTCGTGCGGCCCGGCGAGCGGATCGGCGCCGACGGGCGGGTCCTGGACGGTGCGAGCGAGGTCGACCAGGCCACCATCACCGGCGAGCCGCTGCCCGTCGCCAAGGCCGCCGGCGACGAGGTCTTCGCCGGCACCCTCAACGGCACCGGCGCCCTGCGGATCCGCGTCGACCGGGACGCCTCCGACTCGGTGATCGCGCGGATCGTGCAGATGGTCGAGGAGGCCTCCGAGACCAAGGCGCCCACCCAGCTCTTCATCGAGAAGGTCGAGCAGCGCTACTCGATCGGCATGGTCCTCGCGACCCTCGCCGTCTTCGCCCTCCCGCTCGCTGTCGGCGCGGCCCTCACCGACTCGCTGCTGCGCGCGATGACCTTCATGATCGTCGCCTCGCCGTGCGCCGTCGTGCTGGCCACCATGCCGCCGCTGCTCTCCGCGATCGCCAACGCCGGACGCCACGGCGTCCTCGTCAAGTCCGCCGTCGTCATGGAGCGCCTCGGCCAGAGCGACACCGTCGCGCTCGACAAGACCGGCACCCTCACCGAAGGCACCCCGCGCGTCACCGACCTCCGCCCGCTCACCGGCTCCGGCCTCACCGAGGACGGGCTGCTCACCCTCGCCGCCGCGGCCGAGCACCCCAGCGAGCACCCGCTCGCCCGCGCCGTCGTCGACGCCGCCCGAGCCCGGGGCCTCGCCCTCCCCACCGCCGAGGACTTCACCTCCACCCCCGGCATCGGCGTCAGCGCCACCATCGACGGCCGCATCGTCGCCGTCGCCGCACCCGCCCGTCTGCTCGAAGGACGCAGCGGCCCGGAGGTCGACCAGGCCGACGGGCACGCGGGGGAGCTGGAGGCGGCCGGCCGCACCGCCGTCCTGGTCGAGGCCGACGGCGTCCCGCTGGGCGTGCTCGGCATCGCCGACCGGCTGCGCCCCGACGCCGCCGCCACCGTCACCGCCCTCGCCGCGCTCACCGGCGGGACGCCGATGCTGCTCACCGGCGACAACCCGCGCGCCGCCGCCCACGTGGCCGCCGAGGTCGGCATCACCGACGTGCGCGCCGCGCTGCTGCCGCAGGACAAGGTGGCCGCCGTCCGCGAGTGCGAGGCGGCGGGCCGCAAGGTGCTGGTGATCGGCGACGGCGTCAACGACGCGCCCGCGCTGGCCGCCGCCCACACCGGCGTCGCGATGGGCCGGGCGGGCTCGGACCTCGCCCTGGAGACCGCGGACGCGGTGGTCGTGCGCGACGAACTCGCCACCGTCCCGGCCGTGGTGGCGCTCTCGCGGCGGGCCCGCGGCCTCGTCGTGCAGAACCTGGTGATCGCCTCGGTGTTCATCTCCGCCCTGGTCGTGTGGGACCTCGTCGCCACCCTCCCGCTGCCGCTCGGCGTCCTCGGCCACGAGGGCTCGACCGTCATCGTCGGCCTCAACGGCCTGCGGCTGCTGCGCGAGGCCGCCTGGACCCGCGCCCGGGCCGGCCGGTGAGCCGCCGCGAGGGGCGGAAGAAGGAGAGCGCCGCGGCGCGCTGCACGGTGACGGTCTGCCGGGGCTGCTGCTGCGGCACGCCGAAGGTCCCCGGTGTGGACCACGCCGCCCAACTCGTCCGACTGCGTACCGCGTTGGACGGCGTGGCGACCGTCCGCCCGACCACCTGCCTGGACGCGTGCGAGCAGGCCAACGTGATGGTCGTCCAGCCCTCCGCCGAGGGCCGCCGCGCGGGCGGCCGCCCGGTCTGGCTCGCCCTCGTCAACGACGCGGACGCCGTCGCCGACATCGCCACGTGGGTCGCCGACGGCGGCCCGGGCCTGGCCGACCCGCCAGGCGTTCTCGACCTCTACGAGTTCCAGCCGTCCCGGCGGATCCGGGAGGCGCTCGACTGAGGCCGTCCGGCGCCGCTCGACTGAGGCCGTCCGGTGCGGAATTGGGGGCGCTCACGCACCCGGAACCCGGTACCATCGGCGGGCCTGATGTCGGATCGGAAGCGCCGGGGGACGGGGACCGATGGCCGGAACGATCACTCTGTGGGTCTTCGGACTGCTCTGCTTCGTCGTGGCCTTCGCGCGCGAGGCCGCGAGCGGCGCCGGGATCAGCCTGCCCGGACCCAAGACGACCGGGGCGCGGTTCGGCGTGGTCGCGGTCGGGGTGCTGGCGCTGGTCCTCGGGACGGCGGTGCGGCCCAAGAGCGACGATCCGAAGCAACTGCCCACGCCGACCGGCGCCGTGGCGTCATCGGTTTCCAAGCCCTCCGCAACTCCGGCGCCCGCCACCTCCGTCGCCGCGCCGCCGTCCCCGTCGGCCACCGGACCCGTCCAGGTCTGGAGCGGCCAGGTCGCCGTCCCCATGGAAGGCGGCATCGACTTCGACCTGACCCCGCCGTCCCGTGCCGCCGGCTTCGCGCACGGCATCTACGCCGGCGGCTTCACGTCGACGACCGCCAACCTGCACGACGAGATCCAGATGGACCACGACCAGTTCGGCATCTGGTCCGGCCAGTCGGCCCCGACCGGCGCCCAGTGCCGGGACTGGGCGATGACGCACCCCGGCCAGGACGCCCACGTGAGCATCGGCTCGCTCGTCTGCCTCCGGACCCCGGGCGGGCGCACGGCCCTGATCAGGATCGACTCGATCGCCCCGGCCGACTACCTGCTGAACGCGACGGTCACCCTCTGGACGGACTGAGCGGGGAACCACCGACCGGCGTCCGGGCGTCGGTTCATTCCATGATCGGATGGAAGACACGCGGACGGCACGCCTCCCCGGGGCGGACGAGCGGATTACGGCGTTCCTCGGCGCTGATGGCCTCCGGCACGGTGGTCTCGCGCGCCACCGGCCTGATCCGCCAGGTGCTCCAGGCCCACGCCCTGGGCGTCGGCCTGCTCGCCACCACGTACAACCTGGCCAACACCGTCCCCACCAGCCTGTACTTCCTGCTGATCGGCGGCGCGCTCAACTCCGTGCTCGTCCCGCAGCTCGTCCGGGCCCGCGCCGAACACCCCGACGGCGGCACCGCGTTCGAGCAGCGCCTCGTCACGCTCGTGCTGTGCCTCCTCGCCGCCGGGACGGCCCTCGCGGTCTGGGCCGCGCCGGACGTCATCGCCCTCTACCAGAGCGACACCCCCGGCACGCACGCCGCGTTCGAGCTCACCGTCGTGTTCGCCCGCTACCTGCTGCCGCAGATCTTCTTCTACGGCGTCTTCAGCATCTTCGGCCAGGTCCTCAACGCCCGGGACCGCTTCGGCGCGATGATGTGGACCCCGGTCCTCAACAACGTCGTCCTCATCGCCATGTTCGGCCTGTACGTCGGCCTGCTGAACGTCCCCGACCAGGTCTCCGGCATCACCCCCGACCAGGTCGCCCTGCTCGGCACCGGCACCACCGTCGCGCTCGCCCTCCAGGCGCTCTCCCTCGTCCCGTACGCCCTCGCCGCCGGCTTCCGGCCGCGCCCGCGCTTCGACTGGCGCGGCACCGGCCTGCGCAGGAGCGTGAGCGCCGCCCGCTGGACCCTGCTGTTCGTCCTCGCCAACCTCGTCGCGAGCACGCTCGTCACCCGCTTCGCCTCCGCCGCCGACACCGCCCTCCCGAAGGACGGCGTCGGGTACACCGCCTACACCTACGCACAGCAGATCTGGACGATGCCGCAGTCGATCGTCACCGTCACCCTCGTCACCGCCCTGCTGCCGCGCATGAGCCGCGCGGTCGTCGAGCACCGCATCGGCGACCTCCGCGCCGACCTCTCCCGTTCGCTGCGGATCAGCGGCGTCGTCATCGTCCCGGCCGCGTTCGCCTTCCTCGCCTTCGGCCCGCAGATCGCGCAACTGCTCTTCGCCCACGGCGCCACCGACCCCACCACGGCCGTGCCGCTCGGCCACATGCTCCAGGCCTTCGGGCTCGGCCTCGTCCCGTTCTCCGCCCAGTACCTCCTCCTGCGCGGCTTCTACGCCTTCGACGACACCCGCACCCCGTTCCGCCTCGCCCTGTGGATCGGCGTCACCAATGTCGCCCTCGCGGCCGCCTGTCACCTGCTGCTCCCGGCCCGCTGGGCCGTCACGGGAATGGCCGGCGCGTACGCGCTCTCGTACGGCGTCGGCCTGCTCCTGACGGCGGTCCGCCTGCGCCGCCGTACGGACGGGCTGCTGGACGGCCGCCGGATCTGCCGCACCTACGGCAAACTGACCGCGGCGGCGGCCCTCGCGGGCGCGGCCGGCTGGCTCGTCGGCCTCGGCTGCACGGACGGTGCCGTGGCGGCCCTCCGCGCCCCGGTCCTTTCCCTGGCGGCGGGCGGCCTCACGATGGCGCTCCTCTTCCTCCTCCTCGCCCGCCTGCTCCGCATCACCGAACTGCGCGCCCTGCCCGGCCTGCGCTGACCGGCTCCCGGAGGCCGTTGTCAGGGCCGCTGCTTATGGTGGGCCGAGCCGTACACGAACCAGGGAGGGCGGGAAGAGTGATCGTCGAGAGGATGCGCGTCCACCGGGAGATGCTCACCGAGCGGCAGCTGTCGCAGTGGCCGTGGACGGTCCCGTGCGTGCGGGGCCTGCTCGGCGGCGGCATCGCCTTCCCGGCGCCCGTGACCTTCCTGGTCGGCGAGAACGGTTCCGGCAAGTCCACGCTCGTCGAGGCACTCGCCGAGGCCTACGGCGTGGACAACTACGGCGGCCGGGCCGGTGCCCGCTACGCCGGCCCCAGGGAGCGCGGGGAGCTCGGCGAGTACCTGCGCCTCGACTACACCGAGCGCGGCCGGGCGATGGCTTCCGGCCCGCGGTCGCGGCGCAACGGGTTCTTCCTGCGGGCCGAGACGGCGCTGCAGATGATGGAGGAGAAGCAGGGGCAGGGCCGGTACTGGAGCGAACGCACCGACCTGATGAGCCACGGCGAGGGCTTCCTCACCGTCTTCGAGTCGATGTTCCGCGAGCCGGGCCTCTACATCCTGGACGAGCCGGAGGCGGCGCTCTCCTTCACGTCCAGCCTGCAACTCGTCGGCCTGCTGCACGAACTCGGCCGCACCGGGGCCCAGGTCGTGTGCGCCACCCACTCGCCGATCCTCGCCGCCACCCCCGGCTCCGCCGTCCTGGAGGTCGGCGACCACGGCATCCGGCCCACCCGCTGGCGGGACCTCGCGATCGTCGACCACTGGCGCCGCTACCTGGAACGCCCCGAGGCGTACCTGCGCCACATAACCGGCCCGGCGCAGCCGCCGTCCTGACCGGCCGCCTACGGTGGCCGCATGCACACCAACCACAGCCCGTGGGACGTCCTGCTGATCGGCGGGGCCTCCGGGCTCGGCAAGAGCCTCGCCGCCGCCCGACTCGCCGCTCGGCACGGGGCGTTCGTCGTCGAGTTCGACGACGTCGTGGCCGCCCTGCAGGCCGCGACCTCCGCCGCGACCCACCCCGGCCTGCACCACTTCGACGGCCTCGCCGACCCCGACGCGGACCTGCCGGCCGACCGCGTCCTGGAGCTGCAGATCGCCACCGCGCACGCCCTGGACGACGCGCTGCTCGGCGTCGTCCGCAACCGCCTGACCGTGGACGTGCCCGCGATCGTCGAAGGCGACTACCTCACCCCGGCCGCCGCCGCCCGCGCGGTGGCCGAAGCCCGGGCACGCGGCCGCCGGGTACGCGCCCTCTTCCTCCACGAGGACGACCCGGCCGCCATCGCCGCCAACTACGCCCACCGCGAGCCCGAAGACGGCCCCCAGCCCGCCCGCGCCGCCGTCAGCGCCCGCTACTCCCACCACCTCGCCGCCCAGGCCCGCAGCCACCACCTGCCGGTGATCGCCTGCCGCCCCTCCGACACCCTGGCGCAGCGCCTGGCCGCCGTCCTCTCCTGACGGCACGGCACCAGGGCGGCTCCACCGCCGTATGCGCTCTCGGGTGCGTAGAGTCGGTGCAACATGATCAAACAGGGGAGCGGGCCGGCGTGCACGACAAGATGTTCGAGCTGATGGACGAGCAGCGCCGCAGGAACGGGTTCCGGACGCTCGGCGAGATGGCCGTCCTCGCCGAGACCAACACCGTCTTCGATCCGTTCTCGACGCTGATCGCACGCGACGCCGAGATCGGGGAGGGCAACACCTTCTTCCCCGGCGTCGTGGTGCGGTGCGACGGCGGGACGTGCTCCATCGGCAGCGGCAGCACCTTCCACCCGTCGACGCTGCTGCTCGCGGCCGACGGCGGACGGATCGTCGTCGGCGACGGGTGCTCCCTCGGCCCCGGCGGGGTGCAGATCAAGGCCAACCAGCCCGGCTCGCTGCTCTCCGTCGGCGACCACGCGCGGCTGCTCAACGGCGCCGAGGTCGTCGGCTCCAGCGTGATCGGCGACGGCGCCCAGGTCATCGGCGCCATCTCGGCGCAGAGCGTCCGGCTGGCCGGGGGCGACGACTTCACCGGCCCCGACCCGGACCGCCGCGGTGCGGTACTCAAGGGGTCGGGACTCGCGCGGGGGATCCGGCTCGCGGTCGGCGACGTCGTCAACGGTCTCGGCGACTTCGCCGCGGCTCCCGTCGAGCGCCAACTCGCCTACCACCCGCGGAGCAGGTGACGAGCGGCATGCCCACCGGGCCCGCCGACCGCCCGGGGGCGGGATGCCCCCGGGCGGCCCGACCGCTCAGTCGACCGGGTGCGCGGCGAGGTCGACCAGGTCGAAGCTGCGGTGGCCGGTGTCGCAGCACATCATCGGCTCCAGCGGCTGCTCCTCGGTCTCGGGCAGCTCCTGCAGTTCCAGGACGGTGCTCTCCATTCTCACTCCCCCTTTCCGTGGCTCGGGTGGTGCGGGCCCGTGGCCGGCCGGTCGACCAGCCACGATCGGGGGCCGCCGTGGTGACGGCGGAGCAGGAGGTCGAGCACGCCGCCGAGGCCCACGTTGTAGGCGGCGGTGACCTCGCGCAGGGTGTCGTCGGGGACCAGGTACCGGCCGTCACGGCGCGCGGCGCGCAGGGTGATGGCGTGGACGAGCGCGTTGGCCCGGGCGAGGTGGCGTTCGTCGCCGGTGGCGGCGTGCAGGTCGAGGAGCAGTTCGGTGTTGCCCGCCAGGCCATGGCAGGTGCCCGGCCCCAGGCGGTGGCGGTCGCGGTGCACGGCGACCGCGGCGCCCTCGGCGTGGGCGAGGTGGCGCGGGTCCCCGGTCTCCTGCCACAGGCGCAGCAGGAACGTGCCGATGCCCGAGGAGCCGTGGCACCAGTAGTTCAGGCCGGGGCGTTCGGTGCGGCCGGGGCCCTTGGGCCAGTACGCGGCGCCGTCGCGCCACTCGGTGAGCGCGCACAGGGCCTCGCCGCCGCCGAGGGCGATGTCGGTGAGCTCGGGCCGCCCGAGGTCGCGGCCGGCGGCGAGCAGGAAGGCGGCGTTGCCCGCGACGCCGTGGGCGAAGCCGTAGGTGGCGGAGCCGGCGAGTTCGGCACGGGCCGGCGGGCCGAGGGGCCAGTCCACGCCGGGTGCGGCCGCCAGCAGGCGCAGCAGTCCGTCCGCGCACCGGGCCGTCCGGTCGGCGAAGTGCCGGTCGCCGGTGCGGTGCCACAGGTGGAGCTGGGCGAGGCCGGCGCCGGCCAGGCCGTGGCACACGTCGGTGGCCGCGGAGTCGAGCGGGATGCGCAGGGCGTAGGCGAGGGCCCGGTCGGCGAGGCGGCCGTCGTCCAGGGCGGTCGCCGCGTCGTGGAGGGCCCAGGCGGTGCCGGAGCGGCCGAAGTAGAGGCCGGGCAGGACCCGGCTGGGCTCGCTGAGCCGCTCGTCCAGCCAGTCGGCGGCCTCGCGCAGTGCGGGGCGGGCGGCTTCGTGGCCGCAGCGGACGGCCCGGGTGAGGACGGCGAGCACGCCGGCCGCGCCGAACTGCACGTTGCAGGGGTCGCCGTGCGGCAGGGACCTCGGGGCGGGCCAGAGGTGTTCGCCGTAGGGGTCCATGGTGGCGGCGAGGTGGGCGAGGCCGTCCTCGATCAGGCGCTCGGGCGTGGGCGGCGCGGCCGGCACCGGCCGTGTGTACGGACGGGGTTCCTGGGCGAGGTACTCGGCTGCCCGGGGGAGCGTCCAGCGCGTGGCGGGGGCCGCCGTGAGGCCGATGACCACGGGGGCGAGGCCGCGCAGGGCGCCGTGGTCGGCGGCGGCGACCAGGGCGGCGAGCCGCTCGCCGGCCGGTCGGCTCGGTGCGCTGTCGGCGGCGAGCACGGGGCTGATGCCGGTGGTCGCGTGGAGCAGGGTCACGCCGAGGCTGAAGCAGTCCGCCTCGGGGCCGGGGGCCGGGCGCGGCGCCGGTCCGTCCGCGGAGCCGAGGTGCTCGGGGTCGGTGAATCCCGGTGTACCGGCGGGGTGGACGGTGGTGCCGGGGCGGACGGCGAGCTCCAGGTCGACCAGGACCGGCCGGTCGTCCGGGGTCATCACGACGTTGCCGGGCTTGAAGTCGCGCAGGACGAGCCCGGCCGCGTGCACCTCGGCGAGCAGCCGTACGAGGTCGCGCGCGAGCCGCCGGGCCGCCGGGGCGGGCACCCGGCCGTCGCCCCGTTCCAGGTGCTCGGCGGTCCACTGCCGGAGGTCGCGGCCCAGGACGAGTTCCTCGGCCAGGAAGAGGTGGCCGCCGGACTCGAACAGCCCCAGCACGCGGGGCGTGATGCCCCGGGGAGCGAGTTCCTCCAGGACCTGCGCCTCGTGGCGCAGCCGGTCCCGGGCGTCCCGTCCGTCGTGGTCGGCGGCGACGTGCGGGCGGGCCTCCTTGAGGAGGACGCGCTCGCCGGTGCGGGTGTCCTCGGCGCGGTAGACGCCGCCCCGGTTGGAGTGCCGGACCGCCTCCTTGACGAGGTAGCGGTCGGCGAGCAGGACCGGGCTGCCGCGGCGGCGGGGAGGGGCCGAGGTGGTGGTGGCCGGGGTCCGGAACGGGTCCTCGGCCCAGGGCGGGGGCGAGAACCACGGGTGGCGCTCGTCCGTGCTCACGGTGCCGTCCGGGGCGGTGAGGCGGCCCTCGTAGAACCCGTCGTCGTTGAGCACCCGCGGCCGGGCGAAGCACCCGTAGCGGTAGTGCACCACGCTGTCCGGCCGGTAGCGGCGGTCGGAGAGGATGGCGGGGCCGGGCATTCCGGCGGTCGCTTCGTGCAATTCGCGGGCGATGACGAGGAGTTGGCCGTCGTCGACCGGGTAGCCGGTGAGGAACTTGCCGGACTGCGCCCGCAGTGCCCGGGTGGCGGTCAGCTCGGCCGTGACGCGCGGGGAGGCCGCGACCTTGAACGCGCAGCCGTGCGCGATCAGCACTTGCCCCGCGCGCTCGATCACCTGCGGCGCCGACGCCAGGGTCGCGGAGACGTGGAGCTTCCAGCCCTGGCGGCGTGGACGGTGGTGCGGTGGGGTCACCATCAGCCATGGTTCGAGGTGGTGGACGCGCCAGTCGGTGGTCGGATCGGACCGTTTCAACAGCTCTGCGAGGACTGACCGGTAGGGCGAGAGCACGCCGTGGATTCTATCGACGCACCGGGGAAAGGCCATACCACAAGGTAATTGACGGATAATCAGAGCCTAAATCCAGCCCCTTGGGGCACTCAAGGCTTCTGCCCGGCGCGCGTGATCTCCGACACATCGTGCAACATGATCGGTGGGTCAGCGCCTCTGGGAACCAGAGGAGTTGTCGGTCGAGGACAGGGGCAGCAGCGTGGGCCAGCGGCGGAGCGGTGGACGGGTCACGGGCGGCGCGGCCGGCCGGCGGTCGCCGGTGCTGATCGCGGGACGGACGGTGGCGTGCTCGGTCGGGCTGTCGGTGTTCGTCGCCAGCGGGGTGGTCTGGTACGAGTACACGTCCCTGACCGACGGGATGACCACGTCGAACGCCATCGCCGAGACGAAGAAGGACGCGCCCAAGCACCTCGACAACTCGGTGAACCTGCTGCTGATCGGCCTGGACAGCCGCAAGAACATGGACGGTTCGGACGTCGACCCGGCCATCGTCCAGAACGAGCTGCACGCCGGCGCCGACTCCAGCATCGGCGGCTACAACACCAACTCGCTGATCCTGCTGCACATACCGGCGAACGGCGGCAAGGTGCAGGCGGTCTCCGTCCCGCGCGACGACTGGGTGATGACCTACGGCGGCGACGGCTCCGAGATGGGCATGGCCAAGATCAAGGAGGCCTACGGCAACGCCAAGGACCGGTTCGACAGGAGCGCCAAGGCCAAGGGGCTCAAGGGCGCGGACCTGGAGAAGGCCGGGCGGGACGCCGGGCGCGCGGCCACCATCCGGACGGTCCAGAAGTTCGTCGACCAGCCGGTGGACCACATCGCCGAGGTCAACCTGATGGGCTTCTACGACATCGCCAAGGCGCTGGAGCCGATCGACGTCTGCCTGACCCACCCGGTGAACGACCCGATCACCGCCCGGACACCGGGCCACGAGGGCGGCGGAACCGGCCTCAAGCTCCCCGCCGGGGTCAGCCACCTCAACGCCGCCGACGCGCTCTCCTTCGTCCGCCAGCGCCACAACCTGAACGACGGGCACGGGAATTCGGACGACTTCGCCCGCACCCACCGCCAGCAGGCGTTCATCTCCTCGGTGATGCACAAGCTCAAGCAGCAGGGCGTCATCGGCGACCTCGGCGCGATGCAGAAGCTGTTCGGCGTGGTGCAGAAGGACCTCGTCATCGACAACGAGTGGAACATCCTCGACTTCGCCCAGCAGGCCCCGGCCCTGACCGGCGGCAACGTCGAGTTCAACACCCTGACCTACGACACCGGCGGAAAGAAGGGCGACCCGCCGCAGGACGTCAACCTCGTCACCCCGGCGAAGATCCAGAAGGTGGTCAGGCAGGTCTTCACCGGAGCGGACGCCGCCGCCCCGGTGCCCGCCCCGGGCGACGCCCCGACCGTCGACGCGACCGTCGACGCGACCGTCGCCCCGACCACGGCGCCGACCTCCGCCCAGGCCGCCGCCCCGGCCACGGTCGACGTGTTCAACGCCTCCTCCGCCGCCGGGGTGTCCTCGTCCAACGAGGCCAAGGTCCTGGTCGGCATGGGCTTCAAGGAGGGCCGGACCGGCCCGGCCGCCGGCAAATCGAAGGCCACCACCGTCGCGTACGGCAAGGGCGCCAAGGAGGCCGCCGACCAGATCGCCGCCCGCTACGGCGTCACCGCCACCGAGTCCTCCTCGGCCGGCGCCGGCCGGGTCGTGGTCACCCTCGGCACGTCCTTCGACGGCGTGGCCTCCGACCGCCCCGCTGCCCCCACCGCCGCCCCGACCGACCCGACCGCCAACCTCCCGATGCAGGGCCCCAAGGTCGACGCCCAGTCCGACGGCGGGATCCCCTGCGTCTTCTGACGCCCCGCAGCGGTGACCGGAGGACCTGACGCGTGGACGGCCGTGGCCGGCCCGGGCCGGTACCCCGCCCCGCCCCGCCGGGGGGGGAAGCCCGGGGCCAGCCCCCACGTGGGTCCCGGAGGCCCCCGGGGGCCGGGCC
>NZ_JBHYWI010000003.1:109672-136328 GCF_042751525.1 Kitasatospora sp. NPDC059408
GCCGCCCCCCCGCCGGCGGGGGGTCCCCCGGGTTTCTTCGGCCCCCCCGCGGGGGGGCCCGCCGCCCCGCCGGGGTGCCCGGCGGGGGCCGCCCCGGCACCCCCCGGGGCCCCCCACGGCGTGGTGGATCCGCCGGGGTCAGGCCACGACGTGGTACCAGTAGCCGCCGGTGCGCAGGCCGACGTAGTGGACGTCGGTGCCGGTCTGCTGTGCCTCGTACATCATGTCCGCACCGGTGTTCGGGTCCGTCCCGGCGTAGATGACGACGTGGTGGGTGGAGTGGGGGCCGTTGCCGAAGTACTCGACGTCACCGGGCTGGCGCTGGGACTCCGAGATGGGCAGGGTGTGCCGGTCCCAGGTCTGGTCGTCGGTGTTGCCGCCGTGCCCGAGGTCGATCCCGGCGCCGAACCAGTAGGCGGCGCGGACCAGGCCGGAGCAGTCCAGGCCGACGGTGGTGTTGGCCGGGCAGGGCTGGATCGAGCCGGTGTAGCCGTCACAGGTGCCCAGGGACGGGCCGGGGCCCTCGCCGCGCAGCGAGTGGCCGCCGCCCCACACGTACGGGTACCCGACGAAGGACTTCGCGGCGTTCAGGACCTTGTTGGTGTCGAGCGGGCCGCTGGAGGGCGGGGTGCCCGTCGAGACGGGGCCGGTGCCGCCGCCGTAGAGGGCGTTCTTGGTCGCCGGGCCGACGATGCCGTCGACCGCGAGGCCGTGCGAGGACTGGAAGCTGCGGACGGCGGTGTCGGTGCCGGGGCCGAACTGGCCGTCCACGCCTATGCCCGCACCGAGGTTGTTCAGGATGGCCTGGAGGGTGGAGACGCAGTTGCCGGTCGAGCCGCTCTGCAGGATGCCGCACTGGCTGCGCAGGTCGGTGCCGGTCGACGACGAACCGCCGCCCGAGCCGGTGCCGTAGAGGGCGTTCTTGGTGTCGGTGCCGACGATGCCGTCGGCCGCGAGGCCGTGCGAGGACTGGAAGCTGCGGACGGCGGTGTCGGTGCCGGGGCCGAACTGGCCGTCCACGCCGATGCCGGCGCCGAAGCCGTTGAGCAACTGCTGGAGGGTGGTGACGCAGCCGCCCTGGCTGCCCTGCTGGAGCTGACCGCAGTCGCTGAGCAGGTTGAGGTCGGAGCCGCTGCCGGATGTGCCGTACAGGGCGGCCTTGGTGGCCGGGCCGACGATGCCGTCGGAGACGAGGCCGTGGTTGCTCTGGAAGGTGCGGACGGCGGTGTCGGTGCCGGGGCCGAACTGGCCGTCCACGCCGATGCCAGCGCCGAAGCCGTTGAGCGCCGTCTGCAGCGTGTAGACGCAGGCGCCGCTCGACCCCAGGGACATGGTCGCGCAGGAGGAGTTCAGGTCGACGGTGCCCGAGACGCCGCCGGCGAGCCGGTCCAGCGCGGCCTTGCTCGCCGGGCCGACGATGCCGTCGGGGGAGAGGCCGTGCGCCGCCTGGAAGCTGACGACGGCGTTGTAGGTGGCGGGGCCGAACTGGCCGTCGACGCCCACCTGGACGGCGCCGGAGAGGTTCAGCTCCAGCTGGAGCTGGGTGACGCAGCCGTCGGCCTCGCCCTGCTGGAGATCGGCCGGACAGGCGGCCGAGGTCATGCTGACCGGGCTGCCGACGGGCGGGGCGGGAGTCGCCGAGGCGGCGCCGGTGGCGGTCGCGGTGAAAGCGCCGACGCCGGTCAGCACGGTGGCCAGGCTCAGGCCCAGCGATATCCGGCGGCGGGCCGGAAGGGATCCACTCAAGGGGGACGCTCCGAAGATGAGGGTGGGTTGGCGCGGCCGTCCGTGCAGGTCTTGCGGAGGGCGTCGCACAGCGGCCGACAGCGACACATCTTGTTGAAGTCCGCGCCCGGCCGGGAGGGCCCGTGCCCCGTCCCAGGGCTGTCCCAGGGCCCTGAACAGGGCTTTGAGAAGCCGGACAGGGCAAACTGGAGACGTCTCCGGCGCCCTGGCCGCCGGTTGTCCCACGTGCTGGATGGACGGTTCGTCAGCCGACTTCCGGGAGGGCGGATCCGGCGTGGCAGCACGCGGGTTCGGATCCGGCGCCGGCGCGGAAACCGGCTCGCCCGCTCCGCGTCGGGGCGGGCATGATGGGCCGATGGATGATCACAAGCGGGCCGAGCCCTCGCGGGTGGCCGACGACCGGACGTCGCTGACCGGCTTCCTCCAGTACCAGCGCGAGACGCTGGCGTGGAAGTGTGCGGGGCTGACGGCCGAACAGCTCAGGCAGCGGGCCGTGCCGCCCTCGGGACTGTCCCTGCTCGGGCTGGTCCGGCACATGGCCGAGGTCGAGCGGAGCTGGTTCCGGAACGTGGTGACCGGCGAGGACGTCCCCGCGCACTGGCCCCGCCGCGCCCCCGGCCCCTTCGCCGAGTTCGACGTCGACGGCGCCGATCCGGACGAGGCGTTCAGGATCTGGGAGGAGGAGTGCGCGCGGTCACGGGCGACGGTCGATGCGGCGGAGTCGCTGGACGCCGTCGTGCACTGGCGCGACGAGGTCTTCACGCTCCGCTACGTCCTCACGCACATGATCGAGGAGTACGCGCGCCACAACGGCCACGCGGACCTCCTCCGCGAGAGCATCGACGGGACCACCGGGGAGTAGCCGGGGCCGGGCCGGGTTCAGGGGGCTACCGGCACTGGCCGGTGCGCGGGCCGGTCGTCGTGTTGTCGGCCTGGCGCAGCTCCGGCTCGTTGCCTTCGCAGCCCAGGGGGCCGGTGACGGTGTTGGCGGAGACCTCGACGCCTCCGGTGTTGGCGTCCACCGTCAGGCGGCCGTGGATCTCGTTGCCGGCGCAGCCGTCGGCTTCGACGGCCGACCCGATGCGGACGAGGCCGCTGCTCCCGTGGACGGTGACGGCACCCGCCAGGGTGGATCGGCAGATGGTGAGCGCGAGGGCCCCGTCCGCCGACAGCTTCCCGTGGATCTCCGCCCCGGAGACGGCCAGTGCGCCGCCCGGCCGGACGGTCACCGGGCCGTCCTGGGTGGCGCCCGCCGCCAGGCACAGCGCGTCCCCGGAGGCGACGGTCAGCGGGCCGTGGTGGGCCGCCGTCAGGCACGGCGTGCTGAAGCCGACCGTCACGTCCGCCGCCGGTGCGCTGCTCGGCGCGTGGCCCGGGTCGCCGCCGTACGTGGCGGTGACCGGGTGGCTGCCGGGCTGGAAGGCGGCGGTGGTGAAGCTCGCGCGGCCGTCGGTCAGCGGCACGGTGGCCAACGGCACCGTGCCGTCGGAGAACGTGACCGTCCCGGTCGGCGTGGGTGTCGCGGGGTCGGCCGCGGCGACGGACGCCGTGACGGTGACCGGGTGGCCGAACAGCGGCGTCGCGGTGTCGGCGGACACCGCCGTGGCGGTGTCGTACCGGTACGAGACGACGGCCCGCCCGCCGCCGTGGTTGACGCCCTGGAGCAGCGCGACACCCGTGGCGTCCGGGGCGGCGTAGCTGCTGCCGCCGCCCCCGCCGGCGCCGTAGAGGTTGCCGGGGTTGCCGCCGCCGGAGCCCCCGCCGCCGCCGAAGTAGCCGCCTCCGCCGCCACCGCCGCCGTTGCCCCCGCGGGCGCCGTTGCCGCCGGAGCCGCCGCTGCCCGGGTTGTAGAGGCCGGTCCACATGTCGTAGTCGCCGCCGGGCGTGCCGGGGCCGCCGAGGGCGGAGTTTGGGCTGCCCGTGCCGGGGGCGGTCCGGCTCCCGCCGCCGCCCGCGACGCCCGAGCCGTCGGGGCCGCCGCCCTGGCCGCCGGGCTCGCCGGCCGGGCCGCCGCCGTTTCCGCCGTGCAGCAGCGGCCCGCCGTTGCCCGCGCCGCCACCGCCGCCCGCGACCAGCACCCGGTCGTCGGCGCCGAAGGCACCGGTGCGGACGTCGGAGCCACCACCGCCGGAGCCGCCGCCACCGTGCGCGCCGCCTCCGCCCGTCCCGTGGCCGTACCCGCCCGGGCGGGCGAACTCACCGTGCCGGGAGCTGCCGGGGACGCCGGCCGCGCCGAGGGTGATCTGCAGGGTCTGGCCGGGGACCACCGCGAGCGTCGCGCGGGACTCGCCGCCGAGGCCGCCGGGTGCGCCGGTGTTCGCCGGGTTGGGGAGGACGTAGCCGGCCGCGCTGCCGCCCTCGGCGCCGAACAGGTCGACGGTCACGGCGCTGACGCCGTTCGGGACGGTGAAGCTGTCCGTGCCCGCGGCGGTGTACGTGCAGGCGGGCGTGGCGGTGGTGAGGACTCCGCCGGTGCCGCAGGGCGACCCGGCGGGGGCTGCGGACGCGGGGGATGCGGCGGCGGGGACGAGGGCGGCGGCGAGCAGGCCGGTCGCACCGGCGAGTGCCGTCAGGGTGGATCTGTTCATGAGGGCACAGCCTGGTGGCCGACCCGCCGGTAGACCACTGGTGATCCACACGGTGCGCGGGCTTCCCGGTCGGGTGGCCGCACAGTCGGGCCGGACGGAAGGCCGAGGCCACGGGTTGTCAAAGAAACGGCCAAGTCCCTCAACAAGCTGTTGACGGACCCCGGCGGCACCTCTACCTTCCTCGACGTCTGGCGGAATTGTATTTCCGCATTGCGGAATGATGGCCATCATGCTGCGCGCCCCGCACACTCCTCCCCGACCCGGAGAGACCTCGGATGCCTAACACTCCCGATACGGGCAACACGGCCTGGCTCATGGCCAGTACGGCCATGGTGCTGCTGATGACCCCCGGCCTCGCCTTCTTCTACGGCGGCATGGTCAAGACCAAGCACGTGCTGGTCATGCTCAAGATGAGCTTCGTCTGCCTGGCCCTGGTCACCATGCTGTGGCTGGCGATCGGCTACAGCCTGGCCTTCGGCAAGGACGTCGGCGGCCTCGGCCTGATCGGCTCGCCCGCGCACTGGATGATGCACGACATCGGGATGAACAGCCTGAGCGGCTCCATCCCGACCGTCGTCTTCTCGGCCTTCCAGATGGCCTTCGCGATCATCACCGTCGCCCTGATCAGCGGTTCGATCGCGGGCCGGGCGACGATGCGCGGCTGGCTGTGGTTCGTCGTCGCCTGGACGCTGTTCGTCTACGTGCCCATGGCGCACTGGGTGTTCGCGCCCGACGGCTGGATCACCGCGCACCTCGGCGCGCTCGACTTCGCCGGCGGCATGCCCGTGGAGATCAACTCCGGCGCGGCCGGCCTGGCCGTCGCGATCGTGGTCCGCAAGCGCAAGGACTTCGAGCGCGAGACCATCCGCCCGCACAACCTGCCGCTGGTCGTGGTCGGCCTCGCGCTGCTGTGGTTCGGCTGGTTCGGCTTCAACGCCGGGTCCGCCCTCCAGACCGGCGGCACCGCGCCGATGGCCTTCCTCAACACCCAGCTCGCCGCGTGCGGCGCGATGGTCGGCTGGCCGCTGATCGAGAAGTGGCGCCTCGGGCACGTCGAGATGCTCGGCGTCGCCTCCGCCGCCGTGGCCGGCATGGTGGCCATCACCCCGGCCTGCGGCGAGGTCTCCCCGGTCGGCGCGCTGGTGATCGGCTTCGTCGCGGGCGTCGTCTGCGCCTTCGCGATCAACCTCAAGTACAAGCTGCGCTACGACGACACGCTCGACGTGGTGGGCGTGCACGGCTGGGGCGGGATCGTCGGCGTGCTGGGCATCGGCGTGTTCGCCACCTTCCAGATGAGCGGGAAGAAGGGCCTGTTGTACGGCGGCGGCGTCGACCTCCTGTGGCGTCAGGCCGTCGGCGTCGTGGTCTGCGCGGCCTTCTCGTTCGGCGTGACGTGGCTGATCGCCCAGGTGATCGAGAAGACCGTCGGCTTCCGGGCCGCCGAGGAGTACGAGCACGTGCCCGGCGCGGAGGAGGAGCAGGCGTACGACGACGAGACGATCGCCGAGATCCGCCGGCGGCTGACCGCGGCCCGGGTGCCCGTCACCGTGGGCGCGAGTGGCGCGGAGGCCGGTTCCAGCACGGTGGACGCCGAGCTGCTGGCCGAGCTCCGGCAGGTCCTCGAACGGCGTGAGCAGGAGAAGTGATGCCCCAGAGCTTCGACACCGGCAACGCCGCCTGGCTCATCATGGCCGCCGCCATGGTGCTGCTCATGGCGCCCGGACTGGCGTTCTTCTACGGCGGCATGGTGAAGACAGGCCAGGTCATCGCGATGCTGAAGATGTGCTTCGGCTGCGTGGTGCTGGTCGGCATCATCTGGTTCGCGCTCGGCTACAGCCTGGCCTTCGGCCACGACGCGGGCGGGCTCGGGGTGATCGGCGACCTCGACCACGTCTTCATGTCCGGCGTCGGCCTGACCAGCCGCACCGGCGACACCCCGACGGTGACCTTCTCCGTCTTCCACATGTCCTTCGCCATCGTCACGGTCGCGCTGATCAGCGGCTCGGTGGCAGGCCGGGCGAAGATGAAGGGCTGGCTGGTCTTCGCCTCCGCCTGGACCCTGCTGGTCTACGTCCCGATGGCGCACTGGGTGTTCGCCCCGGACGGCTGGGTCGCCGCACGGCTCGGTGCGGTCGACTTCTCCGGCGGCACGGTCGTCGAACTCGCCTCCGGCGCGGCCGGGCTGGCGCTGGCGGCGGTCGCCGGACGGCGCGAGGACTTCGAGCGCCAGCCGATCCGCCCGCACAACCTGCCGCTCGTGGTGATCGGCCTCGCGTTGCTGTGGTTCGGCTGGTTCGGCTTCAACACCGGCTCCTCGCTGGGCGTGCCCGGCGCGGCGGCGATGGCCTTCGTCAACACCCAGTTCGCCGCCGGCGCGGCCATGGCGGGCTGGGCGGTGACCAGCTGGTGGCGCACCCGCCAGGTCGGGTTGCTCGACATCAGCATGGGCGCGGTCACCGGCATGGTCGCGATGACCCCGGCGGCCGGCGACGTCACCCCGCTGTGGGCGTCGGTGATCGGCTTCCTGGCCGGGCTCACCTGCGCCTTCGCGATCAGCTGGAAGTACCGCTTCGGCGTCGACGACACCCTGGACGTGGTCGGCATCCACGGCTGGGGCGGCCTGTTCGGCATGGTGATGGCCGGCCTCGCGGCGACCGGCGCGATGACCGGCAAGAAGGGCCTGTTCTACGGCGGCGGCTGGGACCTGCTCGGCAAGCAGCTGGTGGCGGTGCTGGTGATCGGCCTGTTCTCGTTCGCGATGACGGCGCTGATCGGCAAGGTCGTCGACCGCACCGTCGGACTGCGCCAGTCGCACGCGGCGGAGGAGCACGAACAGGTCTACCAGAACGACTGGGACGTCCAGTTCAAGGAGATCGCCGACGCCCTGCGCGGCAGCGGCATCGACGAACGCGGCCCCGAGCACGACCCCAGCGCCCTGCTCGACCAGGTCCGCCGCATCCTGGCGGCCGACCCGGAGCAGCTGCGGGAGTGACGGCGTGCACCCGCCGGGCCACCGGCCGTTCCGACGGTCGGCGGCTCGGTTAGGGTGATCATGTGACAGGGGGACTGCGGGGTACGCGGGAACGGTGGCGGGCGCAGCCGCGCTGGGTGCGGTGGGTCCTTGCGGCCCACCTGACCGGCTTCCTGGAGGGCACCACCGCCCACGCGCTCGACCTGGTCAACGGCGGGATCCACGTCTACGCCTCCTTCGCCCCGCTTCCGCTCCAGGTGTACTTCGTCGCCCTGGTGGTGCTTGACCCCCTGGTCGCCGCGCTGGTGGCACTCGTCCGCCCGGCCGGGGTGCGGCTGGGCCGGGCGGTGATGGCGCTGGACGTCGTCGCCAACTGGATCGTCAACTGGCCGCAGCTGCGGGAGGACCCGGCGTGGCTGCTGCGCCCGGTCGGGCTGCTGCCGATCACGCTGTTCGGCGCGTTCGTCCTCGCCACGTCGGTGCCGCTGCTGCGGGCTCTGCCCGCACGTCCGCCCCGCCGGCCGTCCGTGCTGAATAGACTGGCCGGCCGCCGGTAGGAAAGGAATCCCCCGTGGGTGGTGCGGAACGTGAACCCGACTCCCTCGACGCTCGGTTGATCGACGCGGTCGAGCGGCTCGGGGACGCCGGGCGGGCGATGCTGCGGGACGCCGCCAAGCGGGAGGGGCTCTCCGTCACCCAGGCGCAGCTGCTGCTGCGGGTCACCTCCCCGACGGCGGGACCGCAGAGCACCGGGAGTTTCGCGCGCTGGCTGGAGGTGTCGGCGCCGACCGTCAGCGATGCCGCCGCCGCCCTGGTGCGCAAGGGGCTGCTGGAGTCGGTGCCGGACGTCGCCGACAACCGGCGCTCGTCCTGGGTGCCGACGGGACCCGGCCGGGAGGTCGCCGAACGGCTGCACGGCTGGCGTGATCCGCTCACCGCCGGCCTGTCCGCGAGCGCGCCGGAGGACCGGGCCACCGCGCTGCGTGTCCTGCTGGAGGCGATCGCCTCGCTGAACCGCACCGGGCGGATCACCGTCGCCCGTACCTGCCTGACCTGCCGCTTCCTGGGCGACGAGCACCCGGACGGCCGGGCGGGGGAGTGGTGCGGGCTGCTGGAGGCCCCGCTCGGCGCGGCGGACCTGCGGGTCGACTGCCCGGAGCACGAGCCCGCAGCGCGCTGATCGTCCGTCAACTCACCCTGGACGGCTGCCGGGCAGGTCCTTGCGCCGTGCCTCGGGGCATTGGTAGCTTCGCAGTAGTTAGGACTCCTAATTGGAGTCCACCGGTTCAAGGACCAGAGGACGGCCATGACGCCTGCGCCCATTCCCGGCTACCGCTACGACGACCCCGAGCTGCCCGGATCACCGGTCACCGGCGGCGACTTCGAAGGCCTCGCCGCGGCAACCCTGTTCTCCGACGCGGACGTCGCCGCACTCAAGCTCGCCGGCGAGGTCCTGGCCGACCAGACCGAGCAGATCCTGGACGTCTGGTACGGCTTCGTCGGCTCGCAGCCCCACCTGCTCGCCTACTTCTCCACCCCCGAAGGCACGCCCGTCCCCGAATACCTGGCCGCCGTCCGCCGCCGCTTCGGCCAGTGGATCGCCGACACCTGCACCCGCCCCTACGACGCCCGCTGGCTCGCCCAGCAGGAGGAGATCGCGCTGCGCCACACGTCGGCGAAGAAGAACACCACCGACGGCGCCCGGTCCGTCCCGCACATCCCGCTGCGCTACATGATCGCGTTCATCTACCCGATCACGGCGACCATGCGGCCGTTCCTCGCGGCCAAGGGCCACCCGGAGGAGCAGGTCGAGGCGATGCACCAGGCGTGGTTCAAGGCCGTCACGCTGCAGGTGTCGCTGTGGTCCCGCCCGTACGCGGGAGCGGCCTGGTAGGCCGGGCGGCCCCGCTGCGCCGACCGGGGCCGGGCCCGTTCACCGGATCCGGACCCCGACGTGCGGCCGCCCTCAGTACAGGGCGTCGCCCATGGCTGAGGCGTCACCCGTGATGTAGGCCCGGATCGACGCCAGGTACTCCTGGCGGCCGACGCGTCCGTCGCCGTCGGCGTCGAGGGCGTCGAACGCGGCGTCCGCGTTGTCGGCCGCGTTGCCCAGGGCCTGGCGCAGCGACGTGAACTGTGCGCGGCCCAGCGCGCCGTCCCGGTCGGCGTCGGCGAGGTCGAACATGGCACCCAGGGCGTACTGGCAGACGTTGTCGAACTTGTCGGCGTCCACCCAGGCGACGTACTCCTGGTAGGTCATCACGCCGTCGCCGTTGGAGTCCATCGCGGCCCAGGCGCGTTCGCCGGTGGCGCGGGCGGCGATGACGAGGGGGTCGTCGTCGCCGCGTCCGCTGGCCTGCTGGGCGCGTTCGATGCGGACGAAGTAGTCGTGGCGGGAGGCGACGCCGTCCCCGTCGGTGTCCAGCATCGCGTAGACGCGGGCCTTCGGGGTCGTGGTGTCGGCCGGGTTCTGCTGTGGTTCGGCGATCTTCATGGTGGCTTCCGCATTCCTGTCGGCGTCGGTGTGTCAGGGCCCGGCGCCGGCGCCGGACGCGGACGTTCACGATCGGCACGGTAGGGGCCGGTCCGAGGACACATCGGCCGTAGGACCGGAAGATCACCCGAACGAGAGCGATCCGGTGCGTTCAGGCGATCGTGGCGGCCTTCGCGTCGATCGTCACCGCGCCGGGGCGGACTACCGGGCAGGAGACCCGACGGCCTCGATGAGCTGCCTCGCCAGTCGTGCGGACGAGGCGGGGTTCTGCCCGGTGTGGAGGTTGCGGTCGGCGACGGTGAACGGGAGGAGGGGCAGGCGGGCCTTGACGTAGTCGGCGCCGTTGGCGCGCAGGCGGTCTTCGAGGAGCCACGGGGCCTTGCGGCCGAAGCCGTTGAGCTTCTCCTCGGTGTTGGACAGGCCGGTCATCCGGTAGCCGGCGAAGGGCCAGGTCCCGCTAAGGCGCGCCGGGGGGCGGAGCGCCGCGCCGGATATGCGGCTACCCGGCCGACGGCTGTCGGGCGGCCAGCCAGGTGCGGTACCGCCGCAGTGCCGTGCGCTGCTGGAGCTGTTCGGCGAGCAGTGCCAGCGCGGGGCGGGTGCGCGGCGCGGGCGTGCGGCCGTGCGCGAGGCGGCGCAGCTGGTGGCGGACGAGGGCCATGCTCGCGGCGGAGGCGAGGGCCTTGTCGGACCAGGTGACCGGGCGCAGGGCGCGGTCGGCTTCGGCACGGTCGGCCCAGCGGCGGGGCAGGTCGGGGGTGACGGCGAGGGCGGTGCCCATGCCGATGGCGTCGATGCCGTCCGCGAGGGCCTGCTCAGCGGTGTCGCGGCGGGTGATGCCGCCGGTGAGCATGAGCGGGAGGGGGCTGGTGCGGACGAGGTCGGCGGCGAGGTCCAGGAAGTACGCCTCGCGGGCCCGGGTGCGGTCGTCGGCGGGGCGGCCGGTCATCGCGGGGCTCTCGTAGCTGCCGCCGGAGAGTTCGACGAGGTCGACGCCGAGGGGCGCGAGCATGGCGATGACCTGGCGGGCGTCGTCGAGGTCGAAGCCGCCGCGCTGGAAGTCGGCGGAGTTGAGCTTGACGGCGACGGCGAACCGCGGCGGGACGGCGGCGCGCACGGCAAGGACCACGTCGAGCAGCATCCGGGCGCGGTGTTCGAGCGGGCCGCCCCAGGCGTCGGTGCGGGTGTTGACCAGGGGTGAGAGGAACTGCGAGAGCAGGTACCCGTGGGCCGCGTGGATCTCGACGCCGTCGAAGCCGGCCTCGGCGGCGCGGCGGGCGGTGGTGGCGAAGCGCTCCACGGTGGTGGCGATCTGCTCGGGCGTCATGGCGGTGGGACGGCCGAAGCGGCCGCTGTGCCGGCCGAGGTCGACGCCGCGGTCGGTCGGGCCCCAGACCACGCCGGGCAGGCCGGACGGCACCTGGCGGCCCGGGTGGTTGATCTGCATCCAGACCCGGGCGCCGCCGGACTTGGCCGCCGCGGCCCACGCGGTGAAGGGTTCGAGGGGCGTGTCGGCGTCGAGCACGACGCCGCCGGGGCCCGTGAGCGCCTCGGCGTGGACCATGACGTTGCCGGTGATCAGCAGGCCGCTGCCGCCCGCGGACCAGGCGCGGTAGAGGGCGAGCAGCCGCTCGTCCGGCAGCTGGCCGTGGCCGGCGAGGTTCTCCTCCATGGCCGCCTTGGCGATCCGGTTGGGCAGGACCGCGCCCGAGGCCAGGGCCAGCGGTGCGAAGAGGTCGTGAGCCATCGGGGTCTCCTCACCCTCGGCTACAATGTTTGCACTGCTCACATTAGGCCGAGGATGTAAGCAGTGCAAACATCGAGAGGGTGACGCATGCCACAGCAGACCGGCTCCTACCACCACGGCGACCTGCGCACCGCCTGCCTGCACGCCGCGCGCGAGCTCCTGGAGGAGGACGGCAGCGCCGCACTGTCGCTGCGCGCCGTCGCCCGCCGGGCCGGCGTCTCGGCGACGGCCCCCTACCGCCACTTCGCCGACCGCGACGCGCTGCTCTCCGCCGTCGCCGCCCAGGGCTACCGCGAGCTCGGCACCCGGCTCACCGCCGCACACCCCGCCCCGCGCGACCCCGAGGACCTGGCCGCCGTCGCCGCCGCCTACGTCCGGTTCGCGATCGAGCGCCCGGCCCTGTTCCGGGCGATGTTCGCCGAGCCCTGCGACCCCGAGAACACGGAACGCGCGGCGGCCACCGCCGCGATGCACGACTACGTGGCCGCGATCGTCCGCGACACCTTCCCCGCCGCCGACTGCGAGGCGATGTCGACGGCCGTGTGGGCCCTGGTCCACGGCCTGGCCTTCCTCCACCTCGACGGCAAACTCGGCCCCACCGACCCCGCAGCGACGGACACCCGCGTCCGGGCGGCGGTGTTGACGCTGCTGAAGACCGACTGACGGACCCCCACCCGGCCCCTGCCCTGGAAGCAGCCCGGCCCGTCGCCGGCGCTCCGCCCCCGTGTCCGGATCCTGCACACTCCCGTCATTGCCGCCACCACCGGCCGCGGGCAAGGCTTGGGGCATGAGCGAGCTCGCACCTCTCCCGCACCTCGTCGTGATCCCGGTCTTCGCCGGGATCAACGCGCTGGACGTCACCGGACCGGCCGAGGTCCTCGCGCTCGCCACCAGGCTGCTGCCACCGGGCTCGGCCGGGTACGACATCCGGTTCCGCGCCGAGCGGGCGGGGCTGGTCGAGACGTTCTCGGGCATCCCGCTGCACGTCGGAGAGACGCTGCGCGAACCCCCGGTGCGCCCGGACACCCTGCTGGTGCCCGGGCGGGTGGACATCGGGGCGGACGGGCCCGTGCCGCGCGTGGACGACGCCGTCGTGGCGTGGTTGCGCGAGGTCGGGCCGCAGGCGGGGCGCGTCGCCTCCGTGTGTGCCGGCGCGCACGTGCTGGCGGCGGCCGGGCTGCTCGACGGGCACCGGGCGACGACCCACTGGGCCACCGCCGACCGCCTCGCGGCCGACCACCCCGCCGTCGTGGTCGACGCCGACCCGGTGTTCGTCCGCTCCGGGCGGATCTGGACCAGCGCGGGCCTCACCGCCTCCATGGACCTGACCCTCGCCCTCGTCGCCGAGGACCACGGCGACGACCTCGCGCTCGACATCGCCCGCGTCATGGTGATGTACCTCCAGCGATCCGGCGGCCAGAGCCAGTTCAGCGTCCCGCTGACCCACTGCACCGGCGGCCGCGCCGACCTGCGCACCCTGCGCCGCTGGATCGCCGACCACCTCGACGCCGACCTCTCGGTACCCGTGCTCGCCGCCCGCGTCACGATGAGCGAACGGCACTTCGCCCGGGTCTTCCGCGCCGAGACCGGCACCACGCCCGGCGCCTACGTCGAGCAGCTGCGCCTGGAGGCCGCGCGCAGGCTCCTCGAACGGACCGACCAGCCCCTGCCCGCCGTCGCGCGCGCCTGCGGCTTCGGCTCGGTCGAGACCGTCCACCGCGTCTTCCGCGACCACCTCGGCGCCACCCCGACCGCATACCGACGCCGCTTCCGCGTCACCGTCACTTGAATCACGGAGAACACGTGACCATCACCGTCACCCACATCGGCACCGCCACCGCCCTGCTGGAGATCGGCGGCCTGCGGCTGCTCACCGACCCGGCCTTCGACCCCGCGCCCGCCGAGTACCGGCGCGGCCCCGTCACCCTGCAGAGCACCGCCGGCCCGGCGGTCGACGCCGACCGGCTGCCGGAGGCGGACGCGGTCCTGCTCAGCCACGACGAGCACCCCGACAACCTCGACGCCACCGGCCGCACGCTGCTGGACGGCCGCCCGGTGCTCACCACCGTCAGCGGCGCGGGCCGCCTCGGCGGCGGAGCCGTCGGCCTCGCGCCGTGGGCCACGCACGAGTTGACCGTCGACGGCCGCACGCTGCGCGTCACGGGCACGCCCTGCCTGCACGGCCCGGTCGGCGACGTGACGGGCTTCGTGATCGAGGCGCCCGGCGAGGAGGAGGCCGTCTACGTCTCGGGCGACACCGTCCACATCCCCGAACTCGACGAGATCGGACGGCGGTTCCGCATCGGCACCGCCTTCCTCCACCTCGGCGCCGCGCGCATCGAGGCGTTCGGCGGCGGCGAGCTCATCACCATGGACGCGGCCCAGGCCGCCGCCCTCACCCGCTCCCTCGGCGCCCGCCGCGTGGTCCCGCTGCACTACGCGTCGTGGGAGCACTTCACCGAGGGCCCGGAGGAGACGACCGCCCACTTCACCGCCGCGGGCCTCGCCGACCGCCTCCACTGGCTCACCCCGGGAGTTCCCGAGACCCTCCGATAGGCCCCGTCACTCCCGGGGCAGGGCGGCGAGCCGGCGCCCGTCCTCGGACTCGGCCGGAACGTCGTCCTCCCGCGGATCGGTCCGGCGATCTGAATCGATCACCCTCGGCCCGCCGTGCGCCGCAGCATCTCCTCCACCGCCTCCGCGATGACCTCCGCCCGCCGCGCCGCCGGGGCCTGCCGGATCAGGGCGCTCATCCGCTGCGCCTCTGCGGTCGTCGGCAGGTGGCCCGCCAGGAGGAGGGGCAGCGTCAGGCGGCGGGCGAGGAGTTCGTCGGCCGAGGTCACGTGCGGGCGGCGCACGACGGAGACGTTGACGCGGACGCCGTGCTCGTTGCCCCACGGCACGCCCGGGCGGTCCGTCTCGATCGCGGCGTAGCGGAAGCCGTGGGCGAGGTCGCAGGCGGCGCAGCCGAGCGGGCCGCGGGCGAGCCGGTCGCCGCAGTCGGGGCAGGTCAGGCGGTCGAGGGCGGCGTCGACCACGCGCCAGTCGTGCCGGTCCGGTTCGGCCGCGACCATCTCGGCGAGGGCCGCCGCGTCCCGCTCGCCGACCGCTCCCATGCGGGCCAGGAACACGGACCATTCGTCCTCGACGATGCCGTCGACGAGCGCCCGGCAGGCCGGGCAGACGGGCGCGCCGCCGTACTCGTAGCCGCCGCACTCGTCGCAGCGGTTCGGGGCCGCCCCGACTGCAGGTCGTGCCATGGTTTCCTCTCCTCGTCGTCCAGGCGAGTCTCCCTCAGGGCGGCCCACCGGCGGTACCGGATTGCTGCGCCGTGCCCGACGGCGCGCCGCCGACCGGGGGCAGGTCGCGAACGGTTGCTTCCGGTCGGACTCGGAGCCGGTTCGCTCGTGATGCGGCAAATGGAGTCAACTGTCCTGCGACACGGTCCCGTTGCGGTGGTATTGGCTTTCGAAACTCGTACAGCACAACGCATCTGGGGTCGACATGGGCAAGGCGCACAGATCAGCGAAGGCCCAGGGGGAGAGCAAGGGCGGCTCGCCGGCCGCCGAGGAGCGGTTCCGCGGACTGCTGGAAGCGGCGCCGGACGCGATGGTCATCGTGGACGACACCGGGACGATCACGCTCGTGAACGCCCAGACCGAGGCGCTGTTCGGCTACGGTCGCAAGGAACTCCTGGGACGGCCGGTGGAGTTGCTGATCCCGGGCCGCTTCCGCGCCCACCACGCCCGGCACCGCGACGACTACGCGGCCAACCGGCAGGTGCGGCCCATGGGCGCGGGCCTGGACCTGCGCGGGCTGCGCAAGGACGGCACCGAGTTCCCCGTCGAGATCAGCCTCAGCCCGCTGGAGACCAGCGACGGCCTCCTGTTCTCCGCCGCCGTCCGCGACGTCAGCGACCGCAAGGCGGCGGAGGCCGAACTCACCGTGCTCTACGAGCAGCAGCGGCACATCGCCCTCACCCTCCAGCGCAGCCTGATGGGCACCCCGCCCGCCATACCCGGGCTCACCGCCGCCCACCGCTACCGGCCGGCGACCCAGGGAGCGGGCGTCGGCGGCGACTGGTTCGACCTCATCCCGCTGGGCGCCGGCCGGGTCGGGATCCTCATCGGCGACGTCATGGGCCGTGGCCTGGAAGCCGCCGCCGTCATGGGTCAACTGCGCTCGGCCGCCCACGCGTTGGCCATCACCGGCATGGAGCCGCGGGACCTGATGCAGTCCCTGGAGACGGTCGTCGGCGACCTCGCGGTCCCCGACCAGCTCGTCACCTGCTGCTACCTGGTCATCGCCCCCGACACCCGGGAGGTGTCCGTCTGCTCGGCCGGCCACCTCCCGATCCTGGCCGCCACCCCCGGCCACGCGGCCCGGATCCTGCCGGCGCCGGTGAGCGCGCCGCTGGGCGTGGGCGGCGTCCCCCACCGGCAGACGTCCGCCGTCCTGCCGCCGCACACCCTGCTCGCGCTGTTCACCGACGGCCTGATCGAGGCCCCCGGGTGCGACATCGAGGACCGCCTCGACACCCTCATGTCCGCCATCGACACGACCCCCGACCCCGGCGACCTGGAAGCCGTGGCCGACCACATCCTGACCACGCTGCTCCCGCCCGTCCCCGGCTACGACGACGACGTCACGCTCCTGCTGGCCCAGGTCCCCGCGGCCCCGGACGCCACGGCCGCGATCGAGCTGCCCGCCGTCCCGACCTCCTCCGCCGAGGCGCGGGCCTTCGTCGAGAAGGTCCTCGGCTCCTGGAACCACGGCCACCTGACCGACGACGTCAAGCTCCTGACCTCCGAGGTGCTCACCAACGCCATCCAGCACGGCAAGGGCCCCGTCCGCCTGCACCTGCGCTGCCATCCGGCCGAACTGGTGGTCGAAGTCACCGACCACAGCCCCCACTTGCCGCACCCCCGGCTCGCCGAGACGGACGAGGAGTCGGGCCGCGGCCTCACCCTCGTCGAGGCCCTGTCCCACCGCTGGGGCACCCGGCCCGCCGAGGTGGGCAAGACCACCTGGTTCACCCTGCCCCTGCGGTAGGGCGTGTCCTGGGGCGTCTCCTTCGGGCCGGGACAACGAGGAAGCGCCCGGCGGTACTTGCGGCGGACAAGTACCACCGGGCGCTCCCGGCCTGAGGGGGTTCTCCCTACCCGAGGGCGTCAGTCCTTGCGGCGCCCGGACATCCAGACGAACACGAGGATGCCCGCGAACAGGAACAGCACGCCCTGGTAGACGGCCGCGTACCCGGCGCCCGCGACCAGCCACAGCGAGAAGCCGAACGCGCCCAGGCCCAGCACCGCGTCGCGGACGAGACGGGCGCCGGCCACCTCGCGCCCGCCGCGCACCAGCCAGTAGAGCTGGGCGGCGGTGGAGAGCAGGTAGGGGACGGTCGCGGTGAAGGTGGTGATCAGCACGAGGGCGTCGAACGCGCCCTTCGCGCCGGACGCGAAGTTGAGCACCGTCAGCACCGAGGCCAGCGCCACGCTGACCACGACGCCGAGCACCGGCACCCCGCGCTTCTCCTTGGCGAACGCGGCCGGGAACAGCCCGTCCTTGGCGGCCGCGTACGGCGCCTGCGCGGCCAGCAGCGTCCAGCCGTTGAGTGCGCCCGTCATCGAGATCAGTGCGGCCACGGCGATGACCGTCCCGCCCCACGAGCCGCCGAACATCGCGTTCACGGCGTCCGAGAACGGCGCGGAGGAGTGGACGAGCTCGTCGTGTGCGACGGTGCCGAACACCGCCAGCGTGCCGAGCAGGTAGACCAGGGCCGCGCCCGCCGTGCCGAGGACGCTCGCCCGGCCGACGTTGCGCTCGGGGTCGCGGACCTTGCCCGCGCTCATCGCGGCCGACTCGACGCCCAGGTAGCTGAAGAGCAGGATCGCCGCGGCGGCCGTCATGCCGCCGACCACGCCCTGGCCGGAGGCGTCGAACGGGCCGAGGTTCTTCGGGTCGAAGAAGCCGAGGCCGCCCACCGCGACCAGTGCCAGCGGGATGAACTTGAGGACGGTGGAGACGAGTTGGACGACCCCGACGTACCGGGTGCCGGCCAGGTTCGCCAGCGCGGGCAGCCACTGCACGGTCAGCGCGGCGGCGATGGTGACCACGGTGGAGTGCTGGACGGGGACCAGCACGTCGAGGTAGCCGACGGCCGCGACGGCGAGCGCCGCGTTGCTGACCCACGTGGTGATCCAGTACGACCAGGCGGAGATGAACCCGGCGAAGTCGCCGAACGCCTCACGGGCGTAGACGTAGGGACCGCCGGTGCGCGGGTTGCGGCGGGCCAGCTGCCCGAAGACGAGCGCGAGCGCGATCGCGCCCACGGTCAGCACCGCGAACGCGACCAGGCTGACCGTCCCGAACGGCGCCACGGCGGCCGGGATCATGAAGATCCCGCCGCCGATGATGTTCCCCATCACGAGCGCGGTCGCGGTCGGCAGGCCGAACCGCCCGCCCGAACGGGAGGGGGAGGGGGTGGCGGGGCCCGCGTCGGTGGGCGGGGTCGGCCGGGGAGCCTGCCGGGTCACGGCCGGGCTGGTCTGCATGGGGGTGGTGCGCCTTTCCTGGTCCTGCTGCGCTCGGTGGAGCGACCGCCCATGCTCACAGAGAGATACCGCTCTGTACCAAATCGGTGGTTTTCGTCCGGCCGCACCAGGCCCGCCACCGCAAGATTTCCGGCCGGGCGTCCCTCGCACCGGCACTCGTCCGGCGGGGCGCTCACCATGATGATCACGGCGAACACCCCGCCGGGTGCTCACGGCAGCCGCAGGACGAGCTTCCCGGTGTTCTCGCCGCTGAACAGCATCCGGAACGTCTGCGGGAAGTCGTCGACCGCGCCCTCGACCACGTGCTCCTTGACCTTGATCCGGCCCTCGCCGATCCAGCCGGCGATCTCGGCCGCGGCCTCGGCGTAGCGGCGCGCGTAGTCGAAGACGACGAAGCCCTCCATGCGGGCCCGGCGCACCAGCAGGGACAGGTAGTTGGAGGGGCCCTGGACGGCGGTCTCGTTGTTGTACTGGCTGATCGCCCCGCAGATCACGACGCGGGCGTGCATCGCGAGGCGGCTGAGGGCGGCGTCGAGGATGTCGCCGCCGACGTTGTCGAAGTAGACGTCGATGCCGTCCGGGGCGTGCGTGCGCAGCGCCTTGCGGACGTCCTCGGCGCGGTAGTCGACGGCGGCGTCGAAGCCGAGTTCGTCGGTGAGCAGGGCGCACTTCTCCGGCCCGCCGGCGATCCCGATCACCCGGCAGCCCTTGACCTTGGCGATCTGGCCGACCATCGTCCCGACGGCCCCGGCGGCGCCGGACACCACGACCGTCTCGCCCTCCTTGAGCGCGCCGACGTCCAGCAGGCCGAAGTACGCCGTCATGCCGGGCATGCCGAGGGCGCCCAGGTAGGTCGAGAGCGGCGCGAGCGACGGGTCGACGCGCAGCGCGCCCTTGCCGTCCGACACGGCGTACTCCTGCACGCCGAACGCGCCCACGACGTGGTCGCCGACCTTGAACCCCGGGTGCCGCGACGCGACGACCTCGACCACCGACCCGGCCCGCATGACCTCGCCGATCCCCACCGGCGGCAGGTACGACGGCCGGTCGTCCAGCCACCCGCGCATCGCCGGGTCGAGCGACACGAAGCGCGTCCGCCCGACGAACTCCCCGTCCCCGGCCTCGCCGACCGCGCCGTCGACCAGCTCCCAGTCCCCGTCGCGCACCTCCCCTACGGGCCGGCGGGCAAGACGGACCTGGCGATTGACAGCGGACATGGGGGCGCCTCCAGTCGGTACGGCGATGACACGTGAGCGTGAGTCTAAGCAAGCGCTTAGTCATCTGGCCAGAGGGGGCGTGTCCGACCCTCCCGGTAGCCTCCGGGCGTGCACACCGAACTGATCGAGGGCGTCGTCGCGCCCGTCCGCCGCTCCTGGGCCGACTCGAACGTCGCCTCCGCCATCCGCGAGCAGCTCCGCCCGCGCCTGCGCGAGCTCGGCCTGTTCGCGGGCTCCGGCGACCTCGACTTCCCGGGCACGGCGAACCGCTACGTCCCGCACCTGGCGGTGATACCGGCGGCACTGGCCAGGACGGAAGGCGCGCTGCTGCCCGAACAGACGCTCCTCGTGGTCGAGGTCGTCCCGCCGGGGTGCACCGACACGAACCACGCCACCTCGAAGCGCCGCCGCCACGCGCAATTCGGCGCCCCCGTCTACCTCCTGGTCGACCGCGGGGAACGCACGTGGACCCTCTTCACCCGGCCCGGCGAGCCCGACTACACCCTCGTCGAGGGCCCGTACCCCCTCGGCTTCCCCATTCGGCTGCCCGCGCCGCTCGACGTGGAGCTGGCTACGGGCGAGTTCTGAGAGTCACGGCGCCGCGCAATTCCCAGCTCGCCCGGGTTGCTGTCCGTTCCGGCCGCTATGGGGGCCGAACCTTCAGCGGTCCCGGTCGGCCGGCTTCCAGCCGAGGGCGGGGCCGAGGCGGGTGGCGAGGTCGGTGAGGATCTGGACGTAGTCCTCGGGGGCGAAGGTGAAGGGCAGGGCGAACGCGACCTCGTCGATCTCCCGGAACGAGGCGTGGGCGTGGAGCTGTTCGACGAGCTCGTCCGTCGTGCCGACGAAGTCGCGCTCGAACAGCAGCCGGGCCGGGCCCTGCGGTATCCCGGTCCGGGGCGCCCGGGAGGCGGCGTAGGCCTCGTACGTGGCGCGCTGGGCGGGCGTGGCGCTGTCGGTGGGGATCACGACGAGCCCCTGGGAGACGCGGGCGCGGTCCCCGTCCGGGTGGGCGGCGCGGAAGGCGCGGACGAGGGCGAGCTGGATCGCCGCGAAGTCGTACGACTCGGCCTCCTCCTCCGGCTTCACGACGCTGCTGATCAGCAGGTTCAGCCCGTTCTCGCCCGCCCACCGCGCCGAGCGCAGGCTCCCGGCGCCGTACCAGATCCGGGAGGCGAGCCCGGGGGAGTGCGGCTGGACGCGCCGCGAGTACACCTCGATGCCCTCGGTCCCGGCGAAGTCGGAGGCGGATTCGCCCCGGACGAGGTCGAGCAGGCGCCGGGCGCGGGCCGGGCCGAAGTCCTGGTGGTCGCCGGTGTCGGGGTAGAGGGCGCCGCGCACCCGGTCGTAGTGGGCGGGCGGGCCGGCGCTGACACCCGCGTTGAGCCGGCCGCCGGAGAGCACGTCGACGGTGGCGAGGTCCTCGGCGAGGCGCAGCGGGTTCTCCCAGCCGAGGGGCGTGACGGCGGTGCCGAGCTCGATGCGGCGGGTGCGCTGGCTGGCGGCGGCGAGGACGGCGACGGGGGAGGAGATGCCGTACTGGAGGTGGCGGTGGCGCAGCCAGGCGCTGTCGAAGCCGAGGCGTTCGCCGAGTTCGATGAGTTCGAGGGTGGTCTCGTGGCCGCGGCGCGGGTCGGCCTCGTCGAAGAGGCCGATGGTGAGGAAGCCGAGCTTGCGCAGCGGTCGTGGGGTGGTCGACGACGGCATGGCGGCCTCCGGGCGGGCGACGGGACGTTCAAGGGGTACGGGTCGAACCTACGCATGCCGTCCACCGCCCCACAAGATCGCCGGCGGACCGTCAACGCAGTCGCAACCCGTCCGCCACACGGCGCAACACGACGGGCCCCCGCCCACGGTGCGGAGGCCCGTCGTCACCCGGAGGTCAGCAGCTGCGCAGCTCCGGGCTCTGGTTGCGGATCTGGTTGTGCAGGGACGTGAACTCCCGGTACGCCTCGCTGGTCTCGGCACCGGGCCGGAAGGCCGCGACGCGGTGGCAGTTGACGAACGCGAGCGTCACGTCGAAGTGCCGCTCCAGGCTGCCGCGGATGGCGTTGCTGGCGAGGGCGCGGAGCAGCTGGGCGCGCTCCTCGTCGGTGGGGGTGGTGTTGTCGTTGACGAACTCCTCGTCGCCGGCGGCGAGTTCGGTGCTGAGGCCGGCGACCACCTGGTAGGCGTAGGGGAGCGACGTGCGGACCGTTTCGACGAAGTCGGCCTCGTCGACCTCGCCGTGCGCGGCCTGGGCGAGGAGGGCGGGGGAGACGTCGAGCGACATGGGGGTGTCCTTTCCCGGGGGTGCGTGGGGCTGGTGGTGCCGAAGGCGTCAACGGTTAACGAAGATGAAAACCATTGCTACATGGACTGTCCTCGACGCCCTGATGTCCTGTCAAGTACGGCGCGGAGCGACCGCCCCCGCCGCGCGCCGCCCCCTCCGCTTCACTCCCCCGCCCGCTCCCTCGCCGCCATGACGTCGTCGCCGTGCCGGAACGCCCAGGCGCCGAATGCCTCGATCGGCTCCAGGAGGGTCCGCCCCAGCTCGGTCAGCGAGTACTCGACTGATGGGCCTGTGGGTGGGCGAGGGCGTGGACGCCCGGGCGATCGCGCCGCCGCTGGAGTACGCCGGGTAGCCCCCGGCCCCCGGCCTTAGCCCGCGGGTTCGGGTGCCTTGTCGGCGACGGGGGCCGGGACCTTGGGGACCTTGATGACGAACACCGCCATCACCACCGCCAGCACCGCGAACACCAGCCCCATCTCGAACGCCCGGGAGATGCCGTGCACCAGCACCGCCGACGAGTACGGTGCCGGCAGCTTCCCGGTGGCCCTGAACTGGAGGGCCTGTTGCGGCGTCGCCGCGTGGAGGAACTTCGCGACCTGCTGCTGCGCCTCGTTGCGGCTCGCCGTGCCGTAGACCGTCACCAGGATGGACAGCCCGAGCGAACCGCCCACCTGTTGCATCGCGTTGAGCGTGCCGGTGGCCGCGCCCGTCTCGTGCGGGGCCACCTGCGACACGACCGTCAGCATGACCGGGACGAATATCGAGCCCATGCCGAAGCCGAACAGGAGCGTCGGCCCGAGGACGCCGGAGGCGTATGTCGTGTCGAGGGAGATCCTGGTCGCCCAGAACACCCCGCCCAGCACCAGCAGCGAGCCCACGACGAAGAACGGCTTGGCCCCGAACCGGACCTGGTTGCGGGCGGCGAACTGCGCCGCGGCGACGATGGCGACACTGATCGGCAGGAACGCGAAGCCCGCCCGCAGCGGGCTGAACCCGAGGATCTCCTGCACGAACAGGGTGATGAAGAAGAAGATGCTGAACATCGCCGCGGCGAGGCACAGCATCAGCCCGAACGCGCCCGCGCGACTGCGGCTGCGCAGCAGGTGCAGCGGGGTGATCGGCTGTGGCACGCGCCGTTCGTTCAGCAGGAACGCGGCGAGCAGGACGACGGCGAGGCTGAACGCGAGGAGCGTCACCGCGTCCGTCCAGCCGTGGTCGGAGGCGCGGATGAACCCGTAGACCAGGGACACCATGCCGGTGGTGGCCGTGAACGCGCCCAGGAGGTCGAAGCGGCCGGGGTGCCGTTCGGACTCGTTGATGTAGAGCGGCGCCAGCAGGGCGATCGCGATGCCGATCGGCACGTTGACGAACAGCACCCACCGCCAGGACAGCCAGGAGGTCAGCATGCCGCCGAGCAGCAGTCCGACCGCGCCGCCCGCACCGGCCACGGCCGAGTAGACGCCGAACGCGCGGTTGCGCTCGGGCCCTTCCTTGAAGTTGGTCGCGATCAGCGCGAGCGCCGTCGGCGAGGCGATCGCGCCGCCCAGGCCCTGGAGCGACCGGGCCGCGAGCAGCCACGCGGCGTTCTGCGCGACGCCGCCGAGCAGTGAGGCGAAGGAGAAGACCAGCACGCCGACGATGAACACGCGCCGGCGCCCGAGGATGTCGCCGGTGCGCCCGCCGAGCAGCAGGAGCCCGCCGAACGTCAGGGTGTAGGCGTTGATCACCCACGACAGGTTGGTGGTGGAGAAGTTCAGCGCCCGCTGGATGTGCGGCAGCGCGATGTTCACGATCGTGATGTCGAGGACGACCATGAGCTGCGTGGCCGCGATGACGGTGAGCGCTATCCCCGGGTGCTGGCCGCGGCGGGCGGACGCCGGCGGAGCCGAGGCCAGGGCGTGGGAGGTGGCCATGGCAGGTCCCCCAATGGCTTTGGGAGCGAACGACGGGAGGGAACGGTTTCGTTCACTAAGACCGACAGTAGTCCCGGGCGCATTGGGAGCACAACGGGCATTACCGACGGTCGGCTGGTTCCGGACAATCGGTGAACCGAGGTGTGAACGGGATGAACGGGATGAACGGGTGGAACGGGTGGAAACCGTGCCGTGCTACCCGTTCTTGCGGAGATCCAGGTAGGGGAACAGGTCGATGAAGGGTCTGGCGGTGACACGGACGCTCCCGCCGAAGGGGTTGTCGAAGTCCCAGATCATGAACAGCAGGAAGGCGATCAGCGCGCTGAAACACCCGGCCAGCGCCAGCTCCCGCGGCGTGTGGCGGATCTGGAGGGCGAAGAGCATGCCGACGGTGATGGCGGCTCCCGCGATCAGCCCGATCCAGACCAGGCCGGGCATGGTGGCGCCGGCGTACTGACCGCGGGCGCTGCGGGCGTCGTCGGCGACGGTGATCCGGTCCAGGATGGGCAGGTAGGACTGCGCCTCCAGCTCGGTCGTGGGCGGCCTGGTGGCGACGTCGGCACGGACCTGTTCGAGCAGCTGGGTGCCCTTGTCGGAGATCGTTCCGTGATCGCCCATGTACGTCCACTCGACCCGGACGACGTACGACACGTAGGCGTCCACGTCCGCCCTGATCTTGTCGCGGACCTCGGGCGGGTAGACCGCCGCACGGTCCCCGACCTCGTGGAGCGCCTGGGCCTCGCGGAGCACGTCGTCCTCGGCGGCGACGCGCGCCTGCCAGACGCCGGCGATCGCCAGCCCGAGGACGATCGCGTAGACGATCCCGATCATCATCGTGATGTACTCGATGACGTCCGGAGTCTCGTCGTGTCTCGGCTCGGTGCTCTGGTGGCGCCGCAGGAGCACCACCGCCCCGGCGACGAGGCACGCTGCGGCCGCGGCGACGACCAGCGCCACCCATGGACCCATCGGAACTCCCTCTCACTGGCTGGCTTCTACGGTCGGCGGCCCGGTCCTTGCGACGCGGGCGTCGGGGCGTCCGGTGACGAGGCGTCATCGCCGGCCCTGCTCATGGCCGCCGCCTCGGCCGCGCCCCGGGCGCAGCGCCGCCGCCGCGATGACCGCGGGCACGAGGATCAGCAGCATGGTGGCCGCCATCGGGACGCCCGGGTGGTACGGAGGCGCGGTGGTCGGGCCGGCCGGCGCTGCGCGGAACGTGGGCGCCCGGGTGGGGGCCTGGGTCGGCCACGCCGGGCTCGGGCGGGGGGTGTCCGGTGTGACCGGACTGGCCGCCGCAGGCCCGGTGGGTCGGGGCGACGGCTGTGGTTCGGTGGCGGCCGGGTTGGCTGCGGCGGGGGCGGGCCCGGCGGCGGGGGCAGCGGCGGCTGGGGCCGGATTCTGCGCTGCGGGTGCGGGTGCGGGTGCGGGTGCGGGTGCGGGTGCCGGTGCGGGTGCCGGTGCGGGTGCCGGTGCCGCCGGCGGAGGTGGTGTCGGGGCTGGCGGCGGAGCGGAGGGCGGGGTCGGCACAGGTGACGGACTCGGAAGCGACGGCGACGGCGAGGGCGACGGCGAGGCGACGGGCGGGGGCGAGGTGGGCGTCTGCGTCGGCGTGGTGGAGGGGACCGGTGAGGCAGTCGGCGTGGGTGAGGGGCTGGGTGGTGGCGTGGGGGACGGGCTCGACGGCGGGGTGGCTGTCGGAGTGGGCGTCGGAGTGGGAGAGGGCGTCGGAGTAGGGGAAGGCGTGGGTGTCGGACTCGGGCACGGACGCAGGTGGTGATGATGGTGATGGTGGTGACCACCGTGGTGGTGGCCACCGCGCTCGTCATCGTCGCCGTCGCCGTCCAGGCGCCCGGCGCCGGCGCTGTCCGAAAGCGTCGGCGATGGCGTCGGCGTCGGCGTCGGCGCAGAGGTGGGGCACGGCCGGTGATGCTGGTGCGGAGGCCGGTGGTGGTCACGCTCCGGAGCGATGGTGACCTCGACCGGAGCGGTCCCGCCCACCCGGAGGCACACGCAGAAACCGGCCACCGGGCCCGCCGGATGCCCACCACCGTGGTGCCCGGCGCCCGCCGCGGACGCCCCGCCCACCAGCACGCCCACGGCCACCACGCTCGCGACCGCACCCGCCGTACGCACCCACCGGCCGGGGCGGACGCGTCCTGTGCCTGCCGGCAGCAGCCGCTCGACCTCTGGGGACCGGGGAATGACCTCCACACCTCCCAGGAGTGACGGCACAGTGCGCGGCGGACTTCGATCGGGCGGCCCGACCGGGGACACGCGTGGCGCCCTCCGGCCGCCGTCAGGATCTCCCCGCGGTACTTCGTCAACCAACAGGCGCGCCGGGCACCTGCGGCCGTTCGGTCCAAGGGCGGACAGGTTCAGTCGCGCGGCCGTACAGCGGCGTGTCGGCCGCGCGGGTGTCCGGTGGCTGGGCACGCACTCCCACCGCCTCGGCGCACTCAGTAGGATCTTCGTGTTCCCCGGTCACCCGAGACGGTTCGCGGTGTGGCCGTTTCGTAGCAGGTCCATCTGGAGGAGAAACCCTCATGGCTCAGGTCACCCTCAAGGGCAACCCGGTTCAGGTCGCGGGCGAGCTGCCGCAGTCGGGCAGCCAGGCGCCCTCGTTCACCCTCGTCGGTGCCGGTCTCGTCGACGCGTCGCTGAAGGACTTCGCGGGCAAGCGCAAGGTCCTCAACATCTTCCCCAGCGTCGACACCCCGACCTGCGCGGCCTCCGTCCGCAAGTTCAACGCCGAGGCCAACGAGCTCAGCGACACCGTCGTGCTGTGCATCTCGGCCGACCTGCCGTTCGCGCAGGCCCGCTTCTGCGGCGCCGAGGGCCTGGAGAACGTCAAGACCCTCTCCACCTTCCGCAACCGCGACTTCCACGCCGCCTACGGCGTCGACATCGCCGCGGGCGCCATGGCCGGCCTGACCGCGCGCGCCGTCGTCGTGCTGGACGAGAACGACAACGTCCTGCACACCGAGCTCGTGGCGGAGATCGCCGACGAGCCGAACTACGACGCGGCCCTGTCGGCCCTGAAGTAAGGCGCCTCCCGCTCGGACCAGTGGGCGCGGGCCGGGGGGCCCGCCCCCCCCCCCCCGAGCGCCGGCCCCCCCCCCGGCACGGCCCCCCCGCCGGACCCCCCCCCCCGGTAAGA